>JAGBQP010000044.1 GCA_017632825.1 Prevotella sp. | reverse complement strand
TTTTTTTAACACATATCCTGTGGAGTAATCTTCATATCTTTGCAGCCGAAACCTTTTATTCAATCAATAATTGACACCCTATTGAGGACAAGAAAATCTTGTAAAAAATTGACAATCAAGATATTCTTTATGTCATTACGATTGAAATACAATTACTTATACAGAATATCGAAAGAATACAATGTCTTATCCCAAACTGGGGTATAGCAAAATGGCGAGTTAAAAACCCTAAACCTAAATTAATAATATTCACTAATTAAAAACTAACGTATGAAAAAAAACTCTTTGCAACGAACATTAGTCCCTGTCTTTGCCTGCACACTACTGTTTTCCGCAGTGGAAGCAAATGCAGTAAAGACAAGTATGACGAATGATGCGTCTTCTGTTCTGCAAACTGGCAAACATCAAGTAAAAGGCCGGGTTGTAGATGGTTCTGGAGAGGCTGTTATTGGTGCTACCGTTATGGAGAAAGGCACAACTAACGGCACTGTTACTGATTTCGATGGAAACTTCTCTATTCAGGTAGGTGATGGCGCACAACTTGAGATTTCCTACATCGGCTACAAGACTGTGACGTTACTTGCTAAACCTGGTACTGATATGAACATCACGATTACTGAGGATTCTGAAATGCTGGAGGATGTGGTAGTCGTTGGTTATGGTACTATGAAGAAGAAAGACCTTACAGGTGCTGTTGGCTCCATTAAGGGTGATGATCTTTCTTCTCGAAGGACTACTCAGCTGTCAACGGCTCTCCAAGGTGCTGTATCAGGCGTAACAGTGACTCGTGGCTCCGGAGACCCCGGCTCTGGTACGAGCATCCGTGTACGTGGTATCACAACTATGGGCGACTCTTCACCATTGGTTATCGTAGATGGTGTTCCAGGCGATATCAATCAGGTTAATCCAGACGATGTCGAGAACATGACGGTGTTGAAAGATGCCGCTTCGGCTTCTATCTATGGTTCACGTGCTGCAGCTGGCGTCATTGTGATCACTACCAAGCACGCTAAGGAAGACGACCTGTCACTTGCCTATAACTTTGAGTATGGTGTGGAGATTCCCACCAACCTCCCCAAATTTGTAGGTGCTCAGCGCTATATGGAGATGTTCAATGAGCTGCGCTACAACGATAACCCCTCGGGCGGATGGTATCAACGATTCACTGAGGACGAGGTAGCTAACTGGGTGAAGAACAACGCTACTGATCCAGACAAGTACCCCGTAGTGAATTGGCAGAAACTGTTAGTGAAGAGTTCTGCACCGCGCTCCACACACTCCATAAACCTGGCCGGTGGCGGCAAGGTGGTGCAGAGCAAGGTGTCATTCCGTTACGACAAGACAGAAGGACTACATGTTAACAAGAACTATGAGCGCTTTATGATCCGCGCCAACAACGACTTTAAGATTAACAAGTTCCTTGAGGCCCATCTCGATGTAAACTTCAACAGAGCCAGGTATGTCACACCTCAGATTGATCCGTTCCAGATTCAGAACATGCAGATTCCTTCTATCTATGCTGACAGATGGACTAACGGCATGTGGGGCGATGTGAAGGACGGTGCCAACACGCTGGCACGTATCACCGACGGTGGTAACAGGACCTACTGGGACAACACGATTGCTGGAAAGGCCGGCATTGACATCATCCCCCTTAAGGGTCTGAAGATCTCTGCAGTCGTTGCTCCTAACTATCATTTCTATAAGCAGAAACTTTTCGTAAAACAGGTGCCCTACACATTTGCCGACGATCCCAACACTATAAAAGGCTACATGGGCGACTGCTTCACAACAAAGCTGACAGAACAGCGCGACGACAACTACGATGTTACCACACAACTCTTCGCCAACTATGCCGTGGATCTTGGCCAGCACAGCATCACAGCAATGGCAGGTTATGAGGATTACCACGCTTTCTGGGAGAACCTGACAGCCTCTCGCGACCAGTATAAGATGACAGGCTATCCTTATCTGAATGCTGGTCCCGCAGACTTCCGCGACAACACAGGAGATGCCTACGAATATGCCTACCGCTCATTCTTTGGACGTTTGACCTATAGTTTCGCCAACCGTTATCTGTTGCAGGCTAACATCCGTCGTGACGGTTCTTCGCGCTTCCATTCCGACAATCGCTGGGCAACCTTCCCATCCTTCTCCGCTGGTTGGATCATCTCCGAGGAACCATTCATGCAGAAAGCAAATCTTCCATGGCTATCATATCTCAAGCTCAGAGGCTCCTGGGGTAGACTCGGCAATGAGCGTATCGGCAGCTACTATCCGTATCAGGCAGCCATGGGCTTCGGTACTGCGATGTTCCTCGACGGATCGAATGTGGTCACCGACCTTACCGCTGCCCAGTTGGACTATGCCGTGAAAGACATTTCATGGGAAACTACTGAGACATGGGACATCGGTCTCGATGCCAATTTCCTGAACAACCGTCTGTGGTTCACCTTTGATTTCTATCGCAAAGACACCAAGGACATGCTTCTGAACGTGCAGATTCCACAGTTCATCGGCTATAACAGCCCCAGCGTTAATGCAGGCAGGATGAAGACCGTAGGTTTCGACCTTGAGCTCGGCTGGCGCGATCAGATCAACGACTTCCGCTATTCTATCACCGCCAATTTATCAGACTTCATCTCGAAGATGGGCAACATGAACGGTACACAGGTATTGGGTGCCAAGACAAAGATGGAGGGTAGCGAGTTTGACGAGTGGTACGGTTTCGTCTCTGAAGGTCTGTTCTTGACGCAGGAAGATCTCGACAGATCTGCCAAGTTGAATATGAACACACAGGTGGGTGACATCAAGTATAAGGATATTTCTGGTCCCGACGGTGTGCCCGATGGCCTGATTTCTCCAGAGTACGACCGAGTACTCCTGGGCGGTTCGCTCCCACGCTACACCTTCGGTATCAATTTCAACGCCTCTTGGAAAGGCTTCGACTTCGGAATGGTATTCCAGGGCGTAGCTAAGCAGAATGCACGTATTACACCGATGATGGTTGAGGGCTATCAGAACCAATGGGGTGATTTCCCTGTAGAACTTGATGGCAACTACTGGAGTTCTAAGAACAGCGATGCAGAGAATGCTGCCGTCAAATATCCCCGTCTGACATATTCTAACAGAGCTGCCAACTATGGCCAGATGTCGGACTACTGGATTTTCAATGGCCGTTATCTTCGTATGAAAAACCTAACGCTCGGATACACACTCCCCAAGACGCTGACACAAAAAGCCCATATGAATAATGTAAGGGTCTACGTGTCTGGATCTGACTTGTTCTGCTTGCATAACTATCCGCAGGGTTGGGATCCTGAGAGGACTTCTGGCTCGAATGCCGGCTATCCTATCACCACTTCACTACTGTTTGGTTTATCTGTTCAATTCTAAATACTGAAAATTATGAAACGTAAAAATATAGCAATAATCTTGGGTTGTGCCGTAGCGCTAACATCTTGCAGCGACTTGGACTTGAACCCATTAGCCAACGGTTCGACAGAAAGTTGGTATCAAGATGAGGCCGAGATAGAAATGGCGGTCAACGATCTCTACCAGAATATCTATTGGGAACAGGATGGTGGAGAATACACAGACTGGTCTGACGACTATCAGAACCGTGGTACACTGAGAGAGTTTGAGAATGCAACTCTCAACGGTCAGCTGGCCGACGTGACAGACCGTTGGGACAATTGGTACAAGATGATAGCACATGCTAATGGCGTGATAGCCAAGGCTGACCGTGCCATAGCCAATGGTGCCAATAAATCGAAGATCGACGTGTTGGTAGGTGAAGCCTATTTTGGCAGGGCTCACGCTTATTCTGAGCTTGTGTTCAAATTCGGTGACGTGCCTATGATTACCAGTGATTTAAGCATTGAGGAAGCCTATCAGACGGGACGTACAGACAAAGCTACCATTCAGCAACTGATATATGACGACTTCGACAAGGCCATTGCAGTTCTGCCGCAAACTAACAGCGGTAAGCAACGCGCAACTAAGGGTGCAGCCCTTGCCCTCAAGGCACGAATCGCCTTATATCTGGGCGACTGGGCCACTGCTTCTACAGCAGCCAAAGCTTGCATGGACTTAGGTCAATATAAGCTACATGAGAAATATTCAGACCTGTTCTATCAGAAGACCAAGGAGTCGAATGAGTTTATCTTCATCCGCCCACGTGCTATTGAGCATGATGACTTCATCCGCGATGCTATCACCCGCAACCACTTCCCGCGTAATACTCAGGGCTTCTGTGCCATCTATCCTACATGGGACTTGTTTGCAGCTTATACATGTACTGATGGCCTGCCTATCGACAAGTCGCCTTTGTTTGATCCTCACAACCCGTTTGACAACCGCGACCCACGCTGTTCTATGACCATTGTACCCTTCGGAACCAATCACCTCGGCGTTGAGTTCAATCCACGTCCTGACGTAAACTATGTGATGGACTACGATAAGGGCAAGAAAATCTGGAACAACGACACACGTGTGAACCATGAGAATGCAACCTGGAACGGACTGATATGGAGAAAGGGCATCGACAAGACTTGGTTCGACAATGGCTACAAGATTGCTCCTCCGAGAATTATCAGCCGATATGCCGACGTACTGCTGACCTATGCAGAAGCAAAGATTGAGATGAACCAGATAGACCAGAGTGTGCTCGACGCAATGAATATGGTACGTGCACGTGCTTACGGGGTTGACAAGTCAGAGACCGATAAATACCCCGCATTTACCTCTACGAATCAAAACACACTCCGTCATCAGCTTCGTATAGAGCGCCGTATGGAGTTCCCGATGGAGCGTCTGCGTTATGCAGACATTATCCGCTGGCGTCTGGCAGAAAAAGTTATGAGCAACAAGATCTATGGCCTGAATTTCCAAAAAGGTGTACAACCTACCGAACAGCAGTTAGCAGACTGGTTCTGGGCAGAAACTCCGAAGTTGGATGAGGATGGCGTAGCCGACTTCACAAAGATGGAAGCTGAGGGCAAGATCGTCTCACTTGCTCAGCGTCGTTGGGACAACCGCCAATATCTGTGGCCCATTCCTACGGCAGAAGTTGTAATCAATACTAATATGAAGCAGAATCCTGGATATTAATTATTGCTGTCCGCTAAAACATGAAATATCCGTCCGCAATGCTTGTTTATCGGCATTGCGGATTCTTTTTTCAAGAAGTAAGCCCCTCTAAGTTGTGTACTCCGATATATAATCGACACACAAATCTCCTTGTCAAAGAATAAGTTTGAAAAAGTAATATATATTATATTACTCAGTAATATATATACTATTGGTCAGTAATATAATATATATTCAGAGCAAACGCATTATAAATTTGCAATAGATTCCATATTAAACTGACTTGTAGTTGTGCCTTGTTTTTCTTTTAAAATATTTAGCCTAAAGCATTGTATTATAAGGTGTTATTATTTGGTCATGTCGATTATTTTTCTTACCTTTGTAAGAAAATACAAGCAAGATGGAACAGGAAATTAAAGAACTTTCGACACCCGCGTTATTAGATTTCGCAAGTGAAATAGCCATGCACGACTCCCGCATAGAACG
>JAGBQP010000002.1 GCA_017632825.1 Prevotella sp. | reverse complement strand
GAACGCTTCCTTCGGCTCAGCCTTTACGTCATTCCTGTCTGAAACAGCATCCTCTATTGGCTTATTCTCGTACTTGTCAAACAAGTCGTTGATACGATCACCAATATGCGGGAAGTCCTTGGTGACGGTGTCGAACAGTTCTGTGCCCTCTAGCCCCTTGAACACCTTCACTACGGAACGTTCTTCTTCCTCAGACATATCCTTTCTGCCCACATTCTTGAAGGCAAGGTCGATATCATCTATCGTGGCACCTTCTGCATAAGGTTCTTCAGGCTCGTCAGGTTCGTCGAACAGAATATTGAGTTGTTCCGTTGGCACCTGCTTCCAGACTTTCTTCTGCTCAAATTCGCAGTCCTCAGGGTTCACAGGCTTGGCTATCTCCTTGCCGTCCTCTGTCATCTCGCCTTTGGCAACAGCCTCTTTTCGTTTAGCTTCTTCCTGTCTTTGGCGCATCCGCTCCATCTCAGCTTTCATGTTGAAGGAACTTTTGCCGATGATGTCCGCATCTTCTACTTTAGGTGACACTTCTGTTTCTGAATTTGCTTGCTTCCCGCCATGCGGAGGCTCCTTCTGATAGTGATTGAATATAGCCAGTTCATAGGCGATAAAGACCAATATCACAATGATTACGACGGTTGCCATTTGCCATGCTTTTTACGGGTGTCATTGAAACTGTTCTGGAGCAGATGGTCAATCTGAGACTCATACCGCATAAAGTGGTCTGTCAGCACCATGTCCACGTAAGAGGAAATGTTCACGTCCTCAATGTTCAAGGCATTCACGATGGAACGGATACGGTCATGGTAGGCATCACGGAGATAGGCAGACTTACCACGTCGTGCAGCCTTATCCATTGGAGGATTGGAGAATAGGTTCATGTATTCCTCGTCAAGATTGCCCAGCGGTGCAAGATGGAATCTTTCATCATCATCCGCTTTTACGGCGTTGTGGGGATGTTCATCCGGCAACTCCTGTACACGGGATTTGTTTTTCTGACCTTTCCATAGAAGGTAGGTCTCTGCTGTTACTATAGCATATATTATCAGCAGCAAAATGATTTGTAATGCTGTCATTGCGTTTGATTGTTAATACGTTTGAATGTTAATACATTTAATTGTTAATACGGTTGGCCGTTAATACGCTTGAACGTTAATACACATCATGATAGTTCTTATTGTACAGTTTCCTGATCGGTTCCTCGAACTCCTCGAAGTGGTGGGCGAAGATGTTATCAACGTAGGTCGAGATGTTCAACTGATTATTGCCTATCACACTGATTATTCTCTGGATCCGCTCATGATACTCAGGCCGCATATACACCATCTTCCCCTGTCTTGCCAGCGTTTTCATCATTGGCGTATTGATGAAGTGGCTCAAAAAGAACTCCTCTGGGGAACATTCTTCATCTGGGATGTTGTCAGGACTGTCATCTTTCCGCACTTTTGATTTTGGCGGTTTCGACTTCTTATGTCTCTGTACATTCTCCTGATTCCGCAAGGCATCCGCAGCCTCTTTTTCTTTCTGCCGGGACAGATCTGGCGGAGCATCAGGACGGATGCCTTCGATGATGTCATGAAAGTCAACCTCTTGAACGGTATTCTTGTCCATTGCCATTAACCGTTAATGATTCCCAACACCTCTTCTGCTAGTTCCCTGACGTTGCTCCCTCTGATAAGCGTCTTATCCGGCGGGAACAGCGTCGAACGGAATAGCGGACGGTTTTCCTCCTTCTCACCCTCCCTGCGGAATCGCTTGCTGTCTGGGACAAATGTCTTCAGGGCAGAAAGGCCAAGTTCCGCCATTACTTTGTCGTAGATGTCATAGAGTCCCGTCTTCTCACGGCCGTCCACCATGTTCCATACGAAGTACAGGCCCTTGATGTTGGTCCTGCCCGTGGTAATCATGTGGTCGTTGATGGCCTTCGCAAATGCGAGGGAACTCTGCATGACTACACGGTCCGCAATTGCCGGACAGAAGATGTAATCCATCGAGGCAACCGTTTTCAGCACTCCCTCGTTGTCCATTGTGCCAGGCAGGTCAAAGAAGATAATCTCAGAGGCATTCTCCATCTCCTGAAGTTTTCTGGCAGCATCAATGGCATCCCCGGGACGGCTCATAATCACAGGGTAGGCTTTCTTTTTGATGCGCTTGAACTGGTCGAAAGCCTGTTTGCGAAACTGCTCATTCTCTTCAATGGTCTTGAAGTCGCGTCTGCGCATCTCATCGATGCTGTACTGCGGGAAGTCACAGTCAATGACCCCAACATTGATTCCCTTCACATAGTGCAGATAGCTTGCCATCAGCACCGTCAGCGTTGTCTTGCCAGCCCCTCCCTT
>JAGBQP010000043.1 GCA_017632825.1 Prevotella sp. | reverse complement strand
TATTTCTTCACCATCGATGATGAGTCACCTTTCTTACAAATCATCAGCACATTGTCCTGCTCGGCCACAATAAAGCCGTCAAGACCGTTGATAACACCCAGTTTACCCTTCGGCAACTTGATGATATTGTTACGACAGTCATCCATCAGCACCTCGGAGTCAATTACAATATTGTCCTCGCGCCCCTTCTGCATACACTCGTAGATACCATGCCACGTTCCCAAATCGGCCCAGCCGAAGTCACACTTCATGACATATACATTCTTGGAACGTTCCAAAATGGCGTAGTCGAGTGACGTATTGGGATATGACGGATAATACTGGTTAACAAATGCCAGCTCTTCCTCTAGCGACTGGTCATCACGGATATCATCCAGACGATGGGATAGTTCAGGAAACAGAGCCAGAAAAGCCTCACGCAGATAACGAACATTGGCCATATAGATACCCGTATTCCAATAGAATTCACCACTCTCCATGAACATCTTTGCGAACTCACGCTCTGGTTTCTCGGTAAACGACTGTACCTTATAGACATCCTCAAGCTCCGTCTGCTCGCCCAACTGGATATAGCCATAGCCGGGCTCTGGCCGCGTGGGAATGACACCCATTGTCAGTAGAATATCATGATTAGCCACAAACTGCAAACCTTCCAACACATTATTGTGGAATAGCTCTTCGTTGAGTACCAACTGGTCAGAAGGCGTCACGATGATGTTAGCATTGGGCCCATGTTCACGACGGATTCGAAGGCCAGCCCATGCCACACTCGGTGCCGTATTACGATTGACGGGTTCCACCAGAATATTTGCTACTGGCAATTCCGGCAACTGCTCGCGCGTCTTAAGCTCGTACTCCTTACACGTACATATATATATGTGCTCTTTGGGCAATACCTTCACAAAACGGTCATACGTTGTCTGCAACTGTGTACGTCCCGCTCCGAAGAAGTCAAGAAACTGCTTGGGATTCTCAACCCTACTCGACGGCCACAGGCGTTTACCCTTGCCGCCTGCGAGGATGACACAAAACAAATTAGAGTTATTTTCCATTCTCTTAGATTCGATTGTTATTTTTCAGCCGCTAAGATACAGATAATCCTTGACATTAGCAAGTATTTTTCAGTTTTTTATCAGTTTTCTTTGTCAGTTCCGATTTTCTTAGTATCTTTGCACCGCTTTTCGAGCCCAGATGGCGGAATCGGTAGACGCGCTGGTCTCAAACACCAGTGGGGCAACCCGTGCCGGTTCGACCCCGGCTCTGGGTACTTAGAGTACTTCAAACAATGTCTCGAAGCAAAAGTAAAGTGCTGCATACCAAAGGTTTGCGGCACTTTTATGTTTCAGCCAATTTGCCGATTATCTGATCTTTTGCTTTAGTTTTAGGATACGACGAACGCTCTGGTTGATGCATTCCTCGCTAAGAGTTTCGTTGTTGATGACAGTCCTAACAGCATCTAAAGTACCCACGTCGCCGTCATCATCAGAACACGAAGTCAAGAATGAAAGGCCACAAGAGGTTCCGTTGTTGTCAAGCGTTGCAGCAAAAAAAGAAACAAGTTTCTTTGTTATGCGCCTGACTTTTCGTACCTTTGCAGTCAGAATCAGAAAAAAGTAAAGATGAAGAAACTATTGATTGAAACGTACGGATGTCAGATGAACGTGGCTGACTCAGAGGTTGTTGCCTCTGTCATGAAGATGGCTGGATATGAGACAACCGAAGTCATAGAAGAGGCTGACGCCGTATTCTTGAACACCTGTTCTGTACGTGACAATGCGGAACAGAAGATTATTCACAGACTGGAGGCCCTGAAAAGCGAAAAAACAAAAAGGGCAAAAAGCGAGAAAGGCACACTCGTTATTGGTGTATTGGGCTGTATGGCCGAGCGCGTGCAAAATGATCTGTTAGAAAAATATGGTGCTGACTTGGTGGCCGGCCCCGATGCATACTTGAGCCTGCCCGACCTGATTGCACAGGCAGAGCTTGGGCACAAAGCCATGGACATCGAACTGTCAACCACAGAGACCTATCGCGACGTGGTACCACAACGTATCGGTCTCGGCCACAAGATAGGTGGTTTTGTGAGCATTATGCGCGGTTGCAACAACTTCTGCCACTATTGCATTGTACCTTATACCCGTGGCCGTGAACGCAGTCGCGATGTAGAGAGCATTCTCCGTGAAGTACGCGATTTGCGTGACCGCGGTTTCAAAGAAGTGACGCTGTTGGGACAGAATGTAAACAGCTACAAGTTTGCTAACGAAGCCGGACTGTCCGTAGGTTTTCCTGAACTGTTGCGGAAAGTGGCAGAGGAAGCGCCAGAGATGCGTGTACGTTTCACGACCAGCCACCCGAAGGACATGAGTGACGAAACACTGAAAGTCATTGCCGAGATGCCCAACGTGTGCAAGCATATACATCTGCCCGTACAAAGCGGTTCCGACCGTATCCTAAAGCTGATGAACCGAAAGTACACCCGTGAATGGTACTTAGACCGTGTAGCAGCCATTCGTCGCATCATCCCTGACTGTGCTTTGTCAACCGACATCTTCGTGGGCTATCACTCCGAGACGGAGGAGGATCATCAGCTCAGTCTTAGTCTCATGCGTGAAGTACACTACGACTCAGCTTTTATGTTCAAGTACTCAGAGCGCCCAGGCACCTATGCCTCGAAGCATCTGCCCGACAACGTACCAGAAGATGAGAAGATTCGTCGTCTGAACGAGCTCATCGCCCTTCAGACAGAGATTTCTGCAGAACAGAACAAAAAGGATGAGGGCAAAGAGTTTGATGTGCTCGTAGAAGGATTCTCAAAGCGTTCACGCGAACAGCTCTGCGGCCGTACAGAGCAAAACAAAATGGTGGTATTCGACAAAGCCGGTCACCATATCGGTGAGACCGTGAGAGTACGCATCATTGGCTCTACCAGTGCCACGCTGCTTGGTGAGGCTATACCGCATAATGACAAATAACAAATATGAAGGAATTCCTGAGTGTACTGAGGCGCTTTGTACCGCCATACAAGAAATACCTGGTGTTGTCGGTCATCTTCAACATTCTCTCAGCCATACTGAATATCTTCTCGTTTGCAGCTTTGATTCCCATTCTTCAAATTCTTTTCCAGACTGGTGATGTAGAAGCTGCGACAGGCTATATGGCGTGGGATTGGAGTAACGTTCAGGATGTGCTTATGAACAATCTGAACTACTTTGTATTGGGGATGATAGCCGACTATGGGCAAACAACAACACTATTGTTCATCGGTCTGTTCTTAGCCTTTACTACAGCCCTGAAGACGGGAGCCTACTTCGCGTCATCAGCTACCATTATTCCCATTCGTACAGGTGTTGTTCGCGATATACGCAACCAGCTCTACCAGAAAATTACTGCACTACCCTTAGGCTTCTTCTCAGAAGAGCGCAAAGGCGACATTATAGCCCGTATGAGTGGTGATGTACAAGAGGTGGAATCGAGCATCATGTCGAGTCTTGACATGCTCTTCAAAAACCCCATCCTGATTATTGTCTATTTCTCAACTTTGCTCTTTGTCTCCTGGCAGCTCACATTGTTTACCATTGTCTTTGTGCCTATCTTCGGGTGGTTCATGGGATTAGTGGGTCGTAAACTGAAACGCAAGAGTATAGCAGCACAGGCACTGTGGAGCGACACCATGAGTCAGGTGGAGGAGACGCTTGGCGGACTACGTATTATCAAGGCTTTCTGTGCAGAAGAGAAAATGAACACACGCTTTGACAAGATCAACTCAGCCTACCGCAATGACATCATGCGTGTGAACATCCGTCAGTCGATGGCCCACCCGATGAGTGAGTTCTTGGGTACGGTGATGATTATTATTGTACTATGGTTTGGCGGTATCCTGGTACTCACCAATCAAGCTATTACAGGACCGACATTCATCTATTACATGGTAATTCTCTATTCTATTATTCAGCCGCTGAAAGAATTCTCCAAAGCTGGATATAATATCCCGAAAGGACTGGCTTCGATGGAACGAATTGACAAGATTCTGAAAGCAGAAAACACCATCATGGAGGTAACACAGCCTCAGCACATAGACAGCTTCGAACATCAGATAGAATTTCGTCATGTCTCGTTCCGCTATGGCGAGCAGTGGGTCCTAAAAGACATCAATCTTACGATTCCAAAGGGCAAAACCATAGCTCTCGTAGGACAGAGTGGCAGTGGCAAGTCGACGATGGTTGATCTTATTCCCCGCTATTACGATGTACAGGAAGGTGAAGTACTTATTGATGGCATCAACGTAAAAGAACTGGGCATTCACGACCTTCGTCAGCTCATCGGCAACGTGAACCAGGAGGCTATTCTCTTCAACGACTCGTTCCGGAACAACATAGCATTCGGTGTTGACAATGCCACTCAGGAGCAGATTGAGGAAGCGGCAAAAATAGCCAACGCCTACGACTTCATTATGGCGTCAGAGCATCAGTTCGACACAAACATCGGCGACCGTGGCGGTCGTCTTTCCGGAGGTCAGCGCCAACGCGTAAGCATTGCCCGTGCCATTCTGAAGAACCCACCCATCCTCATCCTCGACGAAGCCACTTCAGCACTGGACACAGAAAGCGAACGACTCGTTCAGGATGCCCTGGAACGCCTGATGAAGACACGAACCACTGTTGCCATTGCCCACCGTCTGTCAACCATTAAGAATGCAGACGAAATATGTGTACTCCACGATGGAAAGATTGTGGAACGTGGCACCCATGAGGAATTGCTGTCCGTAGATGGCTACTATAAGAAACTCCACGAGATGCAGAGCTAATGAAACAACGACTGGCTTATCTGGTTAAGACCTATCTTCTGACAATTCTGCTGTTTGTCGTAGCCAAGGTGGCTTTCATGGTATTCAATCATGAGGGACATCCCTTCACGGCTGCAGATATAATGAATGTCGTTGGGCATGGACTTTCACTGGATTTATCGACAGCCCTCTACTTCATTATCGTGCCGTTCCTGCTGACTGTGACTTCTCTTTGGCTCACTGTTCCCAGATGGCTATACCATACGTACTATGCAATAATTGCCCTGGCTTTTGCCCTTGCCTTCGTAGCCGACACCAGTCTTTATCCGTTCTGGGGGTTCAAGCTCGATGCCTCGTGCTTAAGCTATCTGGAGACACCAACGGAAGCAACGGCCAGCGTTTCTACAAGCTATATCATCATCAGACTTGCCCTGATAGGTTTGATTTCCTATTTGTTTTACATGGCTTATAGCCATTTTTGCCGTTATACCTCCGTCGGCAGGCAGCGTCTCATAGAAACACTGCTTTATCTTTTGATGATACCTCTGATGGTTATTGGCATTCGTGGCGGCTTTGGCGAGTCAACAACAAACATCGGCCAGGTATACTACTCTCAGAACCAGTTCCTGAACCATGCAGCAGTCAACCCCGTCTTCAGTTTTCTCTACTCTCTGAGTCATACAATGGGAAACACCGAACAATATCAGTTGATGGATGATGACGAAAGTATAAGTTTGACAGCTCCCGTCTATACAACGGAAAGTGTACAGAGCGACACGCTCCTTACTACCGCCCGCCCGAACGTGATCATCATTCTCTTGGAGAGCGCCGGAGAACAATTTGCCGACGCCATGCCTTATCTGCAAAGACTCAAAGAAGAAGGCATTTGTTTCGCCAACTGCTATGCCAACTCCTGGAGAACAGACCGTGGAACACTCTGTACACTGAGCGGTTACCCCTCGTTCCCGTCTTTATCGGTCATGAAGATGCCGGAAAAGAGTCGCACACTACCCAGCATTGCCAGTTGTCTGCAGCAAGAAGGCTATGAGACAAGCTATCTTTATGGTGGCGACATCAATTTCACCAACATGCGCAGCTATCTTGTATCAACAGGTTGGGAACGGCTGGTCAGCATGGATGACTTCACTACTCTTGAGCGTCATTCGGCAAAATGGGGCGTACGTGACGACATCACCTTTGAGAGACTTAGCAACATGATACAAGAGCAAGGGAATTCCGGTCATTATCTGATTGGCTACTCCACACTGAGCAGTCATGAGCCCTGGGATGTACCTATCAAGCAGCATCCCGATGAGAAAAAGAACGCCTTTGCCTACCTTGACCGATGCCTACACAACTTTATTGAACCTCTCAAGCAGACGCCAGCCTGGCAGAATCTGCTCGTTATTATGCTGGCCGACCATGGTATCAACAATCAAGATATCGACCAGTCAAAACCACTGCAAAAGAACCATATTCCCATGCTGTGGATTGGCGGAGCTGTGAAAGAGCCACGATGTATCGAATCGCTCTGCAACCAAAGTGACTTGGCTGCTACACTTTTGGGACAGTTGCGTCTTAATCACAAAGAGTTTACTTTCAGTCGCGATATACTCTCCAAGAGCTATCGGTACCCTACAGCTGTCAACAACTATAATAATGCCCAGTTGCTTATTGACAGCACAGGACATATCCTCTACGACTTCGACGCCAGGCAACTAACCATCAGCCAAACAGCAGACAGCACACGTCTGGTACGTCTTAACAAGGCCATTTTGCAAGTAACAACTAATGATTTGAAGAAACGTTAAATGAACCATTTTCTCTATTATATCATATACGGATTTGCTTACGCCATATCCTTACTGCCATTCAGGCTGCTATACCTATTTAGCGATGCGCTGTTTCTGTTAGTCTACTATATCGTCAGATACAGAAGAAAGGTAGTCAAGAATAATCTCAGTACATCGTTCCCGGCGTATGATGAAAAACAACTCCTGCAAATAGAGCGTCGTTTCTACCACTGGTTCTGTGACTATATCTTTGAGACTTTCAAACTGCTGAGCATGAGCAATGAGAAGTTAATGCGTCACCTTGAGTTCCGTGGTAGCGAACAAATGGAACAAGTCTTTGCTGAAGAACGCAGCATTGCCCTCATGATGGGCCATTACTGTAATTGGGAATGGCTGTCCGGCATTGGCTTGGCCTTTCCACACTATCCCGATGCTGTGATGGGATTGATTTATCACCCACTCTACAACGCAGCTTTCGACAAATTGTTTATCACCATCCGTAAATCCCATGGCGGTGTATGCATCCGCAAGCAAGATATTCTGCGTCATCTGGTAAGCTCTAAGCGCAAGAATAGTCGTACGCTCATGGGCTACATCAGCGATCAAGCACCTCGCTGGCACAACATCCATCTTTGGCTGCCATTCCTCAACCACGACACACCGGTGTTTACTGGTGGAGAACGCATTATGAAGAAGATGGATGATGCCGTGTTCTATATAGATGTAGAGCGCCCCAAGCGTGGTCAGTACGTCTGTACCTTTAAGTTGGTATCCCCCCATGCATCACAAGAACCCGAAAATGAGATTACACGCCGTTTCTTCCTGATGTTGGAAGAGACCATCCGTCGTGAACCTGCCTACTACCTCTGGACACATAACCGCTGGAAG
>JAGBQP010000042.1 GCA_017632825.1 Prevotella sp. | reverse complement strand
GAACTAACGGCCCCCGAAAGCCATCAATCAGAACCGCAGCTTGTTATTGATGACTTGCTATTTCAGCTTGAGAGTGGGGTAGAACAAAAGGTTCGGCTGCTAGCTTGGACGTGGGATGCTATCAAATTAACTGACTTGGTTATCTGTCGTGATACAATCATTGACACGCGTATACCTATTATTATATATGGTAATGGATTGCGTGTCAATAGTGGTGCCGTATTGACGTTATGCAATACAACCCTTTACTTTCATGATGGAGCCGGCATTGATATTTATGGACAACTAAAGACAAAAGACTGTGTGTTTCGTGGCGACCGTTTAGATCGCATGTTTCCATATTTGCCGTACGATCGTGTCAGCGGACAGTGGCGCGGTCTTTGGTTTGCGCCATCGTCGACTGGCAATTCCCTTTTCAATACCGAGATACGCAATGCTATGACTGGAATTTTCTTGGCAGACTCTGCTACAATCGACACAAACGATTTGCGTTTGCAAATGTCATATTGTACAGTTCATAACATCAAGGGACACGGACTTGTGAGCTACCATAGCAACGTGGCTTTTGATCATTGCCAACTGACAAACACACTTGGTGATTGTCTCATTGTTTATGGTGGTAACTGTGTGATAGATTATTGCACGTTGGCACAATTCTATCCATTCTCCGCCGATCGTGGTGCTGCCTTACATTTCGTATCAAAAGGCGATGTCAGTATTGTTTGCCGTAACAGCATTTTAACGGGTTATTCCGATGACGTTCTGATGGGTGAGCAACCAGACAGCAGCGCCACTATGAATTATGTGTTTGAGAACTGTCTGTTACGTACCCCTAAGATAGAAGATGATACTATCAGTTTCCGACACATTATGTGGGAAACGCCTAAAGACTCTATTCAAGGAAAGGAGCATTTCGTCAACATCGACGAAGAAAACCTCTACTATGACTTCCGTCTTGACTCTTTATCAACGGCTCAGGGGAAAGGATGCTATTAAGAAATAACCTAGTTTTTTTGTTAGAATTCTGTAAATGAAAGAGGCATGAGCGAACCAATACCATCAATCACATAGACGAATTTCCTACCATACAACAGGATGCGCATCTTATCATGCGAGCGCGTTTCACTCTCTATAATGACTTGCCGACAAGCGCCACAAGGACCGACTGGTATGTCAACAAGTTCTCCGTCAGTACCACGTGCCGCTATTGACAACATAGTAACAGGCTCGTCTGGATACTGTGCACCAGCAGTAAACAAAGCCGTGCGTTCAGCACAAAGACCCGAAGGATATGCGGCATTTTCCTGATTACAGCCAATTATTTCTACACCATTCTGAAGACGTACAGCCGAACCAACCCGAAAGTGAGAATAGGGCGCATAGCTGCGACTAGTAGCCTCGATGGCCAATTCCACAAGATGTCGTTCTTCAGCTGTCAATTCTTCCATTTGACAGACTGTTATCGTTGATTTAAGTACGAGTTTTTCCATAGGTTAGTAATAAATATGTTACAAAGGTAGGTAAAAATCTAGTAATACACAAATTTCTAGGCTTTCAGTTTGCTAAAAAAACAAAAAATCAGCGTCGTACCATATATATTTCCATATTTATTCGTATCTTTGTGAAAGAATACGTTGAACCTAATTTACTTAAAGCATGATGGAAAATAACACACAACTTATTGCCCAATGCGAGGCACAAGCAAAAGTATGGCTCTCTCCAGCCTTTGACGAGGAGACACGAAAGGAAGTTCAGGCAATGCTTGACAATCCCGATAAGACCGACCTAATTGATGCTTTTTATCAGAATCTTGAGTTCGGAACCGGAGGTCTACGTGGTATCATGGGTGCAGGCACCAATCGCATGAACAAGTATATTGTTGGTATGGCAACACAGGGTTTTGCCAACTATATCAATAAGGCTTTTCCCAATATGCAGCCTGCTGTAGTTGTCGGACATGACTGCCGCAACAACGGCCGTATGTTCGCTGAAACTGTAGCAGATATTTTCTCTGCGAACGGAATTAAAGTATATCTCTTTGAGAGCCTGCGACCTACGCCTGAAATATCTTTTGCTATCCGTCAATTGGGCTGTCAAGCTGGTGTAAATGTCACTGCCAGTCATAATCCACGAGAGTATAATGGTTACAAAGCTTACTGGGACGATGGCGCTCAAGTTTTGGCGCCACACGATAAGGGTATTATTGATGAAGTTAATCTGGTTAAAATAGAAGATGTAAAATTTGAAGGTAATAAAGACCTCATAATTCCCATTGGTGGTGAAATGGACTGGGATTACATTCAGGCTGTTAAAGAAGCAATGGTTGACCAGGACGTCATTCTTCGCCAGAAAGACTTGAACATCGTTTATTCACCGATGCATGGAACCGGTCGCGTTATCATTCCTATGGCTTTGCGCTCATGGGGATTCCAAAATATCCACGTGGTACCTGAGCAGATGGTTATTGATGGTAATTTCCCCACAGTAGTCAGTCCTAACCCCGAAAATGCTGAGGCGATGACTTTAGGCATGAAGCTTGGTACAAAACTGAATGCAGACCTTGTCATTGCCTCTGACCCAGATGCCGATCGTCTGGCTATAGTCTGCCGAAACTCGAAAGGGGAGTGGGAAATTCTAAACGGTAATCAGACATGTATGATGTTCTCTTGGTATATCATAGCCAATAAAAAGAAACTTGGTCAGCTCAAAGGCAACGAGTTCCTGGTGAAAACCATTGTGACCACCGAGGTCATTGCCGAGATTGCCAAGAAGAACGGTGTGGACTACAGCGACTGCTACACGGGCTTCAAGTGGATTGCCAACGAGATTCGTGTCAATGAGGGCAAGAAGAAGTACATCGGTGGCGGTGAGGAGTCGTTCGGATTCCTGCCATTCGATAAGGTACGCGACAAGGACTCCCCAGCTTCCATCTGCCTTATCTGTGAGATTGCCGCTTGGGCCCGTGACAACGGTATGACACTCTACGACCTGCTGATGAATATCTACGCTGAGTATGGCTTCTCGAAGGAGGTGACCATCAACGTGGTACGTCCGGGCAAGAGCGGTGCTGACGAAATCAAGCAGATGATGACTGACTTCCGTAACAACCCGCCTCAGACGCTGGGTGGTTCGAAGGTAGTGCTCTGTAAGGACTATAAGACGTTGGAGGCGAAGAAAGCCGATGGCAGTGTCGAGAAGCTTGACATGCCTGACACCTCAAACGTTCTTCAGTGGTTCTGCGAGGACGGTACAAAGGTCAGTGTGCGTCCCTCGGGTACCGAGCCTAAGATTAAGTTCTATACGGAGGTGAAAGACCCGTCGTTCAAGTCCGCTGCCGACTATGAGCGCTGCTCGAAAGCTGCCGACTTGAAGATTGAAGCCCTGAAGAAGGACCTGAAGCTCTAAATACAACAAGGGTGGGTGAGGATCTGTCCTCATCCACTTCTTTTTGAGAACATAAGAATAACAAACGCATAAAAGCAAGAATCCCGCATCTCTAAGGAGATACGGGATTATCTTGTGTTTGGAATAAATTATTTGTTTGTTGTTTACTTAAGCTTCAGCGTTAGGAACAACAGAAACGACGCTCTTGTCGCGCTTACCTTTGTGGAACTGTACAGTTCCATCAACAAGTGCATACAGCGTGTCGTCCTTACCGATAGCTACGTTGTTGCCGGGATTGTGCTTTGTGCCACGCTGACGAACAATGATGTTTCCAGCAACGCACTGCTGACCGCCAAAAATCTTGATACCCAGTCGCTGAGCTGCTGACTCGCGACCGTTCTTAGAACTACCTACACCTTTCTTATGTGCCATAATTTGAGTCCTCCTACGGTTTTAAGCGATTACTGATTTAATTACCAATTCTGTGAACTGCTCACGGTGACCGTTACGAGAACGAGAGTCCTTGCGGCGCTTCATCTTGAAGACAATCACCTTGTCGCCTTTTACCAGCGGATTAACAACTTCACAAACTACCTTTGCTCCATCTACGGTGGGAGCACCTACCTTCACTGCACCGTCAGCATCTACGAGCAGTACTTTCTCAAATTCAACAGTCTTGCCGGCTTCCACGTCCTTGATGTGGTGGACGAAGAGCTTCTTGCCCTGCTCGGCCTTGAACTGCTGACCCTGAATTTCTACAATTGCGTACATTTTGCTTTGTTTGTATTTTAGGGGTTTTTCCGCGAGGCGGCGCACGTTCGTACACACTTGACTCTGCCCCAACGGACTCTAACGGGGTGCAAAGTTACACATTTTAGTCGAGAGTCGTGTGACATGCTCTTTTACAGGCCACATATTTAACAAGGATTAACGCTTTTATGGATATCGTAGTCATAAGTGTATGTATTTAAACATAAAAAAAGAGTCCGACAACTCATACTGCCGGAATCTTTTTTTCGTATTGTCTGTGTAGCTATTCTTTCTACTCGATGACAACTAGTGACTCGTCTTCCATAACACTTTGACCTACGGTGACACAGATGGCCGTTACCTTACCGCTCTTCTCTGCCTGCAGGTTGTTGGCCATCTTCATAGCCTCCAGCACGATGATGTTGTCGCCTGCACTGACTTCCTGACCAACCTCTACGAGGATATCGGTGATGACACCGGGCAGGGGAGCCTTTACGGCATTTGCCTTGTTGACAGCAGCACCTGCAGCTGCTGCACCGTCATTTGCGGGAGCAGCGGCAGCTGCAGCCGGACGAACTATGGGTTTCTTCTTTTCGGGCTCCGGTTCACGCTCCATCTCCACCTTGAATTCCTCGCCGTTGACGGTGAGTGTGGCGATATTGTCCACGATGTCGCCGATAGCTACTTCGTATTTGTTTCCGTTGATAGTATACTTGTACTGTTTCATACGATTTAATTGTGATTTAGGGACGCACTGTCATTGAGAGGGCATAGCCGTTCCACTGTGTGGGATGCTGGGAAATAGTGATGATGCCCGTCTCCACATCGTGTACGTTATTGCCCAGATGCTCGTGCAGGGCAAGAGCAATGGCAGCATTAACTTCGTTAGTCATATTTACAATTTGACAATTTACAATTTGACAATTGATAATTACATAGGAATGTTACCATGCTTCTTAGCAGGCAGGGCATCACGCTTGGTAGCAAGCTGTGCCAGACCACGGCAGATGCGGAAACGAGTGTTACGCGGCTCGATAACATCATCAATGTAACCGTACTTGGCAGCCTGATAGGGGTTGGCGAAGAGCTCGTTGTATTCGTCCTCCTTCTCTGCGATGAATGCCTTGACGTCCTCGCCGGCCTCCTTCTTGGCCTTGGCTTCCTTGGCGTAGAGCACGGCAGCGGCACCACTAGCACCCATCACGGCAATCTCAGCAGAGGGCCATGCATAGTTCAGGTCGGTGTGGAGCTGCTTAGAGCCCATCACGATGTGAGAACCACCGTACGACTTACGCAGTGTGACGGTAATCTTGGGCACTGTTGCCTCACCATAAGCGTAGAGCAACTGTGCACCGTGCAGGATGACGGCGTTGTACTCTTGACCTGTACCGGGCAGGAATCCCGGAACATCCACGAGTGACACGATAGGGATGTTGAAGGCGTCGCAGAAACGTACGAAACGTGCACCCTTACGGCTGGCGTTCACGTCAAGTACGCCAGCATAGCAGGTGGGCTGGTTAGCTACGATACCAACGCTCTGACCGTTGAAACGAGCAAATCCTACAATGATATTCTTGGCAAACTTAGGCTGTACCTCGAAGAATTCACCGCCATCGGTAATTGCTCCGATAACCTTATACATATCGTATGCCTCATTGGGATTCTCAGGAATAATCTCGTTAAGCGCATCTTCCATGCGGTTAATGGGGTCTGTGCACTCCTTACGAGGAGCCATTTCCATGTTGTTTGAAGGAATGTAACTGAGCAGCGTCTTAATCATCTGCAAGCCTTCTTCCTCAGTCTTAGCCGTAAAGTGTGTTACGCCCGATTTTGTAGAGTGTACCGATGCACCTCCCAGATGTTCTTGGTCGATGTCCTCGCCTGTTACAGTTTTTACTACTTTAGGGCCAGTGAGGAACATATAGGAAGTTCCCTCCATCATCAGCGTGAAGTCGGTCAGTGCGGGGCTGTAAACAGAGCCACCAGCGCAGGGACCGAAGATACCGCTAATCTGGGGAATAACGCCTGAAGCCAGGATGTTACGCTCGAAAATCTCAGCGAAACCTGCCAGTGAGTTGATACCCTCCTGAATACGTGCGCCACCCGAGTCATTGATACCGATGACGGGAGCGCCCATCTTCATAGCCATATCCATTACTTTGCAAATCTTCTGACTCATAGTTTCAGAGAGTGAACCTGCATGCACTGTAAAGTCCTGTGCGAACACAAAGACTAGTCGACCATCGATAGTACCACTACCAGCTACCACGCCATCACCAGGGAACTGTTTCTTTTCCATGCCGAAATTGTGGCAACGATGTTCCTTGAACATATCGTATTCTTCGAAAGAGCCTTCGTCGAGCAGCATGTCAATGCGCTCGCGAGCTGTGTACTTACCGCGATCGTGTTGCTTTTGAATGGCTTTCTCTCCACCACCGAGACGTGCTTGTTCACGCTTTTCGATGAGTTGCTTAATCTTTTCTAATTGCTTTGACATAGCTTTATTAATGATTATTCTATCTATTTGATTTGTATTCTATTTTACTCAGGATGCTCACATAGTTCTGTCAGAACTCCAGCTGTCGATTTCGGGTGCAAGAAGGCGATATTCAGTGCCTCGGCGCCCTTTCGTGGTTTCTCATCTATCAGTCTCACACCCTTTTCTGACACCTCTGCCAGCGCTTTTGCCACGCCATCTTCTATGCAGAAAGCCACGTGGTGTACGCCTTTATTACCTTTGTCGAGCCACTTTTGGATGGTACTTTCTGGCGATGTTGGCTCCAGCAGTTCAAGCTTCACCTCACCGCACTTCAGGAAAGCAGTCTTTACCTTTTGATCTTCCACTACTTCGGTTGCATAACACTCAAGCCCCAATACGTTCGTGAAGAACGGCAGGCTCTCCTCTATACTCTGGACGGCAATGCCCAGATGCTCAATGTGTGAAATCTTCATGTTGTTAATTATTGGGTTTAACAATTTCGTGCAAAGGTACTTAAATAATAGAGAACACAAGCCTTTGTCCGTCTTTATTATCATTTTTTAACGGACACTTGTTATAGCTCTCCTACATCCACAAGACCGTTCATCACCGAATATATAATAATGTCAACAAGCGAGCGTGCTCGAAGCTTCTCCATTATATTTTTACGATGGGTAATGACCGTTGTTATACTGATATTCATCCGATCGGCTATCTCCTTGTTGATAAATCCTTTCGCCAACATGATGGCCACTTCTTGCTCGCGCGGAGAAAGAAGTGGTACTGGTTTTTCAACCGATTCCACATGGCTACGCTGCCGTGAAGCATGTCCGTGCTGGTGAAGGGTTAAAATTGATTTAACCATGCTCTTTTGGTCCTGACATACATTCAGTGTTGGCACTCCTTGAATCTGTAAGTCGCCATTCACTAAGACTATAGAACGACTGGCATTGTTGCGGAAAAACTGTGCATACTCAAAATATATTCGCGATGCTACGAAATAGTGTACAAAGTGTCTTTCGTGGCAAGCCTGCAGTTCGTCAAACGATAGAAATGTGCATACCTCTACGTTCGGTATCATGTCAGACAAAACCTGCTGTAATCCAAGTCCTGTCAATACATTCGGATCTATAATGGCAAACGCTAATTCGACCTGGTGCATAGGGTGACCGCCGTGTGTCATGGGATGGTCGCCTTGCGACACCGGGTGACCATTATGCATCATGGGATGTTCCTTTTGGGGTATCATCTTGGCATTCCGTTTCTTAATCGGCCGCAAAGTTACTCATTTTTCTCTAACCCTGCAACTCCCCGCTGTTAATGTCGGTTAATTCTGCCATATTACAAAGACTTTGTCATCATATATATATCACATTTTTAGATTATTATATGTTATCAAGATAAGTGCAAATACAGTGGGGCGAAAGCGTAATTACTATCTAAAATGACCACAAAGAATATCCATCGGTTGGACCTAAATGAGCTTGCTTCAAAACTCATGGAGTATTTTCTGAAACTCATGGAGTAATTTTCAAAACTCATGGAGTATTATTCAAAAATCGAGTTTATATGTGAAAACTAGATTAATAACCCTATAAATACGCTGGGAAACCACATATTAAAATAGATTGAAACCATTAATAATATGATTATTCAATAATCCTAATAAATAAGGATTGCACAATAGACAAAAAAATTGTACCTTTGCAATCAAAATAAAAAAGGAGGATATCATACAATTAACCGCAAAGAAATATATTAATAAGGTAAAAGGAAATTCAGAATCAATAAGAGTAAATGGACAAGAGAATCTTACCACTAGTTATTTGCTGTTTTGCAAGCGTACAAGCCACTATGGCTGAAGATGCAATTGAAGAAACGTCTGACACCAGCCGCGTTATTAATCTTGAAGAAGTCGTGGTTGTTTCACAACCAAAGGATCAGTTTCGTTTGCGTCTGCAACCCATAAGTTCAACCATTATAGGCGAGAAAGACATGCGCCGTCTGGGTATTACAGACTTACGCCAGTTGTCACAATATGTTCCGTCATTTACCATGCCTGCATACGGTTCTCGCTACACGTCGTCTATGTATGTACGTGGTATCGGTTCACGTGTTAATAGTCCTGCCGTTGGCGTCTATCTCGACAACATCCCTCTCGTCAGTAAGAGTATGTTTAATATGTATACATACCAGTTAGGGCGTGCCGATGTATTGCGTGGTCCGCAGGGCACACTATATGGTCAAAACACAGAAGGAGGTCTGGTTCGTCTCTATTCAAAGGATCCTATGGCCTATCAGGGCACAGACATCCATTTGTCTATTGGAACAGACTTTACGAGACACGCTGAGCTGGCACATTATAATAAGGTGAACAATCTGTTTGGTTTCTCTTTGGCTGCCTTCTATGATGGACAGGACGGATTTTTCAAGAATCAGACAACGGGTGATTATGCTGATAAGTCAGACGAGTTTGGCGGTCGCTTACGCCTTAACTGGAAACCAGTAGAACGACTGTCATTAGGCTTATTGGCAGATTATCAGCATGTGAGTCAGAATGGTTTTGCCTATGGTCTTGTTGATTACGAAAATGGCAAAACTGCTCTTCCTGCAACAAACCGCCAAGGTAACTACAAACGCCATTTGCTGACAACAGGACTTTCTGCCGAATACCATACAGACTGGGCAATAGCTAGCTATGTAGGCAGTTGGCAGTATCTGAAAGACGATATGCTAATGGACATCGACTATCTGCCACAGGATTTCATGCATATGCAACAATCGCAGTTGCAGAACGCCGTAACTCAAGAATTGTCGTTGAAAAGTGCAAGTAAGTCTTTTTGGCATTGGACGTTCGGTGCTTTCTTTTCGCATCAGGCACTAAAAACAAACGCACCAGTCTATTTCGATAGTGAGATGAATAAGTTCCTCTCGAAAACCATAGAAGATTATGCTTATTATGGCATGCTCAACTCTATGGCCAAACGTATGGGTATGGAGGCTGCAAAGGCAATGATTGAACGCGCAGGTGGTTGTCATATAACTATGGAAATCGATCCTATTCCCGGCCTCTTCCGTACGCCACAGAACAATTACGCATTATTTCATGAGTCAAACTTTGAACTGAATGATCGTATTACGGCGACGGTTGGACTACGTTATGACATCAGCGACGTATCGATAGACTACAGCACAAACGCTCTGATGAAGCTTGATGAAAATGTAATGGGTACCAATGTGAAAGCCTCAGTTACTTCAAAACTGGAACGAGAAGAGAGTACCAATTTCAAGCAATTATTGCCAAAGGTGGGTATACGCTATCGTTTGGATAAACACAATAGCAACATCTATGCTACCATTACCAAAGGCTATCGTTCTGGAGGTTATAACTTCCAGATGTTCAGCGATATTCTCCAAACAGAGCTGCAATCCAAAGCACAATCGGCACGAGGCGACATGACACTGGAATACAGCAATCTGGACTACGACAACATCCGTGAGACTATCATCTACAAACCCGAAGAATCATGGAATTATGAGTTAGGTACTCACCTGACGCTCTTTGATAATCGTTTGATGCTGGATGCTGCCGCCTATTATATACAGATTCGTAACCAGCAACTGTCGGTGATGGCTGGTAACTTTGGATTTGGACGCATGATGGTGAATGCTGGCAAGAGTTATAGCTGCGGCTTAGAACTATCATTGCACGGTGCATTTTTCGATAATCGTTTACAATGGATGGCAAACTATGGATTCACCCGTGCAGTCTTCAAGGAGTACAAAGATAGTGTAAAAATTGATGGGGTTAATACAATGCTTGATTACAAGGATAATTACGTGCCCTTTGTACCTCAACACACGTTCAGCGCAATGGCAGATTACAAGTTCAAAAAAATGACAATTGGCGCCAACATCAGTGGACAGGGTAATATCTGGTGGGATGAAATCAATAGTAGCAAACAACAGTTCTATATGACTCTTGGTGCTCATGCTGACTATGATTTTGGAACTATCGTTATAAGCTTATGGGGACGTAATCTTACTGACACTCGTTATAATACGTTTGCCGTACAGAGTTCTGCAACAGGCAATTCTTACCAATTTGCACAACGTGGCAATCCTCTTCAAGTGGGACTAGACGTAAGAATCCATTTATAATGAATTATCTATAAAGGGAATCTTAAAGATAAACAAGAATAAGCAAAGACTAACTACGACTATTAAAAAAAAGAAGAGGCTGGAAGCATATAGCGTCCAGCCTCTTTTCTTAGAATATGTTTTGTTTTTAACCGTTCATAGACAGGAGGAACTCCTCGTTGTTGCGTGACTGTACCAAACGGTCGCGAACTGTGTTCATTGCCTCGATAGGGTTCATCTCGGCGATGTACTTGCGCATTATCCACATACGGTTGAGAGTTGTATCGTCGTGCAACAGGTCGTCGCGACGTGTCGATGACTGCACGAGATCGATAGCAGGGAAGATACGCTTGTTCGACAGAGAGCGGTTGAGTTGAATCTCGGAATTACCAGTACCCTTGAACTCCTCGAAAATCACCTCATCCATCTTAGAGCCTGTATCAACGAGGGCTGTTGCAATGATTGTTAGCGAACCGCCTCCCTCTATGTTACGAGCTGCACCAAAGAAACGCTTAGGCTTCTGCAGAGCATTAGCATCAACACCACCCGTAAGAACTTTTCCTGAGGCTGGAGCTACTGTATTGTATGCTCGAGCCAAACGGGTAATAGAGTCAAGGAAGATGACTACATCGTGACCACACTCGACCATACGCTTGGCCTTCTCAAGGACAATACCCGCAATCTTTACGTGGCGGTCAGCTGGCTCATCAAAGGTTGAAGCAATGACTTCGGCATTGACAGTACGTGCCATATCAGTCACCTCCTCAGGACGTTCATCAATAAGTAGCATCATGATATATGCTTCGGGGTGGTTGGCTGCAATAGCATTAGCTATGTCCTTCATAAGAATAGTCTTACCCGTTTTGGGCTGTGCAACGATGAGTGCACGCTGGCCTTTGCCGATTGGCGAGAAGAGGTCAACAATACGTACAGAGGGATTGGTGGTAGCACGGTCGCCACAGAGCGTAAACTTTTCTTCTGGGAAGAGGGGCGTTAAATGTTCAAAAGAGACACGATCACGAACTTCTGCTGGTTGACGTCCATTGATAGTACGGATAGAAGCGAGTGTGAAATACTTTTCATTGTCGTGAGGCGGACGTACTGTACAGTCTACAACATCTCCAGTTTTGAGGGAGTACTTCTTTATTTGTTGGGGAGAAACATAAATATCATCAGGTGAAGATAGATAATTGTAATCGCTGGAGCGCAAGAAGCCATATCCGTCCTGCAAAATCTCAAGAACACCGTTGCCAGTAATGAGGTCGCCAAAATCGTAGTATGCATTATTACCGGTAGCAGGCATTGCTACAGAAACAGGCTCTGACGTCTGTGATTGTGTCAGAGGACGATCGAAAATATCAAGCGAGGGTAGGGCGCTATGGTCCTCAATGGGTAAGTCCTCAACGATAATAAAATCAGTACCATCACCCGGGTCACCTTCCCAGACTCCATCTGGCACAGATTGAAACTTTGATTCTTCCTGATTGTGTTCCTTCACCTTTTGCTGCAACTGTTCAATAAGCTGTTCCTCGTCTGACGATTCAACGCTCTCCACATAATCTGCAGCCTCAGGTACAATAACCTCAGGTACAACAGCTTCAGGTACAATAGCCTCAGAAGGTGTCTCAACAGCGTTTACTTCTGTTGACTCTTCAGTGGCTGTGGCCTTTGTTGTTTTTTTTGTCTTAACGTGCTTTTCGTCAGTTTTCGATATGCTTTCTTCTTCAGTAGCTGCTATAGCAGCCAACTCTGCTTTAGACTTTCGACCTCGTTTCTTTGGAGCGGGCTTCTCAGACGAAACAGAATCTTCAGTTGAATCCTGAGACTCTTGGTCAATCACCGGTGCATCACTAAACAGTGATGGCGTTTCAGCAGTTTTCTTGCCACGACTCTTTACATCGAAATTCTCGCCTTCCTTGCCGTTAACGGAGTAAACACGGTCTGTATCTTTTTTTGTTATGCGTGTGCGCTTACGCTTGGCTGCAGAGTCTCCTGCAGCAGCTGATTGCTCGGCGGCCTTGTCCAAAATGTCGTAGATGACTGATTCCAGTTCATCGTTTTGTGACACCTTTATTCCGAGCTCCTGAGCAATGCCCAACAATTGGGATGGCTCCATTTGTTGAAGTTCTTCTTTGGTATACATACAATAATTGCTAAATAGCGTTATAGAATATGATAAATTGAGGAAAAACGTTTTGTGAATGAAAACGTTGCGTTCAAAAATCAGGTGCAAAGGTAATGATTATTTTTGAATCTGCCAAGAATTTAGATTTTTTTTATTATCTTTGCAGGCAAAATGTGTAGAATAATGGATATAAAGACAGCCGAATTTACATTAAGTGCCCCAATGGTATCAATGTGCCCACAGGACACAAAGCCGGAGTATGCCTTCATTGGTCGCTCAAACGTTGGAAAGTCGAGTCTTATCAATATGTTGACAAACCACAGGAAATTGGCAAAGACAAGTCAGACACCAGGTAAGACATTGCTGATAAATCATTTTATTATTAACAGGGAATGGTATCTTGTTGACCTTCCGGGCTATGGCTTTGCTAAACGGTCGAAGAAAGAAGTCGACAAACTTGACCAGATGATTCGTGGCTACATACTGCAGCGTGAGCAGCTGGTGAATGTATTTGTGCTAGTAGATGTGAGATTGGAACCACAAAAGATAGACCTTGAGTTCATAGAATGGCTAGGTATGTCGTCAATTCCCTTTGCGATTGTGTTTACAAAGGCAGACAAATTAACTCCAAATAAGGCACGCCAAGCTGTGGAGGCATATAAGAAAACTCTTTTAGAGACATGGGAAGAACTTCCACCAATCTTTTTGACGTCAGCCGAAAAACGTGAAGGAAGAGAAGATGTTCTCAGCTATATCGAAAAGATTAATAATGATCTAAGAAAGTAAGACGTTAGTAATTTGAAGTAAATACTATTGTAATACTGTGGCAAAGGATACACCATATTTAGATGTACAACACCTGACAAAGTCATTCGGTTCATTGGTGCTCTTCGAAGATATCAATTTTTCTGTCGCTGAAGGACAGCATGTGGGACTGATAGCTAAGAACGGTACAGGTAAGTCAACATTACTGTCTATTCTTACAGGTCATGAAGGTTATGACAGTGGCGACATCATCTATCGTCGTGATTGTCGTGTTGGTATGCTTGAACAGAGCCCTAAATTTGATCCGAAGGAGAGTGTGCTTGAAGCGTGCTTTAACCACAAAGATGACCCGGAAAAAGTACTTAAGGCAAAGCAGATCCTTACAAAATTGAAAATTCGAGATCTCAACCAACCGATGGGACAATTGTCTGGTGGACAGCAGAAGCGTGTGGCACTAGCCAACGTGCTGATAACTGAACCAGACTTACTGATTCTTGATGAACCAACTAACCACTTAGACCTGGAAATGATTGAATGGTTAGAAGGATTCCTGCAGCGCGGCAACAAGACACTACTAATGGTTACACATGACCGTTTTTTCCTGGATCGCGTATGCTCAATCATTCTAGAACTTGATGATCGTACTATCTATACCTATCGTGGCAATTATTCATACTATTTAGAAAAAAGACAAGAACGCATAGACAACCGTAAAGCAGAAATAGCCCGAGCAAACAATCTGTATCGCACGGAACTAGAGTGGATGCGAAGAATGCCACAGGCGCGAGGTCACAAAGCACGTTACCGCGAAGATGCTTTCTACGAATTAGAGAAGGTCGCTAAGCAACGACTGGAAGAAAGACAACTTAGACTCAAGTCGTCTAATGTCTATATTGGCTCTAAAATCTTTGAGTGTCAATACGTCTCAAAAAGTTTCAAAGGAAGGGAGAATAAGGAAGATGACGAACAGAAGGAAGTTGTGATATTGAAGGATTTTTATTATAATTTCTCGCGCTTCGAAAAAATGGGTATTGTTGGCAATAACGGAACAGGGAAGTCAACGTTCGTCAAGATGCTGTTGGGGCAGATACAGCCCGATAGTGGTCGTTTTGATATTGGTGATACTGTGCGTTTTGGATACTTTTCCCAAGAAGGATTACAATTCGACGAACAAACAAAAGTGATAGACGTTGTTAAGGATATTGCTGAATATATATATATGGGTAATGGACGTCATTATTCCGCCTCACAATTTCTTCAGTATTTCCTCTTCACTCCTGAGCAACAGCATAATTATGTCTACAAACTATCGGGTGGAGAACGGCGCAAACTCTATCTTTGTACCGTATTGATGAAAAATCCCAATTTTCTGGTGCTTGATGAACCAACCAATGATCTTGACATTGTGACACTTCAGATTCTGGAGGAATATTTGCAGGATTTCCCAGGATGTGTCATCGTGGTATCTCATGACCGTTATTTTATGGATAAAGTCGTTGACCATTTGTTGATATTCCAAGGCGAAGGTGTTATTAATGACTTTCCTGGTAACTATACACAATATCGTGATTGGGAAAAGTCATTTTCTAACTCTCAGCCAGAAAACAAGGAAAACAAGGGGGCAAAGGTGCAGAAATCATCAAATTCCCGGTTAAACAAAGAGGAGCAAAAGACTGGTTCTCGTAAACTGACATACAAGGAAAAACGCGAGATGGAACAATTGGAGAAAGATATTGCCGCATTAGAAGATGAGAAAAAGAAGATAGAGGAAGCGCTCTGTGGAGGCACAACCTCTGTTGAAGAGATAACAAATATGAGCAAGCGATTACCAATACTTAATGATGATCTTGAAGAGAAATCTATGCGCTGGTTAGAACTAAGTGAAATTGACAATTAAATGATGACACAACAGACATATCCCTCACAACTATTAGAGAAAGCAGTCGATGAGTTTTCTAAGCTGCCCGGCATTGGCCGCAAGACCGCGCTTCGATTGGTGTTACACTTGTTACGTCAAGAAACTGCAGATGTTGATGCTTTAGCAGAATCACTAAGCCGAATGAAACACGAGGTTATTTATTGTCATACGTGCCATAACATAAGCGATAGCGACACCTGTCCCATCTGTAGCGATCCTAATCGAGACCACTCGATGGTGTGTGTGGTGGAGAACATTCAGGACGTGATGGCCATTGAGAATACACAACAGTATCATGGACTATACCATGTATTAGGAGGCATCATATCTCCAATGGACGGTATAGGTCCCAGTGACATAGAAATTGACTCGTTGGTCAACAGAGTGGGTGAGGGTCATGTAAAAGAAGTAATTTTGGCACTTAGTCCCACGATGGAGGGTGACACGACAAATTTTTACATCTTTCGAAAATTGGCGTCATTCTCAAATGTTAAGATAACAATGATAGCCCGTGGAGTCTCCGTGGGTAACGAACTCGAATATACGGATGAGGTGACTCTAGGGCGCTCCATTCTAAATAGAACATTATTTGAAGGACAATGAAACAAGTAAAAAACACGCTGGTCATACTCTTTTGGGCAGCTCTTGCACTTTCTCTAGTTATCGTAATTACTTACGAGACGAACACGTTGGAACCTGGCAAACTGGCAGGTACATCAACCAACGCTGAATTTCTCATCACAACACTGATGGAGTTACTGACGCTTGCATCGGTGCCACTCGCACTGAAATTATTTCATTTTAAAACAATTCACAACGATCTCATTACTCGTAAAGCTGACGCTCTGCGTTGTTGGGGATTGTTACGAATGGGACTATTGATGCTGCTGCTTATCATTAATACCTTATTATATTATATATATATGAACACAGCATTCGGTTATATGGCATTGATTCTATTAATCTGCCTGCCGTTTGTTTATCCCAGTAGAGAGCGTTGTCTGTCAGAAACTGAGGAATACCCTGTAGAAAATGAAGTGACAACAAATCCGGAGATTTTTACTGATAAGGAGGATAATGAAGTATGAAACTGTCTGTCGTCATCGTCAGTTATAACGTACGTCAATATCTGGACGAATGTCTGGATAGTGTAAAGAAAGCCCTCTATGGTATTGACTCTGAGGTATTCGTAGTTGATAATGCCTCATCAGATGACACGTTAAGCGTGCTGCCTCCAAAATATCCGTGGGTACATTTTATAGCTAACCAAGATAATGTGGGTTTCTCACGTGCCAATAATATCGCCATTCGTCAAGCCACAGGCGAGTATGTGCTTCTGTTGAATCCTGATACAAATGTAGCAGAACAAACACTGAGCGAGGCTGTGTCTTTTATGGATGGGCACCCGCAAGCAGGTGGTGCTGGTGTAATGATGCTCAATGGTGAAGGAACGCGTGCCCCAGAGTCCAGACGTGCTATACCGACTCCATGGGTATCAGCGCTGAAAATGCTTGGTTTTACAAAACGATATTATATGAGTCACCTCCCATGGAACAAACCAGGTCGTATAGAAGTCATCAGCGGAGCTTTTTGCCTGCTACGTCATTCTGCACTCGACAAAATTGGATTGCTTGATGAAGATTTTTTCATGTATGGTGAGGACATTGACCTAAGTTACCGTCTGTTGAAGGGAGGCTATGAGAACTGGTACCTTCCATTCCCGATAACACACTACAAAGGCAAGTCAACTCGGAAGTCAGACTATCGATACGTACATGTTTTCTATCAGGCAATGCTTATCTTCTTCCGTAAGCACTATAGCCATCTAGGAATTCTCTACACGCTTCCAGTTAAAATGGCTATCTATTTTAGGGCTTTCATTGCTCTTGTGGATATTCTACGCCAGAAACTACACATCTAGATATAGACAATTCAAGGCAATTCATAAAACTATATATTATATGAAGACATATCCCGTTATAAAACTGCGTGCTGTAGAGCCTGAAGATCTAGATATACTTTATGGTATTGAAAATAACAAGCAGTTGTGGTCTGTCGGTGTTACAAGTGTACCATATTCGCGATACATTCTGCATGATTACATTGCTAACACTAAAAATGACATCTATACTGATGGTCAGGTTCGTTTTATGATTGAAAATGAGAGTGGGGAAGTGGTTGGTACAGTCGATCTAACTAATTTCGACCCTAAGAATAATAAAGCTGAGATGGGCATTGTCATTATCACACATTATCGTCACAAAGGATATGCAACTGCCACTATCAGTCAGATTGCCGACTATGCTCTTTCTGTATTGCACCTACATCAAGTCTATGTTGTCATAGCAGAATCTAACAAAATAGCTATTGATATGTTTGGAAAAGCTGGCTATCAGAAGACCGCAATCCTACAAGAATGGCTCTATAATGGCAAAAAATATGAAAATGCCGTCGTTTTACAAACTTTTTTGTAAAAAAGTCAGAGAAAGATTTGGTAGTCTCAAAAAATATGCATACCTTTGCACCCGCAATCGAGAAAAGCTAATCTGGTGCGTTAGTTCAGTAGGTTAGAATGCCAGCCTGTCACGCTGGAGGTCACGAGTTCGAGCCTCGTACGCACCGCAAGCTTTTTCGAGACATAAAATACTGGTGCGTTAGTTCAGTAGGTTAGAATGCCAGCCTGTCACGCTGGAGGTCACGAGTTCGAGCCTCGTACGCACCGCTAAATCACGAAGCTCATTGATTTCAAAAAAATCGATGAGCTTTTTAACTATCAAGAACGACAACATAAAACTATCAGGATATGAAAAGAATTAGTCTGTTACTGACCATTATGACTGCCATTGTCCTCTCTGCAGCAGGACAGGCCACCACAAAGAAACTAACTGTTTATAATGAGTTTAAGCCGTCTATCATTCAACTCAAGGATGGTAGACTGGTCAAGCAGAACCTGACAAACATCTTCCTGAAAAACAGCTCACTGCTCTACTTACAAGGTACGAATACGATGGAAGCCAATATGGATAATATCGTCAGTGTCAAGTTCGATGACAAGCTCTATGTGAAAATAGACACAGTTCTGGCATATTTAGTTGATAGTATCGGTCATGATGCCCTATATTGTGCTACTGTCATCGATGTTGATGCATATCAAACGCAGTTGCGTAATAACAATACCATATCAAATATTTCTTGGGGAGCAGGAGGTGCTCTTTCGACGACATCGATGAATTTAAATACTGATGATGACTATCTTTTCCCGCTTGTCGACTTGTTTTTCTATCGTATCAATGGGCAGTTCGTCAAATGTCACGAACGCAATCTTCAATACGCTTTGAACAAAGAGAAAAAGCGCATAGTTCGCACGTTTGTTACGATGGATGATTTCAGTTGGACAGATAAGGATAGTTTGAAGAAACTCCTGAAAGCGTTGCAATAAGCAATGCTGATTCAGCTCTAACAATCATACAAGATAAACAATTATCAGAGCTATCAACGTAAACTCTGCAGATAATATCTACTATGTACCTATATCCGTTTCTATTCGAGCCCAATCTTCATCCAGTTGTCTGGGGTGGACACCAATTGAGACCTTACAAAGGCTTAGAATCCAACAATGAACCGATAGGGGAGAGCTGGGAAGTAAGTACCGTCCCATCCAGTATCAGCATTATAAGTAATGGCGTTTTTAAGGAGCAAAAATTAACGGATATTATTGCCAAATATCCCAAAGAGATTCTTGGTCATGCTGTCTATGAGAAGTACCATGGACAATTCCCGTTATTGGTGAAATTTATCGATGCAGAGCGTGATTTAAGTATTCAAGTTCACCCAAATGATGAGATGGCTTGGCGTGAACACAAGAAAATGGGCAAGAGCGAGATGTGGTATATAATCAAGGCCGAGCCAGAAAGCCATCTTTATGCCGGATTTAAGCAAGAAATCACGCCTGAGGAATATCATCAACGTATAGCAGATGGTACAATTACAGATGTATTGGCAGACCATAAGGTGAAGGCTGGCGATGTGTTCTATCTTCCTGCTGGTCGGGTTCACGCGATATGTGGTGGCATTATGCTTGCTGAGGTACAGCAATCCTCTGATGTAACATATCGCATTTACGACTACAATCGTCCAGGTATGGACGGTAAACCTCGTGAGTTGCATACAAATCTTGCTGCTCAAGCACTTGATTATCACGTAGAACGGAATTATCGTACAGAATATTTAGAAACGGATAATAGAGCAGTACAGATTATAGATTCGCCATATTTTGATGTTCGTGTAATTGAAATACAAGCGCCTTTTCATCGTAATCTCTTGAAATATGACAGTTTTGTTATTTCCATGTGTATTGAGGGTACATGTAAATTGGTGATGAGAACAAATGGTACAGAAATCACACTAACAGAAGGTCATACTGCTTTAATTCCTGCAGCTATTGCTGATTATGATGTAATCCCTTTACATGGAAAAACAAAACTCCTTGACGCTTTTATTGATAATATGGATCGCAGTATTTCTGGTTTGATTACTCGATTCCTGCATATTTCTTCACAATAGGCATTTATGTTTGTCATTGTCGATGTGAAGAGTATCAACTAACATGAGTATATACAACTATGATGATAAAATCTAGGCAAAATCACCTATTTATCATAATGCCGATTATGAAAATATCAGAAAAGATTTTTTTATTATATGCGTTCTACGGTTTTAACGCCTTTGACAGCCCGGAGTTTCTTTATGAGTGCATCGAGTTTCGTAGTATCGTTTAGCATAACGACAAGGTTTCCACGGAATAAACCATCATGACTGTCAATATTAACACTACGCAGTATAAGTTTCTCATCTTTGGAGATAATGCTTGTCAGATTATTCAGAATTCCCAAATCGTCGATACCGATAACTCGCAACGTAATGCTGTATTGTGATGAGCCTTTGCCAGACCAGCGTGCTTTAACTATGCGATAGCCAAAACGCTTACGCATCTCAGGAGCATTTGGACAGTCAATACGATGAATCTTAATGCCTCCTGTGACAGTTACGAAACCAAAGACATCATCACCATATATAGGATTGCAACAGCGAGCGAGCTGATAGTCCAAGCCTTTGAGATTACGGTCAATAACAAGAACGTCGTCGTTAATCTGAGCATTCGGATTCAGCGACTGGTCGAATACGAATTCCTCTGCACTTCGCGCCTGATTATCACCTGTCACAACCTTTTCTCCCTGTTGCAGTTCCAGATACTTTTCGATGACAGTATTTGTATCCAACGAGCCATCAACCACCTGTTTATAGAAGTCGCTCATCTCTTTGAATCCCAGCTTTTTAACAAGCTGCTGCATGAGCGGTTCCTCTAACTCAATCTTACGATTCTTGAACTTGCGTTCAATCATCTCCTTAGCGAAGAGACCTTCTTTGACCTGTGTCTCCTTTAGTGCTAAGCGAATCTTCGCTTTTGCACGCGATGTTTTGACCAAACTGAGCCATTCCTGTCGTGGTTTCTGGTTTGAGGCCGTCATTATTTCCACCTGATCACCAGACTGCAAGATGTGACGGAATGTTACCACCTTATTATTAATACGAGCCCCCACGCATGCGTTACCAATTTTCGAATGGATATGATATGCCATATCCAACACGATAGCACCTTTGGGGAATTTCAGCAAATCGCCTTTGGGCGTAAAGACAAACACCTCATCCTCATAGAGATCCATTTTAAACTGGTCCATGGCCTCCATACCATCGCTGGTCTCCAGCATTTGGCGTATGTTGGTTAGCCATTCGTCGAGTCCGCTCTCTCCTTTTACGCCTTTGTAGCGCCAGTGTGCAGCCACTCCCCTCTCGGCTATAGCGTCCATGCGTTCTGTGCGTATCTGTACCTCAACCCACTTATTGTCAGGGCCCAAAACGGTGATGTGTAAGCTCTCATAGCCATTAGATTTAGGCACGCTGAGCCAGTCGCGCAAACGTTTGGGATTAGGCTGATACATATCGGTCACAATGCTATAAACCTGCCAGCAGTGCATTTTCTCGAGTTCCTGAGGAGAGTCGAGAATGATTCGTATAGCAAAGAGGTCATAAACACCTTCGAAGGGGCATTTCTGCTTCTTCATTTTCTGCCAGATAGAGTGTATCGACTTGGTACGTCCCTTAATGTGGAAGTGCAGTCCGGCTGCTGTCAGTTTCTCACTTACGGGGCCAATAAACTTCTGTATATAGGCATCGCGGCTCTGTTTTGTTTCGCTGAGTTTCTCGCGAATCATGTAATAGGCATCATGCTCCAGATACTTGAGTGACAAGTCCTCGAGTTCAGACTTCAGTTTGTAGAGACCCAATTTATGTGCAAGCGGAGCATAGAGATAAGCAGCCTCCTGGCTCACTTCCATTTTGTCGTTAATGTTCTCTGAGTTACGTATCTGCCGCATCAAGTTCACGCGGTCGGCAATCATGATGAGTATGACACGCATATCCTCTGCAAAACTGAGCAGAAGATTGCGAAAGTTCTCACTCTCGACCACAGGATTTTTCTTATAGAGTGCATGGATACGCTCCAGACCGCGTAATATGAGTGCTACCGATTCACCGTACTGCTCCCCTACCTCACTGGCGCTGATGAAGCCGTCTTCGTAGCTAGACCGCAGCAGAATGGCCATCACGGCGTCACGCTTCAGACCAATTTCCTCGACTAAGATCAGAGCTGTCTGCAGTCCGTTAAGTATAGGATTCAGCCCGAACACGTCACGATGTACCTGCTGCTGCTCTATAGAGTGCATCAAGTGTGTGCGTATCTTGTCCTCATCGCCTGCTTTCAGCGTGCTCTCCAGATGCTGCTTCAGACGGGCATATAGGTCACGGACTTCCTCTTTCTCAGCTGTGGTAAAAACGAACTTGTCAGTCATATTCTGAATAATTTCATGCAAAGATACAAATTTCTCCGTAAAAAAGGATTTTTTCAAGAAAAAGTTCGTAAATTTGCGCAGAAAATTGACTTGAACCTCTAAAAACTACATATTATGTTTTCACAAGCAGATTTGAACCAACTTGCCAACAAAGGCATTAGCGAAGAACAAGTTAACACACAGTTAGGACAATTCAAGACCGGTTTCCCTTTTCTTAAACTGAAGGCCGCTGCCAGTATCGAGGACGGCATAGTAGCCACCAACGAGCAGGACAAGCAGGTCTATGAGAAGGCTTGGCAGCAGTATAAGGCCGAAGGTCATAAGATTGTAAAGTTTGTACCAGCGTCAGGTGCCGCTAGCCGTATGTTCAAAGATATGTTTGCATTCCTCGATGCCGACTACGACGTGCCCACTACCCCATTTGAGAAACTATATTTCGACAATATCGAGAAGTTTGCCTTTTACGAGGCCCTCGATGATGCGTGTCGTAAGAACGAAGGCAAAAGCATTCAATATCTTATGCAGGAGGGCCAGTACAAAAAGGTTGTTGCCAATATGCTGTTCGAGAAGGGCCTGAACTATGGACAGTTGCCTAAGGGCATGCTGCTGTTCCATCACTATCCGGAAGGTTCTCGTACACCTATGGAGGAACACCTTGTAGAAGGAGCTCTTTATGCCGCTTCCAATGGTGAAGCGTGCGTCCACTTCACTGTATCGCACGAGCATATGGACCTATTTAAGAAAAAGGTAGCGGAGAAGGCCGATTTCTATGCCAACAAGTACGGCATAAAATACGACATCTCTTTCTCTGAACAGAAGCCTTCTACAGATACTATCGCAGCCAATCCGGATAATACTCCTTTCCGCAACGATGACGGTTCGCTTTTGTTCCGTCCTGGTGGTCATGGTGCCCTTATTGAGAATTTGAACGAGATAGATGCTGATATCATTTTTGTTAAAAACATTGACAACGTAGTGCCTGACCGTCTGAAGCAGGATACTGTTGAATATAAGCAGGTTATCGCTGGCGTACTGGTAAATCTTCAGAAGATATCATTTGGTTACCTGCGCGATATTGACTCCGGCAATATCAATCATGAGAAACTGCGTGAAATTCAGCATTTCGTAGAACATGCTTTCTGTCGTCGTCCAGACATAGCATCATTGGGCGATGCCGAACTCTGCGAGTATCTGAAGAAGAAGCTGAATCGTCCCATGCGTGTCTGTGGTGTTGTTAAGAATGTCGGTGAGCCTGGTGGCGGTCCGTTCCTCACTTATAATCAAGACGGTACTATTTCGCTGCAGATTCTCGAGTCAAGTCAGATTGACAAGAACAACAAAGAGTATATGGAGATGTTCACACACGGCACCCACTTTAATCCTGTGGATCTGGTTTGTGCCGTTAAGGATTATCAAGGAAAACCATTCAATCTGCCAGACTTTGTAGACCAAACGACGGGTTTCATCTCCAGCAAGTCTAAGAACGGAAAGGAGCTGAAGGCTCTGGAACTGCCTGGGTTATGGAACGGCGCAATGAGTGACTGGAACACAGTTTTTGTGGAGGTTCCCCTTTCAACATTCAATCCCGTAAAGACAGTAAACGACTTGTTACGAGAGCAACATCAGTAAAAAAACAGCCGGCCTTTTAGCGTTTAGCGTCTAAAGGGCCGGCTTTTTTATGTCATCGTACGACTTTCCGGAAATACTCCATGAGTTTTAGAAAAAACTCCATGAGTATCAAAAATTACTCATGGAGTTTTACTTGAATTTTCGAGAAAATTCAAGCCTATCTCTATTCTATGCAATGCATAATGAAGTCCACAGCTCCGTTAACGCCGAACTTTCGCACGTCAATAGCTATGTCGTAGTTGCAAGCATCGGTCCATTCGCGGCCAGTAAACGTCTTTGTGTAGAGTTGGCGACTGTAGTCATTGTCAACAATCATGGCTGATGCATCCTGCTCGCTGATGTCATATTTTTCAGCGATGCGTCGTTTACGGCAGTCGAGACTCGAATGGATAAAAATCTTCAGGGCATTGGGATGATTGGCAAAAATGTCGAATCCACAGCGTCCTACGATGACACACGACTCTTCTTGCGCAATGCGACGGATGGCATCGGCTTGAGCGCGAAACAGTTCGTGACTCGTCTGGTCCTGCTCCTGTCCGTTGTATTCGGCGCTGGCCATATAATTACGATAGAAGTTAGTAAAATCGTCGCGCCACAGCGGATTGCGTGCTTCAATCTTTTCCACTGCATCTTCTACAGCTTTGATGCGCGAGGCTACCTCATTCAGAATTTGCTTGTCCAGCAATTTCACACCAAGGCGTCGTGCAAGCTCTGCTCCAATCTCGTGTCCGCCTGTTCCAAACTGGCGGCTGATGGTAATAACAAATTTCTCTTCCTTGTTCATAGTCTTAGTGTTTTTAGAAGGTTAATAATCTATGGTTGCAAAGTTAGGTAATTCCTGTGAATTATGCAAATGTTTTGGCATTTTTTTCTTGAATTTGAAAAAAAGTATCAAATCGATTAAACCTTTTCACAAACGATACATCTAACTTCAATAGTTGATAAAAATAGCTAAACTAAACATATATGTTTCGGAGATACACTATGCTTTTAGCCCTCATTGGGTTAACAACACTATTTGCAGCTGCTCAGGAACAGCGTGAGCGAACAATTTCAGGTAACGTACAAGATGCAGAATTCAAAGAGCCCGTCGTGCAGGCGTCGGTCCAGTTGTTCCGCGCTAAGGACAGCACATTCGTTGGCGGTACAGTCACCGACCTGCGTGGTAATTTCTCGATGGAAGCACCGTCCAACGGCATCTATCGCATCAGAATTTCTTCCATCGGTTTTCAAGCCATACAGCGCGAAGTTTCAATACGGCGCGACCAGAGTCAGGACTTAGGCATCCTGCAGATGTCAACCGATGCCGTAATGCTGAAGGAGACCGTCGTTACGGGCCGTGCAGCGCAGATTGTCGTAAAGAAAGACACATTGGTCTATAATCCCGATGCCTATCGCACACCAGAAGGCTCACCTATTGAGGAACTCATCAAACGCATGCCGGGAGCCGAGGTTGATGAGGACGGTAACATCACCGTCAACGGCAAGAAGATTGAAAAAATTCTGCTCGACGGCAAAGAATTTATGTTGGGCGATGTTGAGACAGCGCTGAAGAACCTGCCTGTGAGTATTATACAGAATGTTAAGTTCTACGACCAGCAGAGCGATCAGGCTCGCATTACTGGCATTGAGGACGGCAACAAGCAGGCAGTTCTCGACTTCACCATTAAAAAAGGAATGAATCGTGGTTACATGACCAATCTTGACCTGGCTGGCGGCACTCAGCACCGCTATGCTTCGCGTGGTATGGGTTCCAGCTTTACGGACAAAACACGATTCGTACTGATGGGCAATCTCAACAACAAAGAGGAGAATGCCGGCTGGTGGAACCGCCGCGGACTCAACGCCCGAAAGATGTTGGGAACCAACTTTAATTACGATGACGGCGATAAGCTGAAGGCTGATGCCAGCATACGCTGGAATCATCGCGATGGCGACAACGAGAACGAGAATGCCAGCGAGAACTTCTATAGTCAGACGAGTCGCACCTTCTCAAACAGCTTCTCAAAAAGTCTTTCACGTAGCGACAACTGGAACGGCAACATTCGTGTAGAGTGGAAACCCGATACGCTGACGAACATCTTGCTACGCGCTAATGGTAGCTTGGGTAACAACGATGGCATATCGACATCAGCCAGCGCCACCTTCGATGACGATCCATACCTCTATGCAGACAAACCGTTAGACCTGGTTAACGACGCTACTTCCCCACTCTATCCCTATCTTATCAACCACAACCACAGCGCAAGCCTATCCTATGGTGACAACAAAAATGCTTGGGCTATGTTGCAGTTTTATCGTCGGCTCAACGACCGAGGACGCAACATTACCCTGCGTGCTGAGGGTTCAACGGGCAGTAGTAAGAATCGTAGCGTTTCGAGCAATGACGTCTTTCTGCACCGCGTCAAAAACATTGCAGGTACAGACTCTACATACTTCACTTCACGCTACAACACCACACCATCCGATAATCAAAGTTATGTACTGAGTGCACTTTATAGCGAACCTCTGTGGAAAGGTGCACATCTGCAGGCTAACTACGAGCTTCGCTACAATCAGAACAAGAGCGACCGTCAGACCTATGACTTTAGTCGTCTTGACGAAAACCCTTTCGGTGGCATTATACCTATTTATAGAGAATGGGACCCCTGGATTGGCAACTTTGACGAGACAGCTATGCAGACGATATATCTGGACAAGAATCTGAGCCGATACTCTGAATACAAGAACTATACACACAACATTCGTCTGACGCTGCGCCATTACCAGGAAGAGTACGACTACAACATTGGTTTCCTCGTGCAGCCTCAAAGCTCAAACTTCATTCAAGACTATCGTGGCATCTATGTCGATACTGTGCGTAACGTGACCAATTTCACGCCGACACTTGACTTCCACTATAAGTTCAGCGACCAGCAGAGCATCTACTTGCACTATCGTGGTGACACACGCCAGCCCGACATCACGCAACTGCTCGACATTACCGACGACTCGAACCCTCTTTACATCACACAGGGTAACCCCGGACTGAAGCCGCAGTTTACTAATTCGCTGAGCGTCTATTACAACAACTATATCCAGAAGTACAAGCGCTCTATTGTGCTCTATGGTAACTATCGCCACATACGCAACAGCATTTCCAATCTTGTACGCTACAACGCTGAAACTGGTGGAAGTATGTCTCGTCCAGAGAACATCAATGGTAACTGGAATGCCGATGGTGGCTTTACCTTCAACACAGCTCTTGACTCTACTGCCCACTGGAACATTGGCAGCGATACACGTGTACGCTATAATAACTATGTGAGTTATGTAGCGCAGGCACAAGCCGATGCAGCCAAGAACACTACAAAGACCACCAACATCAACGAACGTCTGAATGCCAGCTTCCGCAATGGTTGGCTCGAAGTTACTCTTGACGGAAATGTCAATTACCAGCACTCGCGCAATGAGCTGCAGCCTACAGCCAATCTCAACACTTGGCGCTTCAGCTATGGCGGTCAGGTGATGGTGCGTTTGCCTTTTGGACTTGAGGTATCGACAAATCTTCACGAGAATAGTCGCCGAGGCTACAACGACCCGTCTTCGAACACCAATGAACTGATTTGGAACGGACAGATTTCTAAATCATTCCTGAAGACTAAGACACTCGTCGTAGCTTTGAATTTCTATGACCTGCTGGGCCAGCAGTCCAACTACGAACGCTGGGTCAACGCCAACGGACGTAGCGATACACGCTACAACAGTATTAACTCCTATGCGATGCTCCATGTGCGATACCGCCTGAATATGTTTGGTGGTAAAATGGATACGGAAGGACGCTACGACAAGAAATGGGGTAACAACGACCGTCGAGGACGTTAAGCTATATTTTTACGAGAAAAATATCATCAGTTTGCAGGATTTTTACTATCTTTGCCAACGAATATGAAAAAAGCCTGCAAACTAATATCCGACTATATGGGAGTGCTCGTACTGCTATCAGCGGTACTGGCGCTCCTTTTTGCCGATATATTGAACCACCTGAAACCCGCCATTATCAGTCCGCTGCTGGGTGTCATCATGTTTGGTATGGGCTTAACACTTCGTTGGGAGGACTTCCGCGTAGTGTTCACAAGACCTCGCGACGTCATTATCGGATGCATAGCACAATTCACGATTATGCCAATGCTGGCGTGGATACTGGCAAGACTTTTTTCACTCGATGATGCTTTGACCATTGGCGTTCTGCTGGTGGGTTGCTGTCCTGGAGGCACAGCTTCGAACGTCATTACTTATCTTGCCAAAGGCGATTTGGCACTATCGGTAGGTATGACGAGCGTCTCCACACTTATAGCCCCTGTAATGACACCACTGCTTGTGTTATTATTAGCAGGCAAGAATATTGACGTCAATGTGACGGCTATGATTCTGAGTATTCTCTGGGTTGTGATTCTTCCCATTGCTGCCGGACTTCTCGTCAAGCGTTTATGGCCACAACAGACAGAACAGGCCACAGCCTATCTGCCAGCCTTGTCATCGCTGGCTATTGCCACCATTGTTATGATTGTCATTGCTGCCAGTGCTCAGAAATTGCTGACGGGCGGACTAATCATCATCGTTGTAGTCATGCTTCATAACCTGTTTGGCATTTCCGTAGGATATGGTATTGGGCGTCTGCTCCGTCTGCCTCCACCCAAACGAAAGGCCTTGAGCATCGAGGTGGGTATGCAGAATAGCGGTCTGGCATCATCATTGGCTACACTCCATTTTGCTGCCTATCCAATGGCCATTATTCCCGGAGCTATCTTTAGCGTATGGCACAACATCAGTGGAGCCATTGTGGCCAGAATCTATGCATATTCATGGAAATCTGACAATCAAAAGAATCGTCATTTGTAAAAAACCGACATAAAACTATATCAACAATGAAAAAAACTATTATGACTGGCCTACTGGCTACTGTCGCCCTACTGACGGTAACAGCACAAACGCAGAAACTACCCTATCAGAATCCACAGTTGAAAGCTGAGCAGCGTGCCGACGATCTGCTGAAACGACTGACGCTCGACGAGAAAGTCCGGCTGATGATGGACACATCGCCAGCTATCGACCACCTGAACATTCCACAGTTCCAGTGGTGGAACGAAGCACTACACGGTGTTGGACGTAATGGCTATGCTACCGTATTCCCTATCACGATGGCCATGGCGGCCTCATGGGACGACGAATTACTTCACAGCGTGTTTACAGCTGTAAGCGACGAGGCACGAGCCAAATCGCAGCAAGCCAAGCAGACGGGTAACATCCGTCGCTATCAGAGTCTGTCGTTTTGGACACCCAATATCAACATTTTTCGAGACCCACGCTGGGGACGTGGTCAGGAAACCTACGGTGAAGATCCCTTCCTGACATCGAAGATGGGACTTGCTGTTGTTCGCGGTCTGCAAGGTATGACCTATGACGGACAGTGGATTGGCAACTATAAGAAGCTACTTGCCTGTGCCAAGCATTTTGCCGTTCATAGCGGCCCCGAGTGGAATCGTCACACCTTCAATGTCGAGGATTTGCCCGAACGCGATCTTTGGGAGACTTACCTTCCTGCTTTTAAGTCTTTAGTACAGGAGGGACAAGTAGCTGAGGTTATGTGTGCCTATCAGCGCATTGACGGTCAGCCCTGCTGTAGTCAGACGCGTTATGAACAGCAGATTCTGCGTGACGAATGGGGCTTCAAGGGACTCATCACCAGCGATTGTGGCGCCATTCGCGATTTCCTGCCACGCTGGCATAACACCGCTAAGGATAGCCCCGAAGCATCGGCTCAAGCCGTATTGGCAGGTACCGATGTTGAGTGTGGCTCAGAATATCGTAATCTGCCAGAAGCAGTACGTCGTGGTGACATCAAGGAAGAAGACATTGACCGTTCGTTGCGCCGTCTGCTTATCGCCCGTTTTGAATTAGGCGATTTTGATGATGACAATCTTGTTTCGTGGACGAAGATACCAGCCAGCGTTGTTGCATCTCAGCCTCACAAGCAACTGGCTCTTGATATGGCACGTAAAAGCATTGTTCTGTTGAAGAATAATGGTGTGCTGCCACTTTCGACGCCATCACAATCTGGGAAACTGCTTGTGATGGGACCCAATGCAAACGATTCGGTTATGCAGTGGGGAAACTACTCTGGTTATCCCACGAAAACCATAACAGCTCTCGACGGTATTCGTCAGCAGTTAGGCAACGTTCCATATCTGTTGGGATGTGGACTGACCCGAAATGAAACCATAGAGAGCCGTTTCGGACAGATTAAAGCTCCTTTGGGTACTCAAGGCATACAGGCCACCTATTACAATAATACCGATATGTCGGGAACACCTGCAGCCACCGTTGTCATCACAGAACCCATTAAGCTGAGTAATGGAGGAAATACGGTTTTTGCCCCAGGTGTTAATCTTGAAAACTTCTCAGCCCGTCTTGACGGTACGTTGATTCCTACTCGCGACGAAACACTTATTTTCAATATTGGTGGCGACGATAAGATTCGCCTGCTGGTAAATGGCGATACTCTGGTGAATCTCTGGCAAGCACGTCAGCGCATACAGAATAGCCAGAAGCAACTACAAGTAAAAGCAGGACAGCATTATCGCATCCAAATAGACTATGTCCAAGAAACTGGCTATGGAGCACTGAACTTCGACATACAGCACAAATCGACACCTACGGCACAGGAGCTGTTAGCACAGGTTGGCGATGCCGAGACTGTTGTGTTTGTCGGTGGCATCTCTCCCAGACTTGAGGGCGAGGAGATGCGTGTTAACGAACCAGGTTTTCAAGGAGGCGACCGCACCAGCATTGAGTTACCACAGGCACAGCGCGATGTGCTCCGCTGGCTGCACGAGGCTGGCAAGCGTGTTGTCTTTGTCAACTGTTCAGGTGGCGCTATCGCTATGGTACCTGAGCTTGAGACCTGCGATGCCATTCTGCAGTGGTGGTATTGCGGCGAGCAGGGAGGCAGAGCCTTAGCCGACGTGCTGACAGGACAATACAATCCCAGTGGTAAACTGCCTGTAACCTTCTACCGTAGTGTAGATGACCTGCCAGATTTCCTCGACTACACCATGAAGAACCGCACTTATCGCTATTTCACGGGTGAGCCATTGTTCCCGTTTGGATATGGACTTAGTTATACCACGTTCGAATTCAAGAACATGAAGCAGAAGGCAACAAAGAATGGCGTTGAGGTCAGTGTGCAGGTTAAGAATACTGGTAAGCGTGATGGTATGGAGACAGTAGAGTTGTACTTCCGCCGTTCAGCTGACAAAGAAGGGCCGTTGAAAACGCTTTGCGGTTATCAGCAGGTTTCATTGAAGGCTGGTGAAGAACGCATCGTCAAAATCCTGCTGAACCGTAAGCAACTGGAAACGTGGGACTCGCAGAGTAATACAATGCGCTTCGTTCCTGGACAGTATCAGTTGATGGCCGGACCGTCAAGTGACGACAGCAGTCTGCAGGTCATTAATGTGAAATTATAAAGAAGCAAACATACAGAGCATCATGAAGAAACTGATTTCAATAAGCGCACTGACACTCCTGCTGGTTTTATCGGCGGCAGCGCAAACCAACAATCAATCAACCAAGCACAAAGGGTTCCGCAGTGGTGAATTATGGCTCGATGACAACGGACAACACATCAATGCTCATGGAGGCGGAATTCTGAAATATGGTGACACCTATTACTGGTATGGTGAGCATAAGGCTGAGCACACCAGCAACGCTTTAGTGGGTGTGATGTGCTATTCATCTAAAGATCTCATCAATTGGCACAACTGTGGTGTAGCTCTGAGTGTTACGCCTTCTACCAACACAGCTCGTGATGACAAAAATGCCATAAACAAACGTCCTGAAACGAGTGCCTCCGATATAGAGATGGGCTGTATTCTCGAACGTCCGAAGGTCATCTACAATCCTACGACAAAGAAGTTCTGCATGTGGTTTCACCTCGAACTCAAGGGCCAAGGCTACAATGCTGCACGATATGGTGTGGCTGTCTCTGACAAACCCGAAGGCCCCTTTAAGTATCTATACTCTTCAAGGGCCAATGCCGGCACGTGGCCTGTTAATGGATCTCCCATGAACTTTGATGAGTACTTGAAGCGCGATTTCGGAACTGGACAGATGTCTCGTGATATGACGCTTTTCGTTGATGACGATGGAAAAGCCTACCACATTTTCTCGTCTGAAGAGAACTTTACCCTCCATATAGCAGAGCTGACTGCCGACTACCTGCACCATAACGGACGCTATACACGTATGGCGCCTGGTGGTCAGAATGAGGCACCAGCCATCTTCAAGCACGATGGTACCTATTGGATGATAACCAGCGGTTGCACGGGTTGGGCTCCCAACGAAGCACGCATGTTCTCAGCCCCAAGCATCTTCGGTCCCTGGACTCAGCACCCGAATCCCTGTCGTGGACCTTTGGCTGAAAAAACATTTAACGGACAGAGTACATTTGTACTCACACTCAACGATACTGATTTCAAGTCAGCTCCTTCACGCTATCTGTTTATGGCCGACATCTGGCGCCCTCAGCATCCCATCGATGCTCGTTACATCTGGCTTCCCATTGAGTTTGAACAAGGAAAACCGGTCATCAGGTGGCTTGACGAATGGACATTATATAATGACTAATAACCCATCAGTTAGAACTAAGAACGATTAACTTTCAAACGAGTAATATGAAAAAAACATTGATTCTTCTCTGTTGCTGTTTCATGGTGGCAAACAGCTTCGGACAGCAGGCATTAGGACAGCGCCCCCGTGTACAATCACCCGTTATCAATCAGGATGGCAGCGTCACTTTCAACTATTATGACCCTTCTGCCCAAGCAGTAAGTGTCACTGGCGATTTTGAGGAGATACGCAGTCAGCGGTTAGATATGACCAAGCAGGAGAATGGCGTGTGGACGGTGACAACAAAACCGCTTAACTCAGAGCTTTACTCCTACAGTCTGACGGTCGATGGCCAGCGTTTTGTTGATCCGTCCAACAGTTACGTCAATCGTGATATTTCAACGCTCAGTAACATTTTCATTGTCAGGACTACTGACTATACCGACGACAAAGGCTGGCTCTATTCTGTAAACGATGTGCCTCATGGCACAGTGTCACGCGTATGGTATGATAGTCCCACACTCGGACAGCAGCGCCGCATGACAGTCTATCTGCCTCCAATGTACGATGGTAAGAAGCGTTTCCCTGTTCTGTACCTTCTGCACGGACACGGAGGCGACGAGACGGCATGGACCGACCTGGGACGCGCCACACAGATTATGGACAACCTGATTTCTACCGGCAGATGTGTGCCTATGATTGTTGTTATGCCTAACGGTAATCCTACCTGTAATGCTGCACCAGGCTGGTGGCATGAGGGTATGTACACTCCCGATGGTAACGCCTTCAATGATCGTGGTGCAAAAGCCACGATGGAAGAGAGTTTTATGGATATCGTGAAATACGTCGATAGTCACTATACCACGATTGCGAATCGTTCCGGTCGTGCTATCACCGGTTTGTCTATGGGCGGTGGACACACATTTGGCATTTCGCGCATCCATCCGGAGGTGTTCGATTACTATGGACTGCAGTCGGCAGCTACCAGTATGGCTTTCGGCGGTGGACTCAATCGAAGAGACAACAACAATAATGACCCGAAGTTCGATGAGCAAATGAAGCGTCTTTTCTCCTCAAAGCCCAAACTTTATTGGATTGCTATTGGCAGAGATGATTTCCTGATGCAGATGAATCAGAACCTGCGCAAGTATCTCGACGAGAAAGGCTACAAGTATGAGTATTACGAGAACGATGGTGGCCACATCTGGCGAAACTGGCGCATTTATCTGACAAAGTTCGCTCAACGAATTTTCAAATAAGCACCCATTGCTATGATTTCATATCATTATAACAAGCATTATTAACAACAAACTAAACAACATTACATTTAACAAAACAAACAACGATTATTTAACAACAAACTAAACAAACAAGAAGTGTAACTAAACTAACAAGCATTTTAACTATGAAAGACTTTAATTATTATGCGCCGACGGAAGTCGTTTTCGGCGAGAACTCTGAGGAGCAGGTAGCTGCTCTCGTGAAGAATTATGGTGGAACCAAGGTGTTGGTACATTATGGTGGCAAGAGTGCAGAGCGCTCTGGACTGCTCGATAAAATCTGCGGACTGCTGACCGACGGCGGTGTTCCTTTTGTGAAGCTGGGCGGCGTAGTGCCCAATCCCCGTTTATCTCTTGCTCAGCAGGGCATAGACTTGTGCCGCAAGGAGGGCGTCGATTTCATTCTCGCCGTAGGTGGCGGCAGCGTCATCGACTCCGCCAAATGTATTGCCTACGGTGTACCTTATGAGGGTAACGTGTGGGACTTCTATCTTGGTAAGGCACAACCTACTGCCATGCTCCCCGTAGCATCGGTACTTACTATTCCTGCTGCTGGCAGCGAGATGAGTGAGGCCAGTGTTATTACCAATGAGGACGGCGACGTCAAGCTGGGCTACTCCAACAATATGGCTCGTCCCAAGTTTGCCATCATGAATCCTAAGCGTACCTTCACGCTGCCTCCTTACCAGACGGCAGCTGGCGTAACGGATATGATGATGCATACGATGGAACGCTACTTCACCAAGGATGACGATATGGACCTGACGACCGACATCGCCGAAGCAATGCTTCGCAACATGAAGAATGCCATTTTCGCCGTATTGAAGAATCCTGAAGACTACCGTTATCGTGCCCAAATCATGTGGGGCGGCAGCTTAATGCATAACGGTCTCACCGGCTGTGGCATTTCCGACGACTGGGCTACTCACCAGATTGAGCATGAGTTAAGTGGCATGTTCGATGTTACTCACGGTGCAGGTCTCGCTGCCGTATGGCCCAGCTGGGCACGCTACGTGATGCATGAGAACCTCTCACGCTTCGTTCGTTTTGCAGTCAACGTGATGGACGTTCCCAACGACTTCACCGATCCTGAGGGAACGGCCAAGAAAGGCATAGAGGCTATGGAGCGCTTCTATCACGCCATCGGTATGCCCATTAACATCAAGGAACTCATTGGTCGCGACATTACCGACGCAGAAATCAAGGAGATGACGCGTAAGTGCAGTCGCGACTATCAGAGAACTTGCGGATGTCTCAAGGTGTTGAAGGCCGAGGACATGGAAAACATCTATAAGATGGCGAGAGGATAAGCGCAGGTTATTGCTTCGGCTTGATGGCGTTGACAATAATCTCTGCTATGCGACGGGCTCCCTTATCATCAGGGTGAATACCGTCATTCAGCATTTTGTCGCTATCGTTAGCGTAAAGGGTGTGTAGGTCAATGACTTGCACACCATATTTTTTTGCCACCTCCTGCTGAATGGGAATAATCTCATTCTTGATGACATCATCGCTGATACCCCACGAAGAGTAAAGAGCGGGGATTGGTGTACAGAGGAATATCTGTGGCTTGCGTGTAGCGGCTATGTCCGTCTTCTTTGATTTCTTTCCCTTTTTGGCTGGCTGCGCCATTTCCGGACAGAGCGTTGTCAGCATCTGCTCCAGGTCCTGACGGAATTCAGTTCCGTATTTCCAGTTGTGGGGTTTCGAGTCGTTGGTACCCAGTTTGATGACGACCACATCGGGTTTGAACGCCTGTGCATCGTCCCACGCCATTTCCTTCATGTACGGGTAGTCGCCCTTGTTCAGCATCGTACGAGCAGATACACCAAAGTTCTTCACCCAGTAGCTGTCGCCCAGCATGCGCTGCAACTGAGCAGGGTAACCGTTGGCAGTCGCCAGGTCTATCCCGTGACCATCGGTGATGCTATTGCCTATACAGGCTACGCGAACGGCGTCGGTCTTCGGCACTTGGCGCGCTTTGAGCCACTTGCCCAGCGTCCCCAGCATCTCGTTTCTATAGGCGAACCATTGACCGAAGCCATATCCGTGACCTCCGCTGGGATAAATCATCATCGCACATTCGTTACCTGCATTGCGCATAGCGGTGTAGTAAGCTACACCGTTGGTTACCGGCGGTACCAAGTTATCGTCGCTCGACATAATGATGATGGCGGGAGGCGTCAGATGACGGCGTACCGCGTTGTTAGTGGAGAAGTCGAAAACCATCTCAGGCTTCTTCTGGTCTTCGCCCAGGAAGTTGCGACAAGACCACATGTGCGATACTTCCTCGTTCATAGAGATGACGGGATAGAACAGTATCGAGAAGTCGGGACGTACGTCGAAGGCTGAGTGTGTCGAGATGACAGAGGCCAGATGTCCTCCTGCTGAAAAGCCCATGATACCTACGTTATGCGGATTGATTCCCCAGACGGAAGCCGAGTCGCGCACCGTGCGGATTCCTGATTCTACATCGCTGATAGGTTTGGTGCGGTCGCCCTCAGGCAAGCGGTAGTTCACCACGAAGTAAGCTATTCCCTGCTCGTTCATCCAGCCGTGAGCCAGCGTTCCCTCATGAGTATTCGACAGCATGGAGTATCCACCTCCCGGAACGCCCACTACCGCCTGACCATTGGCGTTCTTCGGTAGGAAGCACACCATCTGTGCCTTACCGTCTTCTGTCAGGTTAATGGTAAACTGTCGTGCTGTGGCTTCCGACGTCTGGTTCTGATTGCCAAATGGCGGTCTCGGCCCTTGTGGTCTTTGTGCTTGTGCTCCTGTGGCTAACGTCAGAGCCAGGATCATCATTTTTAATGTCTGTTTCATAGTTCATGTCATTTAGTTATTGAATAGTCTAAGTTATATATGGCGATTGTTCAAACACCCGTAGGGTTTAAGGTGCTGTTTCCGCTTCCAAATAGGCAGCACACATCTCGGCACACCGCTCTCCATCGACGCCTGCCGAGACAATGCCTCCGGCATATCCGGCACCCTCGCCGCAAGGGAAGAGTCCCTGGATGCGTACATGCTGCAGTGTCTCAGCATCGCGTACAATGCGTACCGGACTGGATGTACGTGTTTCTGTAGCTATCAGGATAGCCTCGTTCGTCAGAAAACCGTGAGCCTGACGGCCAAAAGTCTTGAATCCCTGTTGCAGACGCTGACTTACAGGCTTCGGCAGCCAAAAGTGCAGCGGACTTGATATGAGCCCCGGGGCATAGCTCGACTTCGGCAGGTCGTAACTCAGTCTGTTGTTCAAGAAGTCAGCCATGCGCTGTGCCGGCGCCGTCTGCTTCATGTTACCCTGTTGCCAACACAGGCGTTCAAGCTCTTCCTGGTAGTGCATCACGCGCAGCACGTCGTCACCGGGAATGTCCTCCGGTCTTGTCTCGACCACCATACCCGAGTTCGACCACTGGGTGCCTCGGTTGGCAGGACTCATGCCGTTGACGACAATCTGTTCTGGTCCTGTTGCAGCAGGAATCACGAAGCCGCCCGGACACATACAGAAGGAATAAACACCACGCCCATCAACCTGCGTCACAAATGCGTATTCTGCTGCTGGTAAGTACTTTCCGCGTCCTGTCTTCGAGTGATACTGTATCTGGTCTATCAGTTGTGACGGATGTTCCAAACGTACACCTACGGCAATACCCTTCGCCTCCAACTCTATCTTCTCGTCGGCTAAATACCGATAGACGTCGCGTGCCGAGTGGCCAGTAGCAAGGATGACGGGACCGTAGAACTCCTTGTCCTCATTCCTCATGTCGTCCCCCGTGCTGGTGGCGCAACAGCCCACCACGCGGTTGTCACGCAGTATCAGTTGCGTCATCTTCGTCTGGAAGTGAACTTCGCCGCCACTGCGTATAATGGTGTTACGCATCGCCTCGATAACGCGTGGCAGCCGGTCTGTACCAATATGCGGGTGGGCATCGGCCAGGATAGTGGTTGAGGCACCATGCTGACAGAACACGTTGAGAATCTTCTCAATGTTGCCCCGTTTCTTCGAGCGTGTGTAGAGTTTACCGTCAGAGTAGGCACCTGCACCACCCTCGCCAAAACAGTAGTTGCTTTCAGCATCGACCGTCTGTGTACGACCGATGTTGGCCAAGTCCTTCTTGCGTTCGTGCACGTCCTTGCCGCGTTCCAGCACCACCGGTCGCAAACCCAGCTCTATGAGCCTGAGAGCCGCAAACAGTCCTCCGGGCCCAGCGCCTACCACAATCACCTGCTGGCGGTCGCTCACGTCAGGATAGTGCGTATGCTGGTATTCGTCATCGGCAGGCTGCTCGTTCACATAGACCCGCACCTTCAGATTGACAAAGATGGTTCGCTGCCGGGCGTCTATACTGCGTTTCAGTATGCGTACAGACGTCAGTGTGCGGACATCGTATCCGAACTCATCGGCCAAGTGGGCCTTCAGTGCTTTCTCGCCAGCCGCCACCTGAGGCAGCACGCGGAGTTGGTGCTCGTATATCATTTAGCGAATACAATAATAATAGATGATGACCAGCACAGCCACCAGCGCCAGCGTGATTACCGACTTGATGAGACAAGATGCCACACGCTTAATCACTAAGAAGGCAACGATGACGGCTGCCAGCGCAAACAGATAATATCCTATGTTTAAGTTCATCATGAGAGGTTACTTGAAAAGACGTTTGAATGTTGTCGGAACGGGTGTTTCAAACTCCATGGGCTCTCCCGTTATGGGGTGTGTGAAGCACAGCAACCAGGCGTGCAGACACAGGCGGTGCAGGGGATCGTCGCCGTTACCATATTTGGTGTCGCCGCATACCGGATGCCCCATGTCTGCCGAGTGTACGCGAATCTGATTCTTGCGTCCTGTCTGCAGTTTGAACTCCACCAGCGAGTGTTCGGTGCTACGGCACCTCACAAACCAGTGGGTAATGGCCAGCTTGCCGCCATTGTCCACAGGCGACGAGTACGTCACATACGCCTTGTTGTCCTTCAGCCAGTTCTGTATTGTTCCCTCATTCTCGACTATCTCGCCCGAACATACAGCCACATAGCGTCTGTCATACACGATGTCGTGCCAGTTGTGCTCCAGAATCTGTTCCGTCTCCATATCCTTGGCATAGACCATCAGTCCGCTGGTGTCGCGGTCCAGTCGGTGCACCACGTGTGCGGTACACTTCTGGTGTGACTTCTTGAAGTAGTCGTCGAGCACCGCCTTGACGTTCAGCGTCGAGTGTCCAGCCGCCATCGACAGAATGCCCTCAGCCTTCTCAATGACTATGAGCCACCGGTCCTCATACACTATTTTCACCCATCGGCTCTTGAAGCCCTGCTGGTTGCGCTTGGTTCTCGACACCGCCACCTTCATGCCCCGTTCCAGGGGAAAGTCGAACTGGCTCACCGTCTTACCGTTCACCTTCACGCCGCGTCCCTGTAGCGTGGCCTTGATCTTTGTTTTCGTCTGTGGCACATTCTTTATGAGCCACTCCAGCAGCGGCATCGGCTCGCTCACCGTGTATCTTTCGTAGTCGCCTTCACGACCATATCCTGTATTCATTCTCATGTTTATCTAATTTCTTAAAATCCTTATCCTCTTTATCTTACCGTCATATGGAAACACCCCTGCTTCACCTCATATTTAATGTAGCAGCGTCCCTGTTCGCGCATATCGCGCAGCACCTCCGACAGCACATATTTCAGCGAGTCGTTGCGTACAGCTCGTCGCCTCGGT
>JAGBQP010000041.1 GCA_017632825.1 Prevotella sp. | reverse complement strand
TCGCTGACCGCCATAGAACTGCCTGCTGGTATCAACAAAATCAATAACGCCACATTCAAGGGCTGTCAGAGTTTGCGCTCTGTCACCATAGGCAAAGGTGTAACGGCCATTGGCAACGACGCTTTCCGCGACTGCAAGAGCCTGTCTTCCATTGACCTGCCGGAATCGGTTGACGAAATAGGCAACTCGGCTTTTGAGGATTGTACCAGTCTGACATCCTTAGAGACATCCTATATAAAGAAGGTGGGCAACAATGCATTCGAGGACTGTAAGTCACTGACAAGCGTCACATTCGACAAACTCTCCAAGTTGGGCAGCGGAGCATTTAAGAACTGTGTCTCACTGACCTCAGCAAGCATTCAAGGCAGTATCGACGACATCAACTCGAATACGTTCCTGGAATGCGCATCGCTGACCTCTGTCAGCATTCCGTCATCGGTAAAAACCATCGACAACAACGCTTTCAAAGGCTGCAAGAACCTGTCTTCCTTCGAATTTCCCTCTTCACTCTTGAAGCTTGGCAGTTCGGCCTTCGAGGGTTGTTCTGCACTGCGCGAAGCCATCATGCCCAACATGCTGAAGTCCATTGGCAGTTCGGCCTTTGAGGGCTGCTCAAGTCTTGACAGCGTTTTCGTGGGCGGTATGGTTCAGGAGATTGACAGCAAGACCTTCTACCGTTGCACGACACTGCGCGGCATAGCACTGCCCACCACCATCAAGAAGATTGGCACAAAGGCGTTCCAAGAGTGTAGCACACTCGCCGAAATCAAGTTGCCTGTAGCCACTTCGCAGATTGGCGATGACGCTTTCGAGAAATGCAGTTCGCTGCAGGAGATTATCATCCCTGTTTCGGTGATGAGCATTGGCAGCGACGCCTTCTACGAATGCACCATGCTGGCTCGCGCTGAGCTGTCGGTATCGCTGAAGAAGATTGGCAGCGGAGCCTTTGGCAAGTGTCCGTCACTACGCGAGGTCATTGTCAATAGCCCCAATCCGCCAGCCATCTCAAAAAGCACATTCAAGGACGTTGTAGGCTGCACCTTCCTCATTCCGAAAGGTTGTAAGTCTATCTATGCTGCCAACAAAGACTGGCAGAAAATAAACACTATCAAAGAGAAATGACATTATATCCAAAACTCATTATGGATGCGCTGGCGACCGTAATATACGCCGGCACGAAGAAGAATCTTGTAGAAAGTGGCATGGTTGCCGACCAGCCAGCCATCAACGGTAACAAAGTAAAGGTGGTACTCGAGTTTCCTCGTGATACTGACCCTTTCCTGAAATCGACGGTAAAGGCAGCCGAAGCCGCTATCAAGTACCACTGCGGCAAGGACCTCGAAGTAGAGATTACAACCGAGTTCAAGACGGCACCACGCCCCAGCAACGAACAGCTACTGCCGGGTGTCAAGAACATCATTGCCGTCAGCTCTGGTAAAGGCGGTGTCGGAAAATCTACCGTATCGGCCAATCTTGCCATTGCCTTAGCTCGTCTGGGCTATAAGGTGGGACTGCTCGACTGCGACATCTTCGGCCCATCGATGCCCAAGATGTTCCATGTTGAGGAAGAGCGGCCCTATGCTGTCAAAAAGGATGGCCGCGACCTCATCGTCCCCATTGAGAAGTATGGCGTCAAACTGCTCTCAATAGGCTTCTTCGTCAACCCCACCACAGCCACACTGTGGCGAGGCGGTATGGCCACAAGTGCCCTGAAGCAGCTAATAGCCGATGCCGACTGGGGCGTTCTCGACTACTTTATACTCGACACACCGCCAGGAACCAGCGATATTCACCTGACACTGCTGCAAACGCTGCCCATAACAGGTTCCGTCATTGTATCGACACCGCAGCAGGTAGCGCTCGCCGATGCCCGAAAAGGTATTGACATGTACCGTAATGACAAAGTCAACGTTCCCATTCTCGGTCTGATAGAGAACATGGCATGGTTCACGCCTGCAGAAATGCCCGAGAACAAATACTATATCTTTGGAAAGGAAGGATGTAAACAGTTAGCCGAAGAGATGCAGGTACCCCTGTTGGCACAGATACCACTGGTGCAGAGCATCTGCGATAGCGGCGACTGCGGCGAACCGGCAGCCCTCAGCAGTGAGACTGCTACGGGCCTTGCCTTCCTGAATCTGGCACAAGCGGTCGTCACCGTTGTCAACAGGAGGAACAAGGAGCAGCCAAAGACAAAGATTGTAGGAATGAAATAGTCGCTGGAAACAAAATCATAATCGTGCGAACGATTATCGGAATACTTCTTTAAGACCGGACGCTCATGTGGTGCTTCCGGTCTTTTTGGTATTCAACAGCTGGCGCACGGCACGTTTCTTACGGAGATAGTCTAAACGCTCGTGGGCATGGCGATGGGACTGGCGCAACTGGTGACCATAGACAAGACAGGCGGCACCCAGATAGGCAGCAACCTGAATCCAAAGGTAGCGAAGCTCGGGTTGCACATCGTTCAGCGTTGCTCCCATCGTATTCAGACGGATATAGGCACGGGCACCGAAAGTGCTGGGGAATAGCCAGGAGACACCCTGCCAGGCAGCAGGAATAGCCGACTGCGGCCACGAGACACCCGTCATGAAGAGTAGCGGAAGCGACACAAAGACCATCAGCAGCATGACATTCTCGCGATAGCGCACAAGACAGCTGACCGTCATGCCAAAGAAGACACAGGCCAAGACGTAGGGCGTCATCATCAAAAGAAGGTCGGTACCTGAAGCAAGCTGCACGAAATGGAAGATATGGGGCACGGCGGTTGTTAGATAAGCACCCATGACGGCATAAATCATCAGATAGCACAGTCCTTTGCCAAGAACAATACGTCCAACACTATTGTAGCACTTGTGGATAGGCACAAGGTCGCCATAACGGTTGCGCTCACGAACGGTACCAGCTGCAAGGCCTATGCCGAGCACAAGCGTCTGCTGGAGTATCAGGATGAGAACAGCGGGTAACACCGAGGTGCCATAGCCCCCCTGAGGGTTATATAGAGCAACGTCATCGTAAGCCAGCGGCTGGACGGTGACAACATCCTCACGGGTGGTGTAATTGCCGGAAAGCTTCGTCTGAATCTCTGCCCCCATTTGCTGGCTGACTGCCATAGCAGTCTGGTAGATGGCCTTGTAGGTGATCATTAACGCCATATCGCAATAGACACTAATCGTGCCCTGCTGCATACGGTTGATACGCGTAGCAAAGTCTTTCGGAATAAGGTAGATTCCCTTCACGACCTGACGGCTCACCAAGGACTGGGCATCGTCGAGATCCTCGGCATAGTAGGCCACACGGACATCGGGCGAGGCATCGCACATACGAATGAACTGGCGTGAAAGCTGGGAGTGCGACTGATCGATAACAACAACGGGAACCTCGTGAACGGTCTCATTGTTGTAAACCCACGAATAGAGCAGCGGATAGATGATCGGTACGACGATAAAGAAGATGAGCACACCCTCGTCACGGAACGCCTGCTTCATCTCCTGTCGCCATACATAGGCAGCATCGAGCAACCAGTTGTAGATGTTATGGAATATAGACATAGGTGAGCATCGCGTTTTTAATCTTACGAAGGACAAACCAGGGCAGCAGCGTGAAGGCTACAAGACCGACAAGGTGGAACCAGGCGTCGATAAGCGGATAGCCATTGAACACGGTGGTCTGGTAAAGCATGTAGTAATGTCGTAACGGGAATAACCACGACAAAGCCTGGATGGGTTCATCCATACCCATAATGGGAAAAGCGGAACCAGCCAGGGAGAAACCGAGTACCGCCCAAAGCGAGCAGATACTCATTGACATACGCAACGAGGGCATGAGGCCGAAGGCGAAAATGCCAAAGCCTATGGATGAGAAGACCTGGAGAACGGCTAACAGCACAATCATCCAGACACTGCCCAGACGGGGAAACTCCAGCACCTCGTAGATGTAGTACTCATACGAGAAAATAAGAGCAAGGAAAACTACCGCCTGAGGGAGAAACTTACCGAGGATGGCGAGAACGACATGACCGTCGGCCATCGTCATCCACTCCTTGCCACGATCGAACTTCAGTTCCATGCCCAGGGAATAGGCAGAGATAAGGAACATGAAGAGCATCATAATGCCTGGCACAAAGACGGCAGAAAGATAGATATTATAGTTGCCCCACGGGTTGGCTATCTGGTGCAAATCGATGCGTATAGGCTGCAGGAACGTTTGTATCTGCTCAGGGGTAAAGCCTTTAGCCCGCATCGTTGCCTGCCCGACGCCAGCCGAACCGAGTGTGGCGATGGTCTTCATGTCCTTCATAATCATAGAACCGCCGGCAAGCGATGTCTGCGAATAGTAGTAGGACACTTTAGGACGACGGGCAGAAAGCAACTGTTCGGTCGTACCCTTGGGAATATAGAAAAAGGCGTAAATCTGGTTCTCCTGCATGGCACGACGTGCCTCGGCCACCGACGGATAATGAGCAACGACCTTTGAACTCTGGAAAGCGTCAAGACGGCGTACAAGACCACGGGATGTCGATGTGTTGTCAGCATCGACAATGCCGATAGGCATATCCTCAGGCAGTCCCTCATCCATGAGCGATGTAAAAAACAACAGCGCCAACAACGGGAACACCACCATGCAGAAACCGTAAATGGGATTCTTATACAGAATCTTACACTCACGCTTCACAAGCAATGATAACTGCCTCAGATACTTCACCTCGTTAAGACATCAATAAACGACGACTACTTGACTACCAGCGTCATGCCTGGACGCAGACCTTCAAACTTCTCCATGGGGCGAGCCTTCACCTCGAAAGTCTTCAGGTCGTACTGACCGTTAGCCTTCGTTGCCTTCCACACAGCGTAAGACCCCTGATCCTTGATGTAGTAAACACGCATCTTGACATCCTTCTTGAAAGCAGGAACGAAGGCTGTAAACTCGGAGCCTACCTTCATGCCGTCAAGGCGGTCCTCACGGATATTGAACGTACCCCAAATGTCGTCCATCATGGCAATCGACATGATAGGACTGCCCGTTCCGACGAGCTCTCCTACCTTCGGATAGATTTCGCTGACCTCGCCGTCCTTCGTAGCTATCTGTACCGTCTCGTGGATATAGCTATTGACTTCCTGCACAGCACCACGGGCACGGGCTGTCTGTGCCTGAGCTGCCAGTTTGTCCTCACGGCGGGCACCGTTGACGGCCATCTCATATTGACTCTTCGCTGCCATCATCTGAGCCTCCATCGCCTTGAAGTTGGCATAAGCCTCATCGCGTTTCTGGGCACTCATAACACCCTCGTCATAGAGACGCTGCACGCGGTTATACGACTTTTCTGCAATCTCCTTACCGGCTGTTGCCTGTTGCAGTACCTGATAGGCACCCTGTATCTGTTCCTTACGGGCACCATTCTGTGCCTTCAGCTCGATAGCCGATGCCGCAGCTTCGGCTCCCTGTGCCTGCTCCATCTTAGCACGTACCTCAGGAGCATCAATAATGGCCAGTGTATCGCCAGCCTTGACGTAGTCTCCCTCCTTGACACGCAACTCCAAGATGCGGCCAGGCACCTTACTCGACACACGATACTCTGCCACCTCAACCTGTCCCTGAATGGTGTCGGGATCGCGGTCAAGGGCCAACACGCCGATAACGGCTACAATAATAACGACTGCCACAAATCCTGCAACAGCAATCAAAATGTTCTGATGTAGTGATTTTGCACTCATAGTCTCTATGCTTTATCAGTTTATGGTTCTACAATTTATGGACGGGAATGATGAGATATTACATCTTTTTCGGGCGTTACACCCAGCTGGCCAAGTGCTTTCTGCAACTCTACCTGACTAAGCCTTACTTCAATCTCTGCATCTATCTTCTGCGACTGCGCCTGCAGCCAGGCTGTCTGCGCCTCCATCACCGTCGTAGGTGTGATGACGCCTTCCTGGAATCCGACATTCGCCATGCGGAGATTCTCCTCTGCACGACGAACACTCGACTGTGCCAGCGTCAGACGCTTGTTGGCCTCATCGACCTTATAGGTCACCTGATTGACCTGTAACTCAATCTTTTCGCGGGCCTCGTCGTACTCTAATGACGCTATAGCGGTAGCACCTTTCGAGGCACGAATCTTGTACTTGACGTCGCCCCAGTTCCAAATAGGTACACGCATGAGCAAACCAACGTGCCAAAAGCCTCCAAACTTCTTTTCGAAGCCATTGAGAACATTGGGGTTAGAGACGGCATAACCTCCCGTCAACGCTAACTGTGGCAGATTGCCCGCCTTGAGTAAATTGGTTGTCTCATGGCTCAGAGCGATAGCATCCTGCAGCAGACGTAATTCCGGACGGAAAGACATCGCATGGTCGAGGTCAACCTTGGGGGTAATACTGACAACAGCAATATTCTCGGCGTCCTCATCGGCCAGCGTCACCTGCTCATTGACAGGGATTCCGATGGTCTGACAAAGCAGCATCTTCGACAGCACGACACCGTCGTTGACTCGCGTCAGTGCCATCTCGGCTTCGTTTACCTTGACATCAACAGTCAGGCCATCGCTCTTCGTAGCAACGCCCTCGTCAATCATTTTATGAACATCAGCATCAAGCTTCTTCACCACATCGAGATAGGCCTGTGCCAACTTCTGTTTATGCTTCAGTGACACCACCTGCCAATAAGCCTGATCAGTAGCATAGAGCGTGGATTGCTCACGGGCATCGGTGCTGTTGCGCTGCATCCGTTCGTTGATGTCGGCCATGTGGTTCATCGCTATAATAGCGCCACCCATAAAGACTGGCTGAGTCAGCAGAATGGAGCCTGCCCAGATGTTGCGGGTATCGGTACGGAAAGCATCGACAATCTTTTGTCCTTCCATATTCAGGCCTATCTGCAACTTTTGCATATTCTGTCCCATCTGCTGCTGCAAGTCGCCCGACATTTGCTGGAAGGCCTCTACAGGAAGCCCTAGTTGTGCTAACATAGATCCCATTCCACCGAGTTTCTCGCTCAGCCCTGTCATGGTTGACTGCATAGCACCAACAGTTGTCGTACCAAGATTGCCAAGCGTGACTTTCTGTCCGTCGTTCAGGATAGACACCTCTTCCGACGTGTGCTCATAGGTACCAATAGCACTGACATGTGGCAGGTATTTCGTTCGGGCCGACTTACGAATGTTGGCAGCTATGTCCTGCTTCACTTTCGAGACACTGAGCTGCTTGTTGTTACGCAGCGCCATCGCCCGGCAACTGTCAAGTGTCAGCAGTCTCTGTGCTCCGACTGGCAGACAACTAAAGGTTAAAAGCCAAAAGCCGAAAGTTAATTCCTTTCCCATATATAATTACTCCTTTCTATGGTTCTCGCACACCAAACTGCTCAATGGAGCAGACTCGGAAGCGCTTCTTTACTCAAACGTAAACGTCCGCGATCCAATCATGTTGCCATCCACAAAAATGCTGACGCGATACTGTCCGCCTTCCAGCATCTGTGACACATTCCAGAAGGTCGTGACAGCTGTCTCCTCGCCGGTATATTCCACCACCTTCTTCATGGTGTATTCCAACGTACGATTCTCATAATTGAATGTACCACCACCGCTGAGGGTATTGCCGCCAGGATTCTGGATTCGCACATAGACAGTGCGGTTGCCGTTGGAGGCAGTGACATTGCGCGTGATCATAAAGTTTACCTGCACGCTCTTCGCGTCTTTAACCTTCTTGGAGGCCTTTCCACGCTTGTTCTGTAACGTCATCTGGATGTTCGTAGCATCGAGTTGTGCGGCAATAGCCACCTTCTCACTCAGCGAAGCCTTCTCGCTACTCAAGCCAGCAATCTGTGTCTCGCGGTCAGACAATTCTGCTTTCACACGGGTATTCTCGGCTTGCAGGCGCTCATTCTGACGGTTCAGGGAATCTATCTGCATGACATAGTCGCGCAACACGGCACGTACGGTAGCCAGTTCCTTTTTCAGACGTGTTATTTCACGGGCATCCTCAGCCTTTGTCTGCTTCAGTTCTTCTAACAGGCGCTGAGTCTTCAGCTGTTCTTCAGTCAATTGGGCAATGATAGAATCGTTGTTAATCTGCGTCTTCATTTCACTATACTGCAAAGCGAAGCGCTCATATTCGTTCTCCAT
>JAGBQP010000040.1 GCA_017632825.1 Prevotella sp. | reverse complement strand
CCATTCGCGATAATGATGTCATCGCCGTCGCTATAGCAGTCGAATAATTCGAAGACCGCATGGGTGCGGTATCTGTCGGCGTATCGCTGCATGCGGTATTCTGCCTCATGGCGCAAACGTTGACGCTCTGTCTCGGGTTTACCACTCATGCCCCATGCATGGTCGAAGTAAATCCAGTTGATGTATGGAGCTACATCGGCAATGCTATAGCTGAGCGTCATGGGTGTGCTGGAATTTGACAGGTTCACCGATGTATGAAGTGTCAACGGCGTCGTTGGCATAGACGGTATGTCCATTGCAGATTGTACGCTCTACCCGCCACTGATAGGTATGTCCCTCAACAGGACTCCAGCCACAGCGGCTCTTGATACACGCCGGCGTAACGGTCCAAGGACTGTGGGAACGCACTATGACGAGGTCGGCACGATAACCAGGTCGCAGGAAACCGCGCTGGCATACATCAAATAAACGGGCAGGGTTGTGGGCCATCAGTTCGACAAGGCGACTGAGCGTCAGTACCTTCTGGTCAACAAGCTCCAACATGGTGACCAGTGAGAACTGCACCATTGGCATACCGCTGGCTGCCTTCACACAGCCCCCCTGCTTCTGCGCCAACAGATGAGGTGCATGGTCTGTGCCGATAACGGCGATGCGTCCATCGGTTAGAGCCTGACGTAGCATGAACTGGTCAACAGGACTCTTGATGGCGGGATTCACTTTGATGCGGGCACCAAGACGTTCGTGGTCGAGCATTGTAAAATAGAGGTGACCGACGCACGCTTCAGCGGTGATATTGATGGTGGCTGATGACTGATGTGTGGTGAAAGGAGCAAAGAGGTCAAGTTCTTCTGCCGTTGACAGATGAGCTATGTGCAGGCGCGTACCATATTTATTAGCCAGTTCGACGGCCCTGCGCGTTGACTCTATGCAAGCTTCCTCACTACGAATGAGCGGATGAAGTGACACTTGCGGGTCATCGCCCCAGGCTTTCTTGGCTTCCTCCATGTTGCGGTTGATGATGTCAGTATCTTCGCAATGAGCCATAAGCGGCAGTTTGCAGGACTTGAAGATGTGCTCCAGAGCCTCTTGCCTGTCAACAAGCATGTTACCCGTTGAGGAACCCATGAAGAGTTTGACGCCCGGAATGCGGTCGGCGGGCAATTGTGCGAAAAGGCTTGTGTTATCGTTGGTGGCACCGAAAAAGAACGAGTAGTTGACGTGGCTCTTCTTAGCAGCCAGCTGGAATTTCTCCTCCAGTGCTTCAAGCGTTGTTGTCTGTGGCTGACAGTTCGGCATGTCGAAGTAAGTGGTGACGCCGCCTGCTGCAGCCGCCTGACTCTCTGTGTCGATATCGGCCTTTTCTGTCATTCCTGGCTCACGGAAGTGCACATGATCATCGATGATACCAGGTAGAACGAAGCATCCCGAGGCATCGACCGTCTCGTCGGGTGATGCCTCGGGATGTTGTCCTGCGGGAAGGATGGCCTTGATGTTGCCGTCCTCTATAAGGATGGAGGCTTTCTGCGTCTTGCCTTCGTTGACAAGGGTGCCTCCGCTAATTAGTGTTCTCATTCTGTGACGATGGTTGAGTCGTTCTGCGTCATTGGCGTCTGTCCGAGCTGTGGTTGCTGAGCCTGAGCGGGGAGCTGAGATGGCAGCGTGTCATCTTCGACGAGTCCATTCTCACGAGCCTGTATCTCGTTAGCCGTCTGGTAGTACTCTTTGACGTAGGGATCGTTCTTGAACTTAGCTGTTGCCTTACTCATGATATCTTCAATCTGTGGCGTCAGCACGGGGTAGGGGTAACTGCCGGTCATCATCATAAAGACACCGGGACCCAGTACGTTGTCGAAGTTGTCGATAATAAAGTTGGTGACGAGACTGTCTTCCTGTTGGGCAATGCGAGCAGCCTCAAGGCTCAGTTGCTGGTTAATGGCATCCTCGTCCTCGCCTTCGAGTAGCATCTGGCTGTGGCGGTGTGTAAGCTCCGACATCTCGTTGTCCAGCTGGTCGTGGCGATTCAGGAACTCATACAGTTCGTCGTTCAGGGGTGTGCCGCTGACCTTTCGCGAGGCATTGTCAATGTGGATGCTGATTTCGCCCTTCTCCAGCACAACGGGCATGATGCCTTCATCGTCCATGAAGAGGGTGGTCATACGCACCGTATCGAGCAATCCGTTGAAGTGAAATTGCCCGTGGACGACATCGCAAGAATCGATGTTTTTCAGCTCACCTGCCTTAATGGCTTTGAGGTATAATTTGTTGCCGTCAAGCGATGCAATAGATGAAGAACCCTGTACCGAATAGTTGTCGGCACACGATACTAAAGCGCTGATGGCAATAAGACCATAGAGTAGACTTTTGTTCATATCAGTTTTTTATCTCTGCAAAAGTACAACGTATTATCGAAGAACGGAAAAAAATTTGCGCAATTTAAAACAATTGCGCAATCTTTTAGAGTTTTTTTGCCTCTCGCTCCAGTTCGCTGCCTATACGATGGGTTGTATAGAGCTGCAGAATGGCTGCGATGAGTAAGACAATAACCCACTTGTTATAGACGTATTGCAGATATGTCAGGTGGTCTAATCCGAATATGTTCTGCTGGCCGGCAAACATCAGAAGGGCGGCTACCAGGAAGAGTACGTCGCTGAGCAACATGATGCGGCGCAGGCGACGGATAGTGAAATTGGTTCCCTCATAGCGCTGGAGCATCTGCATCGAGGCAAAGCCTAGAGCGCCTACGGCAAACAGATAGGGTGCCAGCACCCATTGAAGCAGGCTGGTGCCGGCTCCGACGGCCATCAGCAAAGCTCCCACGAGGAAAATGGCTGTTTGTTGTTTATTCAGTTGTTTCATTGGTTGAATCGGGTAATAGTGTGTTTGTATGACGGTTGTCGTCGCTCAGCACGAAAATGTCTTCGTCGTCGGCTTTCATGAAGTAACGTTCGCGGGCAATCTTCTCCATCGCCTTCGGGTTGGCATCTAAACGATGTAGCTGTGACTGATCGCGGTTATGACGGCTGTTGTAGTCGTCAATCTCTTCGTTCAGTTGGCTAATGCGGCGCAGATTGCGAAAGTGCGACCAGACGCTGTTTTCACCAGCAAACCCCACCAGCAGAACACCGATGACAACAGCAACGATGTACTTCATGTACGGCAGATGCCAGAACTTTAAAATCCAATTCTTGATTTTACTCATACAGTTATTCTTGCTTCTTATCTTCTTACTCCTACCGTCTTCTCGTTTTATGCAAGTTCCAGGTTGAAGGCCTTGCGTAGTTTGTCAATGACAGGGTTCTGCCGGCTCAACTCTTCAAACTGTTCGCGGCGTGACAGAATAGGAGTCTGTTCCTCTTGTTCCGCCACTGTGACAGACAGGGTGATAGCGTTGTTTCTCAGATATTTCTTCAGCGTGTTGACAATGCTGCCGTGTATGTTCTCCAACTCCGCTTTGACGAGCTCGTTGCTGACAACGACATCAACGTTTGGCAGTGTGGTAATCTGTGGCGTCATGTTCTTCATGCGTGTGGCAATGCCTACCAGTTTCTCTGGCATGCGGTTGCACATCGACAGCCACTGCAGTTCCAGGTCTTCCTGCGTGAACGCTTGTTCCTCTTCAACCTGAACATCGCTGATGCCGGGAATCCCTGACGGGATAATCATCTTGTTGTTCTGCTTGCGCAGGTTGTTCCATGATGTGCCAAGCGATGCTGCTTTGATAGCAGGTTTATGAGGTGTTGAGACCTTGGAATTATCTTGGGTATCAGGTGTTTCCTGGCTACTCTGTGGCTGGGTTGCACTAACACGTTGTGGCTTCGGCACCATCGTCTCTTGATTCTTGGGGACAGCCGCGGCCACCTGTGGAGCCGACTGCTTGGGCTGTGCCTGCTGAATCAGTTGCTTAAACAGGGATTTCAATCTTCTGGGCTTACGCCCACTGGCAGCCCCCTCGTCGGGCTGTGTAATCTGTGCCACCTCAATGAGTGTCAGCTCCACCAGCAAGCGCTTGTTTGAAGACTGCCGATAGCCCAAGTCACACTGGTTCATCAGTCGCAGCGCTTCGTAGCCAAAGCGCGTTTCCATGCGCTGTGCCTGCTCTTGATAGCGTTGTCGCTGTTGCTCACTCACCTCGAGCAGAGGCAGTGTCTGCGGGTCTTTCGCCATCAGCACGTTGCGCACATGCTTGGCCAGTCCCTGAATAAGCAGACCTCCGTCGAACCCCTTGTTGATAATGTCATTCAGCAGCACCATGATGTCGGCCACTTGATTGCCGATGGCCAGGTCAACGATGCGGAAATAGTTCTCCGAATCCAGAACATTCAGGTCTTCAATGACCTTCTGATAGGTGATGTTACCTTGGCAGAATGATGCAGCCTGGTCAAAGATTGATAAGGCGTCGCGCATGCCGCCGTCGGCCTTCTCGGCTATCACAGCCAGCGCTTCGTCCTCATATTGTATGCCTTCCTTTTGGGCCACGCTTTTGAGGTGGTCGATGGTGTTTTGCACCGTCATACGCTCGAAGTCGTATATCTGGCAGCGGCTCAGGATTGTAGGCAGAATCTTGTGCTTTTCTGTCGTTGCCAGGATGAAGATGACGTGTGCAGGCGGTTCCTCCAGCGTTTTCAGAAAAGCGTTGAAGGCAGCAGTTGACAGCATGTGTACCTCGTCTATAATAAAGACTTTGTACTTGCCCACCTGCGGCGGTATGCGTGTCTGCTCCATCAGAGTCTTGATGTGCTCCACTGAGTTGTTCGAGGCTGCGTCGAGCTCAAATATGTTTAGCGAACGCTGCTCGTTGAAGCTCTGGCAGCTTTCGCACTCGTTGCACGCTTCACCCTCTGCCGTTG
>JAGBQP010000039.1 GCA_017632825.1 Prevotella sp. | reverse complement strand
TCGCCAATCACCTCGCTCAGCAGCAGGTTGGCCAGACGACTGGTGCCCATGCGGAACCACTTGTTGGTGAGCCATTTCTCGCCCAGCACCTCTTTGACGATGGTGTAGTAGATGAGTGCGTCCATCACGCTGTTAAGGCCACCAGCGGGCTTAAAACCAATTTGGATGCCCGTCTCGTCGTAGTACTCCTTGATGGCCTGGCACATGACGTAGGCTGCCTCGGGTGTTGCAGCGGGTTCCAGCTTGCCTGTAGAGGTCTTGATGTAGTCGGCACCGCCGTACATGGACAGCAGCGAGGCTATCTTGATGTTCTTGGCGGTCTTCAGGCAGCCAGTCTCCAGAATGACCTTCATAGCAGCGTCGCCGCAGGCCTCCTTCTGCTGCTGCACCTCATCGACTACGGTCTCGAAGTCGCCATCGAGAAATGCGCCCACGTTCATCACGATGTCTATTTCGGTAGCACCGTCCTTCACGGCCAGCGAGGTCTCAACGGTCTTCACCTCAATGAGTGACTGTGAAGAGGGGAAACTGCCTGATACACAAGCCACTTCAACGCCTTCAACCTCCAGCGTCTCGCTGACCACTTTGGCGTATTTAGGATAGACGCAAATGGTGGCTACGTGAGGCAGGGTGGGGTAGGCCTCTTCAAACTGGTTCACCTTCTCCGTGAATGCCATCACGCTGGTCTCGCTGTCGGTAGTCTTCAGCGTTGTCAGCTCTACACTGCCCATCAGGAATTTCTTCACTTCGGGCGTATCGTTCTGGTGCACTTTCTCGGCAATGATTTGTTTCACAGCCTCCTGCACTTCCTGGTCACTAATCTCGAGGTTGTATTTCGACAGAGCCTCTTCGTACATTGTCTTTTCTGCCATAATATTAAGCTTTAAGTTTGGGGTTTGCAATATGTCTTAATGTGTCTCTGTTCGTTTTCTTTTCGATGGACTTCAGAAGTTCTGTGTTGAGGTCTGTGCCCGTCTGATTAGCCAGACAGAGTAGCACCCACAGCACGTCGGCCATCTCTTCGCCAAGCGCCTCTTTTCCGTTGTCGGCGCCACGAGGATCTGAGGCTTTCCACGACTGCTCACCATAGCGGCGGCTGATGATGCGTGCCAGCTCGCCCACTTCTTCTGTCAGAACGGCCATATTGGTCAGTTCTGAGAAGTAGCGCACGCCATACTCCTTGATCCAGCGGTCAACCGCCTCTTGTGCTTCGCGTATTGTCATTGTCTGAGCATTATGTAGAACAGTAAAGCGATGACAAACAGTATCATCACGATGTTCTGTTTGTTGTCGCGTGCGTATTCGTTCCAGTTAAAGGCTTTGTAGGCAATCTGTGCCAGCCACATTATGATACCAATGATGCATACCCAGATAGTCCATTTCATGTGGAGGAACCGATAGCCTGCACAGCCTATGAGCATCAGGATAGTGCTCGATATCTCTATCTCTCGCAAGTACTTTTTCATCCAGTTATTCTTTGTTTTTTGTGTCCATGCAGATGGTCACGGGCCCGTCGTTTACCAGTTCCACTTTCATATCGGCACCGAATTCGCCCGTCTTGACCTCCTTGCCGATAGCATCAGACAGCTGGCGGCAGAAGGCCTTGTAGAGTGGGATGGAGTGCTCATGAGAGCCTGCACGGAACCAGCTGGGCCGGTTGCCTTTCTTGTAGCTTGCGTAGAGTGTGAACTGGCTCACTACCAGCGCCTCACCCTGCACATCCAGTATCGAGCGGTTCATCACGTCGTTCTCGTCGCCAAACACGCGCAGATTGGCTATTTTCTTAACCAACCATTCAACGTCCTCCAGGCTGTCCTCGTTGCACACACCCAGCAGAACGAGAAAGCCCTGACTGATGGCTCTCTTCTCGTTAGGGTCTATGCCTTCGACGTCTGTAATGCGCACGCTGGCACTGCTCACACGCTGTATGACTGCTCTCATAGTTTTTGATTTTTCGGCAAAGTTACAAACTTTCTTCCAAAGTTCCAAATACCTTTGTGTCTTTTATTATTTTCAGACTGTGTTTTTGTCACTTTCACAAAGTTCAATATCGGTATTGCCGTCCGCATGAGATAGCCCCGTATTTCAATGAGATAGCAATCTAACTGCATGAGTTTTTCGCGAAACTCATGCAGTATTTTTCAATACTCACAGAGTATTTTCAAAAAGTCGTGGCGTATTTTCAAAAGTCATGCTCTGACGGTTGAATTTTCGAGAAAATTCAAGCAAAAGTCATGGAGTATTTTCCAAAAGTCGTGGCGTATTTTTCAAAATACATGGAGTTTCTTTCAAAAGTCGCTGCGTATTTTTCAAAAATCGTGCTTTATTCTTTGATGTGGCTCTAAATGTCTCAGAAACAGCGTTTTAGCCTTCTGCCTCTGCATTCTTTTCCTTGTGAAAGTGGTCGTAAACAATCTGGGCTTTGGCAGGCCCTATAACAGCCGATAGTTCCTCCTGCGTTGCCTCACGTATCCTACGAACCGATTTAAGGCTATTTAGAAGCGTGTCACGCGTTTTCTGGCCTACACCCTTTATATTGTCCAGCTCAGACTCCAAAGCACGCTTAGAACGCTTGTTTCGATGGAATTCTATGGCAAAGCGGTGTACCTCGTCCTGTAATTGCGTCAGTACGTGGAAGAGTTCCGAATCAGTCTTCAGTTGTACCGACATGGGTGGGAACCCGTAGAGCAGTTCGTTGGTGCGGTGACGATCGTTCTTGGCAAGTCCGGCAATGGGAATATCGAGGTTCAGCTCGTCCTGAATAACCTGCCGGATAACCTCCATCTGTCCCTTGCCACCATCAGCTACAATGAGGTCGGGTAGGGGCTGTTCTTCCTCCAGCAGACGGGAGTAGCGGCGATGCACCACCTCCTTCATCGAAGCATAGTCGTCGGGGCCTTCGACGGTCTTGATGTTGTAGCGTTTATAGTCGCTCTTCGAGGGTTTCATCTTCTTGAAAACCACGCAGGCAGCAACGGCATCAGTACCGCTGATGTTGGAGTTGTCGAAACACTCAATCTGGTAGGGCAGCGAGGGCAGATGCAGCTTCTCCTGCAGCTCCTTCATCAGTCGCACCTGCTTCTGCTCAGGATTCAGTTTCTCTGCCTGCTTCAAGCGGTCGAACTTATACTGTTTTCCGTTCATCGCCGACAGTTCCAACAGCGTTTTCTTGTCACCCAGCTTGGGTACGGTAAACTTGAC
>JAGBQP010000038.1 GCA_017632825.1 Prevotella sp. | reverse complement strand
TTTGTTTTGTAGCCCATAGCGGAATCGAAAGTTACAGCACTATTCGGCGCTATAAATAATTTCATTGCTCATGCAATTATTTTTAATTGGTTGAAAAACAACTAATTAAATAAATGTCTGCGATTATTTAGACTGATAATAAATTTGCATAATTGTGCAAAAAAATGGATTTGGTTGACACGGCGTTGACACGGATTCAGATATTTTTTGTATATTTGCAATGTCAATTGAGGAAGGGGTAATCCTCGATTTTTGACACGACGTTTTACTGAATTACTAACTTAAAATTACACTTATGGCTACAGTGAAATTTTACCTTTCTAGGTATGTAAAGAATGATGCTGACCGGGGTGAAATCCAACTCCGATTCAGCGGCAACAGGCAATTTGTTAAAAGAGCCGGCACGGGCATCCACATCACGGCTGCGAATTGGGACGCGGAACGCGGTGTGCCGAAGGTGCGCAAAGGCATCAAGCACGGCGACAATTGCGACGAAATCCGAGACCGTTTGAACCAACTGCCCCTCTACCTCCTCCGCTGCTGGGAACAGACTGGCGAAGGGGAGCTGAAGGAGAACTCGCTCGCAGTTTGGATGAACGACATCGAATGGAGTGAGGCCCGCCAAGAGGTCTTCATCCACGGGAAAGTGACCGAGGTCACGACCTGGATGCTGGGAAGCAAGTCCCAAAACGCAGAGGAAGACGCGGCAAGGAAGCGCGAGATGGCCAAGTTCGTGAACTGGTATTTCCTCGATGCCTTCAAATACTACATCGATGAGCAGCAGAAAAACGGAGTCATCTCCGAAGTGCGACACAGAACCTACATGACCTGCTGGGGCATTTGGGAAAGAATGGAGCGGTACCAGAACAAGCGCTATAAGGTGAAGAACCTGACCACGTCCGTCCTGTACGACTTCCGACACTTCATCCTTAACGAGTACGAGCTGTGGGAAACGAAGAAGGTGGTCAAGGGCAAGTATAAGAAGACGCAGAAGATCGTCGACATGCCGGTCCCGAAGGAACGCTACAAGTACATCTACCTCGGATATGAAGTCATTGAGAGCAGAGGCGTGGAGCAGCGCAGCTTGAACACCGTTGTCGTTCACTTCAAGTATCTGAAGGCTTTTTGGCATTGGCTTATTAAGGTGCAAAAGGCCAAGGTGGACGACATCTTCGCCACCTTCACGATGGACCAGTCCGTCTACGGAACGCCTTTCTTCTTCAGCAGCGAGGACAGGCAAAAGCTCTTTGAGGCTGATTTCAGCAAGCGGCCAGAACTGGCAGTGCAAAGGGACATCTTCGTATTTCAGTCGCTCGTGGGATGCCGTATCGGCGACCTGAAGAGACTGAAGAAGTCGAACGTCGTGGATGGCAAATACCTCCAGTATGTTGCAGGCAAGACGAAGAACAAGAGCGGCAAGACCATGATAGTGCCTTCGCATCCGACTGCCAAAATCATCATCGCGAGATACGCCCACACTCCGGATGACAGGCTTTTGCCTTTTGACTCGGACCAGCGGTATAACACGATGATTAAGCAGATGTTCAAGGCGGTGCCGGACATCGACCATGTCGTGACCATCCTGGACCCCGTGACGCGCTTGGAAAAGCAAGTGAAGCTGTCGGAGGTGGCGAGCAGCCACATGGGGCGGCGGAACTTCTGCGGCAACCTTTACGACGCAGGCTTCAGAGATACGGATATCGCATCGATGAGCGGCCACGCCGAAGGCAGTAAGGCCATCTCGCGATACCGAAAGGTGAGCGATGAGAAGAAGCAAGAGATGATTGATGCGCTCTGAGAAGATGCGGGACGGCTGCCGAGGGTGGCCGTCCCATTCTTTTTAAGACAAAAAAAGGGGTAATGTTGCCAAAAATGGTTGGTGATATGCTGGATTTTCACCCATGCCTCAAAAAACCCAGCGTCGTAATATATTGGAAATCAGTTAATCATATAAGTACGCCTTTGAACAAAGGAAACTAATTAAATATGTTTTGATG
>JAGBQP010000037.1 GCA_017632825.1 Prevotella sp. | reverse complement strand
TCCTCGCAGGCAGTGTCGCCACCGCCAACAACGGCTACCGTCTTCTTGCGATAGAAGAATCCGTCGCAGGTAGCACATGCCGAAACACCCTGGCCATTGTACTTGCGCTCGTCGTCGAGGCCCAGGTACTTGGCTGAGGCTCCAGTGGCAATGATGACAGTGTCGGCGGCAATCTCGGTGCCGTCCTCGGCTGTGCAGACGTAGGGTGCCTTTGAGAAATCGACCTTAACAATCTCGCCGTCGCGGATGTCAGTACCGAAACGCTCGGCCTGCTCGCGCAGATCCATCATCATCTGGTTGCCATCGACACCCTGGGGATAGCCGGGAAAGTTTTCTACTTCGGTGGTCTGTGTCAGCTGACCGCCGGGCTGCATGCCGCTATACTCAATAGGGCTGAGGTTGGCACGCGATGCGTAGATGGCTGCAGTGTATCCTGCAGGGCCACTACCGATAATCAGACACTTTGTATTTTCCATAATGATTGAATTTAGACTACGATGACACTACGCCTCAAACGGCGTGTCGCCGTTGTCGCGGTTAATGACTATTTCAGAAGTTCCTTAATCTGTGTCTCAATAATCTCAATCTTCTCAGTCGGTTCGAAGCGGGCCACAACCTGACCTTTCTTATTGATGAGGAACTTGGTGAAATTCCATTTGATGTCGGGCTTCTGCTTGTAGTCGGGATCAACTTTCGACAGCATGTCCTCAAGAATCGGAGCAATGGGGTGATCCATATCCCAACCGGCAAAGCCCTTTTGCTCCTTCAGGAACTTGTAGAGAGGGTCGGCATCGTCGCCGTTGACCTTGATCTTCTTGAAACGGGGGAATTCTGTGCCGAAGTTCAGCTTGCAGAATTCGTGTATTGACTCATCGGTGCCGGGAGCCTGCTGACCAAACTGGTTGCAGGGGAAATCGAGAATCTCAAAACCCTGAGCGTGGTATTTCTTGTAAAGTGCTTCCAACTCATCGTACTGGGGGGTGAAGCCACACTTTGTGGCGGTATTGACAATCAGCAGTACTTCGTTGGCATACTCTTTCAGTGAGACTTCTTTACCTTTTCTGTCCTTGACAGAGAACTCATAAACAGTTTTCATTGTTTTGTATTGATATTGATAGTGTAAAAACAGCTACAAATTTACGCATTTCTGGTGTGACAGCCAAACGATTTACGGAAAATTAAGTTTTTAACTTAACTTTCTTATTTGCTCTGTCTGAGGGGTTCATGCTCCTTCTGAATTCTGATGTAAAGCGGGGCAGTGACTACAGTGTCCAAAGCCATTTGACGTCCTCGACAGACATGCCCTCAACCTCGTTCTCGATATCGTCGGGCAGGTTACAGAAGAAGTCAATGCCTGTAAGACGTTCCAGCTCGTCGATGTTGATGACGTACTTGCTGAGCGGGTCGTTCGAGTGGTCCTCGTTCTTGTGTTCTACCCAGAAGGCCAGCGCCTTGTAACTGCCGTTCTTCGACTTGTAGAGCAGTGCCATATAGAAGTACTTGGGTACGATGAGACCATTCTTCAGGGTTGTCAGGATGGGGTCCTTGACACCGCCCGCTGTCTCCACGGAGTCGATAGTACCGCCCTTGCAGACGAAGAGTGTATCCTTTGTGTTAGAGCTTTGGTGAATCCATGAGCGCAGCTTTCCTTCCATAATCTCCCATATGCCTGCATTGAAAACATGGTATTGCGGCTGCATATTAGTGAGATAGAAAGTCTGATAGTTTGCATCCTTGGAGTAAAGACGGTCAGCTGACGGGCATATGTGTCCGTGGTCATAGCCACTGCCACGGAAGGGGTCATAGCTGAAATATTCGTTAACCTTCAATTCCGGGTCGTACGGATACTGGTTTGTGTCAGAGTAATAGCGGCTGGTTTTTGAGACGCGGTTTGATGCCGTCATCTGGTAGCACGACCAGCGCTGTGATCGCTTCTTGGTGTCCCATTCTACGCTGTAGTTAATACCGAACTCGTCGTTCAGAGAGTGGATGATAACACGGCTGTCGCCACCCTTTACTTTGGGAAACTCCAGTCGCTGCAGAGCTGGCTCCTTGCTGGTGTCATTGCGGTTGACGTTGACACTACTATTGTCAGCGGTGGGCTTGTCATCGTCGTTACAGGCAACCGTTAGGATAGCGGTGAGAAATAAGAGAAAGATACGTGTTTTTTTCATGTTAGTGAGTAGTTTGTGTGAGGTAACGTGTAGGGGACAAAAACGAGAAAACAAAGAGAGTGCAGCCGGGCATATGCAACTACCAGGACGCACTCTCAAGCGTTTAGTGTCTTATATTTGATATCTTGGCGAACTGCTATTACTTCTTAGCAGCCTTACCGTAGCGGCTCATGAACTTATCGACGCGACCAGCGGTGTCGACGAGCTTGCTCTTACCAGTGTAGAACGGGTGAGAGGTGCTAGAGATTTCTACTTTTACCACGGGGTAAGTTTCGCCTTCGAATTCCACTGTGTCGTTGGTCTTTGCTGTAGACTTCGTAAGGAACATATCGCCGTTGGACATGTCCTTAAACACGACGGGGCGATAGTTTTCGGGATGGATACCTTTTTTCATTTTACTTGTTAATTATGATGTTTGTATAAATTTCGGGCTGCAAAGTTACGAATAATTTTGCAGCCCGCCAAATATTTCAGCCGTTTTTTGCTTTTCTCCTTGCTATTTTCCGGCCATTAGGTTATTTAATAATGGTAGTTGAACCTTTAACAACCGTGAAGTCGTCAATGAGAATGTCAACGGCTGTACTCTTCTTCTGGTTCATGATGACGAAACAGTAAGTGCCGTCGGATGCAACCTCAATGGTGACTTCAATTTTCTGCCAGTCGCCAGTACTGATATTGTCCACGTAGCCTGTATAAGCGTATGTGCCAGCGCTACCGTTGTTAATGGGTACAATGCCCGGATTCAGGCTTCCTCCTTCGCTCAAAGCCTTGGCGTAGAAGGTTACCTTGTATGAACCGGCCTTTAACGACATCTCCTTGTAACCCAGTCGCTTGTTGCCGCTTGCATTACCTGCGACTTTGCAAGAGTAGTTGCCACCGTGGGCGGTTGTGCTTTGGCTCAGCGTAGCATTACCGGCTGTTGAGGCGGTCTTCCAGTTGTCGGGCGTGCTGCCTGTCCATGACTCGAAGTCGCCGTTGGTACCTGCTTCTGCCGGTGTGTCGGGTGTGTCAGGTGTGGTGGGCGTCTCGCCTGCGCTGGTGTTACTGGTTTTTACCAAATAGTTGCCAGAAGCCATTTCGGGTACAATCTCGTTAGTGGAGGTGTTCTTGTACTTCTGCAGTTTGCCATATACAATCACTTCGTCGCCCACCTTCAGCTGGTCTGCCGAAGTAAAATCGGTGTTGTTAACGTTCTTGCCGCGGTAAATGTAGAGCGTGCTGTTATCGCTACCATCTGCAGAGATGTAGTAGTTGATATCCTTGTACTTCTTGCCGCTTGAGCTGTTAGGACCAATATCCTCGGCTGCTGTAGCAACCTTGGCAACCTTACCTTTGATATAGTATTTTGCGCTGGTGGTTGCTCCTTCTTCCAGTGCGTTGATGGCTGCCAAAGCATCGGCTACGGTCTTAGGCGCGTCTATACTACCTACGTCACCTG
>JAGBQP010000036.1 GCA_017632825.1 Prevotella sp. | reverse complement strand
TGTCGATGCGGTGCATAGGGCGGCTGTAGAGGTTGATGCCCTTATAGCCAAAATGCCATATCGTGTCACACTCGTGGATAATCTCAATACCATCTGGCAAATTGCCCGACTGTGCAAGCATGGTGGCAGGCAGCAGCATCAACGGCAGGACGAGGAGTGTCAGTAGGAATGTGTTTTTACTCATAGCTCTTCTTGTTTCGTTGTTTTTGATAGTATGATCGGTCTTTAGTAACCTGTTAATATGATTGTCTCGAGTGCAAAGATAAGCAATATTTTTCAATAGATAAAAAAAAGTTCGAATTTTTTGTGCTTTCGGAATAATTTCCTAACTTTGCTGCGAGAAATACAGATTTCTCAATAAGACAGATAGATACATACCTTAACTGATTCATAAATCTTAATAATAAACCATTATGAAAAAAGTGTTTTTATTAATTCTTGCAATGGTTACTATGTCCGTCGCAAGAGCTACTATTACACCTACCGAATCTCAGATGTGGTGGGGCTACTTCTGCGAAGCCGATGCCAGTAGCAACGGAACTACTGGCTACAATCAAGCTGGTACCATCGACGCTGCCATCTATGTCCCTGCAAACGAGGAATTAGTAGGTGGAAGTACCATTAAGGCTGTGAGGTTTTGGTTAGGCAACGACGTCACAACAATCAATAGTGACCTTACTATTTGGATTTCTACAACACAACCATCTTCAGCTACCACCAATTGTACCTATAAGCAAACTGTTGCAAAGTCTTCTTTGGCCGCTGGTGTCAATGAGGTAGTACTTACAACTCCTTATGTGGTAAATAACCAAGGCTTTTATATTGGTTACTCGTTTTCCACAAGTTCAACTGCTTATCCTATTGTTGCAGAAGGCATAGAAATGGATCATTCTTTCTACTATAGGGTAAATAATGGATCATGGAAAAATTTCTATGGCCTCGACTATGGAAACTTGGCGTTACAGATTCTTATTGACGGCGGAAATTACCCTAATAACGCTGCTATTCCTATAGATTTTGGACAAATAGTTTCATTCGCTGGAGAAGACGTAAGCATTCCCATCATTATTATCAACAAAGGAAAGAACCCCATTACCTCATTTTCCTACACCGTTACAACCGTTGGAGGTTCAACAACGGCAGAAAAAACACAGACCATATATAATTCTCTTCCTTTCAACGGATACAGGACTCTCGAAGCATCAATACCAGGTGAAAATGTCGCATCGAAAAAACAGAAAATAATCACCATCACCAAGGTTAATGGCGTTGCCAACGAAGCAACAAACAAAACTGTTAGTGGAAATGTCATCACGATTACAGAGAAAGTGCCAGTTACGCCCGTTGTGGAAGAATTTACAGGAACGTGGTGCGGATACTGTCCCAATGGCTTAGCGGGCATGAAAAAACTTCATGACACCTTTGGCAATCAAGTGACGCTGATTGCTGTTCATGACGGCGATCCAATGGATATTGGCTCTTATAGTCCTATTATTGACACCTTTGCCGACGGCTTTCCAAGTAGTGTGATTGACCGCCATGAAAGCGTCTATCCAAACGGAAATTGGTTGAAGAGTTCTGTTAATGAAGCATTTAATAAGGCTGCTCAAGGAAAAATCGAATTGACAGCCCAATGGAAAGACAACGATAAGACTGCCGTTATTTTCAATACAAATACCACTTTTGTCTATGATGAAAATAATGGGCAATATGGTATTGCCTACGTCCTTGTTGAGGACGGCTTAACAGGCAATGGTAATGGCTGGAGTCAGAATAACTTCCTAACTGGCCAAAGTGGTGACAGTGATATGCAATTCTGGTTTCAAGCAGGCTCTTCCGTCTCTGGCATAGAATACGACCATGTGGCAGTTGCTGCCTGGGATATCTTGAACGGTGTCAACGGTTCTGTATCCTCAACGATTGTTAATGGTCAGGCACAGAAATATAGCTATGTGGGCGATATCTCGGCGAACGAGCTGATTCAGAACAAGTCAAAGCTTAAAGCTGTTGTCTTGCTGATTGACCGTACTTCGGGTTATATTGTCAATTCGGCTCAGGCAACCATAGCAGACTGCCAAGCTGACGTTACCTTATCGAAGAACATGACGACCTATGCAGACAACAGAGCCCTTGACTTCTCAGCGCCTATTGCCGGACTGAAAGCTTATGTCGTTTCTGCTGTTACAAATAACAAGGCCGTGCTGACAGAGGTGACAGGAATTGTACCAGCAGGTACGGGACTGATATTGAAAGGCACCGCAGGACAGTCGTATGTCATTCCATGTGTTGCTGATAATGGGGGAACTGTTACCAACAAGCTGGTGGGCGTGACAACTGATACGACCATTGGCGGAAACAACTTTGACTATATACTGAAAGATGGTAAATTCGTAAAGGCAACCCAAGGCACCATCAGCGCCGGCAAGGCATACCTGAGGCTCGACGCCGCCCCGAGCCGTGAGATGTTTGACATTGTTTACGACACCACCGATATCAACGACATTAACACATATGAATCAGCTGGCAACAGGAGCATCTACAACCTAAGCGGACAGCGTGTCAACAAGCCGGCAAACGGCCTGTACGTTATTGATGGTAAGAAAGTATTGATCAAATAAAACTGAAGGAGGAAACCTACAATGAAAAAAACATATTTGAAGCCCGAAGTGGCTGTAGAGACAATAGAACTGCAACACATAATTACTACCAGTGGTAACGAGGTGTATATCGATCCGAATGAGCAGGGTGATCCTACGGAGGCTGATTCGCGATTAATCGACGATATGTTAGGACTACCTTTCGGATTGTAGTCAGACACAATAGTATGGGGATGTACCGTAGTACATCCCCATTTTCTTTTTCTTATCAGTTATCTTGCCGCCCTTTTCAGCAGCCTATTGACTGCTTTGTCAAGCGTCACAGAGGGCTCGATGATGTTGTAGTCCTGCCAGAAAGTGGGGTCTCGGAAATAGTCAACCTTGTCGAAGAAGGCATCGCGCTGGTCGAAGGACTCGCGGCCGCTAATGGGCTGAATATCGCTGGTGTTGGTGCTCGTCACCGCCATTTCGCAGAAAGCGGCAAACGATGTGGCCAGCAGTCGCCGCTTCCAGTCGCAGTTGAAACGGAAGGTGGTACGGATATAGCTCATGCGCATCACGCCATCGGCACCTGGACGATAATCGACAACCAACGACATTTCCTTGGGACGGAAGCGTACGCCAGCAGGCTTCCTGACCAGCATAGCGCGAGTGGCTTTGTCGCGGTTGCTCATATCAAGCGACAGCTCGGCACGGGTGAAGGCTAGTGTCTCCTGGTCGATGTAGAGACGCCCGTTATAAAGGGCATAGGGCACATCGGCACGAGGTTTGATGCCCACCACATACTGATGACGGTCGCCTATCACCGTTGGCTGCTCCATTTTCAAATCGTAGAGCTGCAGTTCCTCGGCTGTCAGCAGGATATCTGTGTTCTTAGGCAGGTCGAGCTCTACAGGAGCCACAGGACCGCCCAGCACCTTCACACCCAGCGTGTCACTTTGCTTCGTACTAAGCAGTCGGCGACCTTTGTTGATGGCTACACGGTCGCGCAGCGTTCCGCGCCGGTAGCCCGTCTTATACATATCTATGACGCCTTCGGCTACACTGATGTAATGCTGGCGCTTCATAGCAGTCTCTCGATAGAAGCAATGATAGAGCTCTGGCTTCTGACTATAGTTGCGGCCTATCTTGGCAATGGCCGCCATTACCAGGTCACGAGGATTGTCGGACGTCACCACCACCTCGTCCAGCTGGATAACGGTTGGCGTCAGGCGTATCTTCATGTTCTCCGTAGGATGGCCACCTAACGGCAAGCGCAGGGAGTGATAGCCCACGTGCGTAACGAGAATGTCGGTTGGAGTCTTCTCACTCTTCAGGGTGAAGAATCCGTCTTCGTTAGTTACCACGGAAAGACCTTCAGTGGTGATACTAACACCCGTGATGGGACTGCCAGTGGCTGCATCGGTCACGGTGCCACTGACCTGCTTCATCTGTCCCCAGCTGTTCATAGCCAGAAAGGACATCATTATGACAAACAATGCGCTTCTCATCGTTCTTCTATTTATTAAGTTTGTGGTAACGTATCAGAACATAAGGACCTGGAGCAAAAACCGCCGTTGACTGCTGGAAGCAGCCAAACGGCGGTAACAAGTATTTTTAAGATGTCTTTAGTCTATAGACTACGCAAACGGATTCTCGGTGGGGTAGAAGTTACCCTTCGGGAAGTTATAGTCGATCTCGTCAACGGGGATACCCATGTACTTGAGAACCTCCCACAGGTACTTGCCCTGGTGGCCGAACATAACAGCGCAGTGGTGAGGATAGTGCTTCTCAATGAGGACGTGACGATAGAAGCGGCTCATGTTCTTGATACCGAAGATACCGATAGAACCGAACGAGCGGGTAGCTACGGGGATAACCTCGCCCTGAGCGATGTAAGCGCGGAGCTTGGTGTCAGCAGTTGACTGCAGACGATATACAGTAGCCAGACCGGGCTGGATGTCACCCTCAAGAGTACCGTTGGTTACCTCAACAGGCAGAGCGCGAGCCATAATGCGCTGGAAGCACATCTGGCAGTTGCAAACCTTTGTAGAAGCGGTGTTACCGCAGTGGAAGCCCATGAAGATTTCCTTGTCGGTGTACTCGTCGCACATGAACTTCTTGCCCTTGATGCTCTCTTCGTACATATCCTTAGGAACGGTGTTGTTGATGTCGAGCAGGGTAACAGCATCTTCGCTGATGCAAGTACCGATGTACTCTGACAGAGCACCATAGATATCAACCTCACAGGCAACGGGAATACCGCGACCGGTCAGACGGCTGTTAACGTAGCAGGGAACGAAGCCGAACATGGTCTGGAAAGCAGGCCAGCACTTGTTAGCCATAGCCACAAACTGGCGTGAACCCTTGTGAGCCTCAATCCAGTCAGTCAGCGTCAGCTCATACTGGGCGAGCTTAGGCAGAACGTGAGGAATCTTGTTACCTGTGCCGAGCTCAGCAGCCATATCCTTCACAACGTCGTCGATGCGGGGATCGCCCTGGTGCTTCTGGAAGGCCTCGAGCAGGTCAAGCTCTGAGTTCTCCTCAATCTCAACGTCGAGATCGTAGAGGGCACGGATAGGAGCGTTACAAGCCAGGAAGTTATTGGGACGGGGACCGAAGCTGATAATCTTCAGGTTCTGCAGACCGACGATGGCACGTGCGATGGGCAGGAACTCGTGAATCATCTCAGCGCACTGGCCAGCATCACCAACAGGCTCTTCGGGGATGTAAGCGCGAGTCTTGCGCAGAGAGAGAGCCTGGCTAGCGTTCAGCATGCCGCAGTAAGCGTCGCCACGACCATCGATGAGGTTCTCCTGAGTCTCCTCAGCAGCAGCGCAGAACATCGTGGGGCCCTGGAACCAGTCAGCAATCATGGTCTCAGAAATCTCGGGA
>JAGBQP010000035.1 GCA_017632825.1 Prevotella sp. | reverse complement strand
GGTCGATGTTACGCTCGAAGTAGGAGTCTATGCGGTCGCCGCCCTCTGTGGCTTTCAGATAGACATAAGCCATCTTGGTATTCTCACCTACCGTTTCCCAAAACACCTGTCCCTGATAGTGCGACAGGTCGATGCCATGTACATGCGTACAAGTGTCCTCACACTGCAGATAGGGGTTGTCAACCTCAGTCTGTGCGCGTAATGGTAAATGAAAAACGGCTGCCACAAGAACCGCCCATATATATTTTTTCATGTAACTTCTTAATTTTAGAATGCAAAGTTACTGCAAATTGGGCAAAAAAGTGTATCTTTGCACGAAAATCTTATGAAGATGAAGCATTTATTGACTTTCATAACCGCCGTATTGCTGTTAACGGCCTGCCACAAGGACGAGGAGAAGGAGTTCTTGTCGGAGCGTACCGTATTGGTATATATGTCAGGAGAGAACAATCTGTCAGAAAACATTCGCGAAGATATTGACGAGATGCTGTTGGCAAGAACGGATGCGGACAAGCACTGTCTGGTGGTCTATGTGGACGACTACAACAAGACGCACTTACCGTATGTGGCTCGCATTCGTAACGGTGCAATAGTTGACTCGGTGTCTGTCAAGGACATGGGTATCAGCAGTGGCGACGTCTGTAGCGTCGATCCCAACGTCATGAAAGCCATTATCAACTACGTCTTCAGGAAATACCCGTCACGCAACGAGGACTATGGACTCATACTCTGGGGCCACGCTTCGGGGTGGGTCATCGAGGACTCTGTAGGTGCAAACACCCCTGCTTCTGCAAGGCGCAAGGCGTATGGTCTTGACAACGGAAGTGACAACAACAGCAATTCAGCTTGGATAAACATGCACACACTGGCAGAGATACTCAGCGAGGTACCTCACCTGAAATACATCTTCGCTGACTGCTGCCACTTCCAGAGCATTGAGGCGCTCTACGAGCTACGCAACATAGCAGACTACGTCATAGGATCACCAGCCGAAATACCAGGCATCGGAGCGCCCTACACAACTGTCGTGCCTGCACTCTTCGAACCCGAAACATTTTACTCGAGCATCATTGACCGCTATTTTGAGCAGAGATTCACCAACAACAGAAGCGTGCCCCTATCGGCTGTCAAGATGAGTGCCATGAATCAACTGGCAGAAGCTACACACGATGTGCTGATGTCGATGAAAGACACACTCAGCCTGACGGCTTATCCAGACGTCACAGGACTGATACACTACTACTATTCTCCGCTGTTCAACGATGCCAACGACTTCATCCTAAAATATGCGAAACCAGAGGCCTATGCCACGTGGAAAAAGGCTTTAGACGAAGCTGTCATCTATAAGAAGATGGCAACACGATGGATTACAAACACGGACTGGAACTTCAACTACAACGACTTTGAAATGACCGAGGAACGGTACAGCGGTGTCAACATGTTTATACCGCAGTCACCAAGCTTTCGCAGAAACTATTCCAAGTATAACCAAGACATCAAGAGTACTGCATGGTACAAGGCTGTCCGACTCAACGAGTTAGGCTGGTGAATCGTGAACGATGAGCTTAACCTTTGAGATGCGGTGTTCCTCAACCTCCTGTATCTCAAACGTGAAATGGGCATAATCGATACGCTCATGCAACTGGGGGAAATCGCCTTTGATTTCCAATAGCAAACCAGCAATTGTGTCGGCATCGCCCTCCACATCGGCAAAGGTCTCGTCATCGATGTTCAGAATCTTATATAAGTCTGCCAACAGCGTCTTACCTTCAAATATATAGGTATTGGCGTTGACACGGACGTAGTTCTTTTCTTCCTCGTCATACTCGTCGTTGATCTCGCCAACAATCTCTTCCAATATATCCTCCATGGTAACAATACCGCTGGTTCCACCAAACTCATCGACAACAATGGCTATATGCACCTTGTTCTCCTGAAACTCACGCAACAGGTCGTCAATCTTCTTGGTTTCCGGCACGAAATAGGGCGGGCGAATGAGTGACTGCCAGCGAAATGAAGAGGATTTGGAGAGATGCGGCAAAAGGTCCTTGATATAAAGGATGCCGCGAATATTATCGACCGTATCCTGATAGACAGGAATACGAGAGTAGTTATTCTCTACGATAGACTGAAGAACCTCTGCAAAAGTAGAACGGAAATCCAAGTCAACGACATCCTGACGACTCGTCATAATCTCCTTAGCTGTCTCGTCGCCAAAGCGCACGATGCCTTCGAGCATATTCTGCTCGTCCTTCAGTTCGTTTTTGTCTGTCAGCTCTAAGGCCTGTTCCAAATCATCAACACTAAGAACATGATTCTCGTGCTGCAAAACCTTGCCAGCAAGAGCCCCCGAACGAATAAGAATGTTTGACAATGGACGGAACACCTTGCTCAAGAAGAAAATGGCATCTGCCGAACGGCGGCAAAAGACCAACGCATGCTGTCCACTATAAACTTTTGGCATAATCTCGCCAAAAAGCAAGAGCAGAAAAGTAAGCAAAACCGTGATACATACAAATTCCAGCCAATAAGCCGTGCCAAAATTCACCGTCTGCGAAAAGAAATAATTGCAGAGCATGATAATGGTGACGTTCACCAAGTTGTTGGTTATCAATATCGTCGCCAAAGTCCGTTCGGAATCGCTCCGAAGCATCAGAATCTTCCGGTCGTCATCACTATTATTCTCATCCAATTCGCTAAGGTCGGATGGTGAGAGTGAGAAGAATGCAATCTCAGAACCCGATGCAAACCCGGAAGCCAGCAAAAGCAGACAAGCCATGACAGCGGCAATAATAGCCCCAATCGATGGCATCATAATATGAACCTCATTAAGAATCTGCGCCGGGTCCATCTGTGCTTATGTTTTTCGGAGTCAACATCTCCATATTCTCTGCCCAAATCTCGGTTTGATAACGTCGCTGACCTAACTTGTCGTCATAGGTCGTATAACGCAAACGTCCTTCAATATACAGCTTATCGCCTTTGTGGACATACTTCTCCACAATCTCTGCTAAACGACGCCAAAGAATAACGTTGTGCCAGTCGGTACGCTCCGGCACCTGAGTGCCGTTAGGCAGCGTATAGCCGCGCTCCGTCGTCGCCAGGCGCAAACGGGCAACTGCTACGCCCTGATCAACAAAACGCACCTCAGGATCGGCTCCCACATTTCCGATAAGCATTACTTTATTCATAAGAATAACCTATACGTTGAGCGTGATATAATAAAACTACTTTGCCAAACCTAAATAGGTGAAGCGGAAGTTCTTTCCTTTGGCTGACGGGAACTGGCTGCGCTCGTCAACACGTTCACGCAGATGCTCAACAATACGAGTATAGCAATCGATACCCGACATACCCTTCATCTGTACAACGAAACGTGTGTCGCGGTATTGGAACTTTCCAGTTCCAGGAACAAGAAGTACGCGTTTGAAATCCATCGCACACTCGTACCAACCGAATTTTTCCTCGTTCAGCTTTGTTACTGCAGGAGAAACACTACGGTCTTTGGTTGCTACAGCAGGACGAATGGCCTTCTTATCCTTAAAGTCCTGCATGGTCTGAGCTTCGGTTTTAATAATGATAAAGTACACGCGGGGACGTACCTTATAACGCTTCGGATAGTACACATCACTATTAACGTACTCACGAATATCAGCTTCCAACATGGGGTTCATACCTATTTCATCAATATTCGCAAGATAGGCTATGGCTTCATCTACAGATGTGACAAGTGTTTCCCTGTCAAAGTATCTTAAGTATAAGTTCATTAAAGTGTGGATGTTTTTCTGAGAAAATATTGAAGAGCGGAAAACGGGACTCGGACCCGCGACCCCAACCTTGGCAAGGTTGTGCTCTACCAACTGAGCTATTTCCGCAAAAAGTCAAAAAAATTATGTGAAGAGGAGGAGACTCGAACTCCCACGTCGCAATTGACACTACCCCCTCAAAGTAGCGCGTCTACCAATTCCGCCACCTCTCCAACACAAAAACCATATTGACAAAAAGAGTGCCCAGAACAGGACTCGAACCTGCACGCCTCGCGGCACACGCACCTGAAACGTGCGCGTCTACCAATTCCGCCACCTGGGCATTTACGATTCTGCACCTATGCAAAATCTCTCTTTTTGTATCAACATGTTGAGCGGAAAACGGGACTCGGACCCGCGACCCCAACCTTGGCAAGGTTGTGCTCTACCAACTGAGCTATTTCCGCATTTAAATTCCCTTTGCAGGGGCATCTCTCTCGATTGCGGATGCAAAGGTACTACTTTTTTCTGAACCGCCAAAACTTTTCGCGCTTTTTTTCAAAAAAAACTGCTAATCCATCCTATTTCGATAATCCTCGTAGCCGAATTGACGGAGAATTTCGAGATTTCCGTCCTCATGAAGCATTCCGATAGCGGGATGTGAGATTCCGTTAAAGGTATTTGTCTTGACTGTAGTATAGTGTATCATATCTTCGAAAATAACTTCCTCACCTATCTGCAGATCATGGTCAAATTGCCAAAGGCCCATAAAGTCACCACTCAGACAGCTGTTGCCACCAAGACGGTACAAATGAGCTGCCATTGACGACTGTTGAGTTTCATCAATATGCTCGGCAGTGCGGACTTCGGGGAAATAGGGCATCTCCAGACAATCTGGCATATGGCAAGTGAAGCTCACATCGAGGATGGCAGTACGGATACCTTTGTCCTCCACCACATCAACTACATGACTCACCAACGGTCCGGTCTGCCATGCGAAGGCGCTGCCTGGTTCAAGAATAATCTTCAACCACGGATAACGCTCGTGAAGGCCCTTTAATATATTAATAAGGTGTGCCACATCATAGTCCTTACGCGTCATTAAATGTCCTCCACCCAGATTCAGCCATTTCAGCTGGGGAAACCAACGGGCAAATTTTTCCTCTATATGCACTAATGTACGCTCCAACACATCTGCACCACTTTCACAATGACAATGACAGTGGAAGCCTTCGATGTCGGCCGGCAGTGTCTGAGGCAACTTGTCGGCGGTAACACCAAAACGGATACCTGGTGCACATGGATTATAGAGTGCCGTTCCCACCTCTGAATATTCTGGATTTACACGCAAGCCTATAGAGGCTTGACCTCTTACACTTTCGTGAAACCGTTCGTACTGAGACAGGGAGTTAAATGTCAAATGGCTGGAGCAACGCAGTATTTCATCAAACTCGGCATCGGTATATGCTGGCGAATAGGTGTGGGCTTTACTGCCAAACTCTTCAAGCGCCAAGCGTGCTTCGCTGAGCGAGCTGGCCGTCGTCGAATGGATATACTCCCTAAAGATCGGGAACGTCTTCCACAGAGCAAATGCCTTGAAAGCAAGGATAATCTCCACATCGGCCTGACGGGCTACATCGGCAATCGTCTTCAGATTATGACGAAGCCGAGCTTCTTCTATAATATAAATAGGTGTATTCATCGTGGCTGCAAAGGTACGAAAAGTCGAGAGCAGAACAAAAGATTTTAATCTTTTTTATGTAGAGACAGAGTATCATCGCGCTCATAGAGCACAAAGGCACGTAAAAACTCTAAAAAACAATGGCTGCAGCAAATTCTTCACTCTTCACTTTTCACTCTTCACTTTTTTTCGTACCTTTGCAGCCGTTTTCAACCAACAAGATATTACAAATGGAGAATAAAAAGCTACAGGCTCATGGAGCCATCTTACTGGCCAACACTATTTTCGGTCTCGGCGTACCTGTTACTAAACTGTTGCTCAACGACTGGGTATCACCAATGGGCTATATGGCCTCGCGGTC
>JAGBQP010000034.1 GCA_017632825.1 Prevotella sp. | reverse complement strand
TGCAAGGCATTCTCTACCGAGCCCACCGACTGATTCAGCAAATCTTTATTCACAGTAGAGATACTGCTGGTGAGTTCCAGTCGCTTCTGCGTACCATAACCAACCACGACCACCTCGTCCAAGCGGCTGGAGTTGTCGATGAGGGTAATCTCTACGGGTTCCTCGAAGTCGTACACGTCGACGTCCAATGGACGATAGCCAACGTATTCAACGCGCAGGGTCAGTGGGGCTTCTTTCTTGGTTTGCAGCGAGAAGTTACCATCCACGTCAGTCACTACGCCCTGTCCTTTTTCACTCTTCACGATGACGGAGGCTCCGATGAGCGACTCACCGCTACGAGCGTCCTTGATATGTCCTGTTATCAGCCCTTGCGCAAGTGCATAGAGGGGGCTGATTGCAACGAATGTTGCAATGAATAATCTTTTTACCATAAGTCTAATACGATTTTATTTTTGTGCGGTCAATGTGTTGATGACTTTCTTGGTCTGCGCTTCTGCCACTTTGCTGTCAAGATTCAGCAGACCATACTGGTGGTTATACTTTATGCCATTCTCAAGCACCCATTCCAGGAAGCGGTTTACTGCGCCGTCAGTGCTATTGAACGTGATGCCGACCTTCTCAATGGTCACCTCTGCGGGTTTGCCGTTTTCAAGGATGGTAAGCACGTCGTCGAGGGTACCATTGTCGGTGAAACTCTTTTCCAAGTCCTTCTTCAGATCGAGTCCTACCAGCGACAAATCGCTCTTTAGATGACGGCTCTGCAGGTCGAAGATGTTCGACAACGTGTTGAACGTCACACCCAGCGGATCCTTCGCAATGGCGGTATTCAAGAACAGGTCGTCGCCGGCAATACGCTTGCCTCTGAAGTTGGTACTTTCCTCACCGAAGTTGTGGGCGAACGACGAGGCAACCGATGTGGCATTGCTACCGCTATACACGGTGATGGCTTCGAAAGTTTTGTTCTTTTTTACGTCCTCGTCGAAGTCGTCATTTAGGAAGAACAGCTGCTTCAACTTCTTTGCGTTCAAGTGCTTCCCCTCCAATAGCCGTGCTGCCTCAGAGCTACGCGCAGTAATGGGCAGCACGGCTGTCTCTCCGAAATATATTATGTGGCTAACGTCTTTTGTATCGGCGTCCTGATTGTCAAACGAGACAAGCAGGTCGATGTTATCCTGATTGCCTGAGCCTTTTACAAGTTGGAATGTCACGCCCGGCTCAGTCTTGGCGTATTCCTCAATCCATTTCTCTACCAACGGACGAACGAAACGCGGACTCTTGATGGTGCGTACGCTGCTGTTGGTCTCGTTAGTACTATTACTGTTACCCTCTGCCCAGGCGCTGCCCAGCCCCAGGCTTAATACCAATGCTATTGTAAATACTATCTTTTTCATATTTTTGTCGTTTTTGTTCATTACCTATTATTATATATACACTTCCTTTCATCGTCATGGCCATCATCTGGCTACAACAGTATTCGCGCATTCGCATATTACACATTCGTTTCATAACTTTAATAATTTAATGTTTAATCTTTAATGTTTCTTTTTTCTGGGTGCAAAGATACGGTGTTTTTCACACTCCTACAATCCCATATGTGTGGCATTTGCATACCACAATTATGGTATTAAATCCCTAATCCACCCTCATAATGCGATTCGACTGCTTTCGACTGCAGGACTCGTGAGTTGGGAGCCACGT
>JAGBQP010000033.1 GCA_017632825.1 Prevotella sp. | reverse complement strand
TTCTCAAGCGCATCCTTCAGTTTCATAGCAGCGTTATACTGAAGTCTCGCACTCTGCCAGTCCTGAATAGCCTTGAACATTTCTTCTGTTACGTTAGAGTACCATGTGTCGTAAGCGTCGGCAGGAACAAGTTTCCAGTCAACAGCCACCTCTGGAGCTGCAGGATCGAGCAGCGACAAACGCGTATCAGCCGCATTCGGATCCCAACCCAAGAAGAAATTTGTATAGTTCTTAACGTTGGAGATACGGTAGGTCTGATTACCTGCATCCGTCACTTTCCAGAAACGGTCATCACGGCCGTTATTGTCAGTCCAACAGTCGCCAACGCCACTGTTACCACCGAAAGCACTACGGAATTCGTTAAATTTGTAAACCCACGTTTTCAACTCCACGACATCAGCGCCCTTGGCAACCGCTTCAGACGAAGAAAGGAAGTAAACCTTAGAACCACGGATACACTCGCCCGTAGGCACGGCATCTTTGCTATTGTCAGCAGAAATAATACTGGCATGCGTACCCCAGTTATTACCGCTACTATAGAACAAATGAGTAGCAACATTGTACAGATAGACTGCCTTTTCTGCACCTTCATCAGCAGTTGTTACCGCCTCATAGGTGGTAAACTGTGACACTTCGGGAATTGCTGGGAATGCCGGTTTTACCCAAACACCGCCATCAACCGCCCATACGCCAAGACTCGAGAGCCAAAGCGCACTTAAAACGAGTAGTTTTTTAAACTTCATACGGTTTTGTTTTTAGTTAATAATTGAGTAGTGTATATTCAGGCGGCAAAGATACGAAATAAAAATGAAACAATCCAAACTTTTCTAAAAAAAAAATGCCTTGCGTGTCATTTTAACACTTATCATCTGCTGATAACAGAAAAGAAAGGTTAAAAAAAAGAGACGCCCAACCTCACGGTTGAGCATCCTCTTGGTTATGAGCAATTAAAATAGTTGATAAATATAGTTCTATTTTTAGGTCTTTAATTTTCTTCGCTAAAATATGTGAGGAAACCCCACGTTTTGAATTTCGTGGCAAAGGTACGGGGAAAACGGCTACACAACATTCTTGTATGTCTCATTTGTTAGCCTTTTTGTCTCAACACCTCTGAAAACGGGCATAATTTCCACGAATATACTTCTTATTGACGTCCACTCTGCACAATCAATGTGTTGATTTCTTTATTTAAGTCATCAGCAGCCAGCAGTTGTTCAATAGTTAAGTGCATTCGATAACGCCAATAGTGGCGTGGGTTAGCCGGGATATTGATGCGTTCGGCGTTCTGATCGGGCAACCGCAGGCGTTCGTCGATAGAGAGCCAGTCCTGCAGTGACAACAGGCAGAGCATAGAGGGACACGTCAGGTGACGACTGACAATGTCCTTAGCCAGCCAACCGGGCAGCGGATGGGGAGCCTCGCCACCACGGCGGAGTATGGTCGAGAAATAGTCCTGTGTACGTTCGTCATTCTCATCCCACCACTGTCGCAGTGTCGGCATATCATGGGTTGAGATGGTGCAGACAGAACGATAGGGGTTATGGCTCAAGCGGCCGAAACGGTATTTCGACTCTTTGGGCATGGACTGTATCTCCAAAGAGAGAATACGCAGTTCGTTCATCACCCAAGGCACGCAGTCGGGCACCATACCAAGATCCTCGGCACATACGAGCATACGTGTTGCCTGCGTCAGTCTCGGCAGCTTCTTCATGGCCTCCTGATACCAGAACTGGTTATTGCGGTGGTAGAAATAGTCATTGTAGAGACGGTTGAAGTTGTTTTTCTCGTCCTCGGTCAGCGCTTCGTAGGCAGGCTGGAACTGTACGGCAATGCGTGGATGCCAACGGTCGCTGCGCTTATGGTCAGCAAGGAAGAGGTCGTCCAGATGGCCACAGATGCCATACGACTCAATCTCCTCGCGGCTCATGCCAAGAGCTGGTGCAAACTGTCCCTTCAGTCCTGACTTCTCAGGCACGGGAATCTCCCAAATACGGAAGAAGCCCAGAACGTGGTCGATGCGATAGGCGTCGAAATACTGTGCCATCTTGCGGAAACGGCGTACCCACCACTGGCAGCCGTCTTGCAGCATCTCGTCCCAGTTATATGTAGGAAAGCCCCAGTTCTGTCCGTCAGCCGAAAACGGGTCGGGTGGCGCACCAGCCTGTCCGTTCAGATTGAAGTAGCGTGGTTCTACCCAGGCCTCAACACCGTCACGCGAAATACCGATAGGGATATCACCTTTTAATATAACGCTGTGTGCGCGCGCATACGCGTGGGCTTCACGCATCTGGCGGTCGAGATGATACTGCACGAAGTACCAGAAATCGAACTGGGCGCTGGTCTTTGCCTTTTTGTTGTTGGCCTCCTTAGGCCACTTGGAGAACTCGGCGGTACCGTACTTATCGCGGTTCATGCAAAAGCGGGCATAGGGTTCAAGCCACTCGCGGTTATCCTCGACAAAGCGTTTATAGGCAGCCGAGCGCTTGGTTTTGGCACTCTCCTGCTTGAAGATGAGACGCAGATACGCCATCTTAGCCTTGAACATACGCTCGTAGTCAATCTGCGGCAGTGCGTTCAGCGCCTGTCGCAACTGCTCAAAGCGTTGCCGTTCAGCCTCATCCTTCAACGGTGGCAACTGGCGGAAGTCGCAGTACTGCGGATGAAGCGCATAGATACTGATGCTGTTATAGGGATAGGAGTCCTGCCACGAGCCCGTCATATTGGTATCGGTGATAGGCAGAATCTGCAGGGCACGCTGGTGCGTCTTTTCACACCACTCTATCATCATTTTCAAATCGCCGAAATCGCCCACGCCGAAACTTCCCTCCGAACGTAGTGAGAACACAGGGACAACCGTTCCGGCACCCTTCCAAGGATAGATTGGAAAGAAGGCCTGCGGCAGTTCATAGACCACCACGTTGCCTGCCTCCATCTCTGGCAGCGACACCATGCGGTTCATGCCGTTTTCCCAGATAGGAATGGTCTGGCCAGAACGCTGTGCTACGAACTTAAACTCAAACGTCTGCGGCAGTTTGTCGGCATCGAGCGAAATCACCCATTCGTTGGGCTCATGCTCGGCCATTGGCAAGGCATGACGGGTCTCCCAGTCACCAAGCGCATCGCAACCGCCTATCAGCCCCAGGTGCTCGCCGCCGTACAACTGCGGAGCACGCACCTTCAGACGTATGGTACGGCTATACTCTGAAGGCGTACTGAGCTGTCGCTCACGTCTTGCCACACAGTCGGTAAAGGCTGAGGAGTATAAATAAGAATCCTCTGGAATGTCCAGCCAATGGTCATAAACCGTATAGCGCGCTGCCTGAGAGGCTGCGAACTCAAGACGATGGGGAGCAACGAGCCACTCCTGACGCAACTGTTTGTCGCCGTGCATCAGCGAATAACTATAGTCGATATACGTGCCTGGCTGAGCGGCCATCGTGACCTCACACGTCCAATGCAGGCCATCACCCGTCGTCATGCGATGCTGTTCAGACGGTTCGCCGTCTGTCAGGAAGTTTATCACCAGCTCTTCGCCGAACGTTGTCTTGTACTCCAGATTAAACTGTATCTTCATAGTATTATATTTTTGTAACTCGTCAACTATCGTCTCTTCTTGATGTAATCGTTATAGACCTTGATGCAGAAAACAATGGTACTGCATGAGGTCGTAATGAGATTGGTCAGGAAAAGCGCCCACATCACGTCTGGCTTATGAAGCAGACCCTGCAACATAAAGAAAAAGCCACCGACAGCCATCATCAGGAATGTGGGCAGCGCTATACCATCGGTATTGCGTGTCCTGATGGTCTCCACCGCCTGAGGCAGATAGCCCAGTATCATCGTGAAGCTGGCCACCCAGCCACACATCTCAAAAATGCTACTCTGTTCCATCGTTTTACTATTCTATTGCTTACACTTATTGTTTCCGCGCCGCATAAAGGCACGCACCACAAACCAGCAGTGCATGAAGAAAGTCGGCAGCACACCGTAATGGCGCTGCATAATGAGGTATCGTTCACGCAATGATGCCTTGTGGTTCTTGGTGGTTGTACCCTCCTCCATATAGTTAGCCACCACGATACCAGCATTGCTCAGCGGCAGGCCTGCGCGCTCCGTCTCCTTCATCACACGGATGCACCAGTCCACATCGGCCGAGAAGCGGTACTGCAGGTCGTAAGGCACGTTCTTAGCTATATCGGTACGGGCGTAGAAGGCCTGATGACAGACCAGCATGCCACTTCTGAACGAGCGCCACGACAACTGCTGCGGCGGGCGGTGAGGACGGAGCCGGAGGAAATGGCCCTCGTCGTCGACCATATTCGTGTCGCCATAGAGGACACCTGGGCGCGAGTCGCTGGGCAGCTCGGCCAGACGGCAGCGGCGCGCTACCTGCTCGAGCGTATCGGCCGAGGGGAACGTGTCGCCGGCGTTCATAAAGACTATATAGTCGCCCGAAGCCTGCGTCAAACCCTTGTTCATGGCATCGTAGATACCGCTGTCGGGTTCCGACTGGATAATGACCTGATGGCCATTGTCCGATGCATCAGACTGCTGCTTGTAGCTCTCGGCCATAGCCAGCGTGCCATCCGTCGAAGCACCGTCGATGATGAGATGCTCCACATCGTCGTAAGTCTGACAGAGCACGCTGTCGAGCGTCCGCTGAAGTACAGCCTCAGCGTTATAGGTAATGGTGACAACAGAGAATCTAATCATAGCTTATAGTGCTTCATGGCCAACGCCTGGTTATAGACTTCGGTGTAGCGCATGGCTACCGCCGACTGGGAGTAGTTACGGAGAACTTTGGACTGACACTGTTCGCCAAGTGCTTCAGCATCAGCCTCCAGCACCCAGCGGATGCCTCTTGCCAGGTCCTCGGCGTCACGATAATTGGCCACATAGCCAGTCTTCTTATGGTCTATCTCCTCGGGAATGCCACCCACGTGGAAGCCCACACAGGGTACGCCACAGGCCATCGCCTCCATGATGGTGTTAGGAAGATTCTCAGAGAGCGAAGGCAGCACAAACAGGTCAACGGCGTTATATATGTCCACGATTAAACGGTCGTCATAGACATAATCCATCGGGAACGTTTCGAAGGGCAGCAGTCCCGCCACCTCCTCAGCGTGTCCTCCGAGGACGACAACCCCCAGATTAGGTATATCCCTGATCATCTCGCAAGCCTTGATCAGATAGTCCATACCCTTATTGGGATTTGTGACTCGCTGCGACACAAACAGCAGCAGGCGTTTGTCCCGCGGCAGACCAAGCCGGTCGCGCGCCTCCTTCTGACTTGTCTTTTTATAAATATGTGTGTCTATGGGATTGGGGATATTCGTCACCTTCTGACCATTCAGCAAGGCACTCGCCTTAGCCTCGGATGCCAGCCAGTGGCTACACGCCACAAAGTACACATTACTGTCAGCCAACATTCTTTGCTTCCGCCGCCAGACGCTCGTTGCCAATCCGCTACGGCCAGACAAGAGCTGACACTCACGACATTGCGTCGTAAAGTGGCGACAGCCCAGCGTCAGATGACAGATAGCCGTTGCCGGCCAGATGTCGTGCATGGTCCACACAACAGGCTTGCCGCTGTGCAGAATCTTCTGGATGTCCTTCAGCGACAGCATGCCCTGATTGACCCAGTGCAGGTGGATAACGTCTGCCTCCTTGAACTCAGGCAGGCGTGTGATGTCCGTACCAGCATTGGCTATATCTATCTCAAACAAATGTTTGCGTGAAAAACGAAGATGAAAGAAAATGACCAGCCGTTCCCACAGGAAGTGCCAGCGCAGCAGCGGCGACTTTGGCAGTCCGACAACACTGAGGTTGTCGCTCAGCTTGTCGCGCACCAGCATCTTGGCCTTGACGCCATGATTATTCAGTGCGTCCATCAGGCGGTGGGCCGCCACAGCAGCACCGCCCGTCTTTTCGCTCGTATTAACTATCAGTACCCTCACTCCTACTGCTTTTTTGCCTTACGTTTTGCCTCCCTGGCAGCCTTTTTCTCCTGACGGCGCTTCTCTCGTGCCAGTTTCTTCTCCAGTTTGCGCTGCTGTCTGAGTTGGCGCTTCAGTTCGCGCGCCTCCTCCTTGGCTGCAGCCTTCTGCACCTTCTCAACTTCCTTGGTGCGCAAGGCTTCCTCCAGGTTCTCGCGAAGCATGTCCTTGTCGAAGGTGAAGACCTTGCCGAAGATGCCCAGCGAGAGCACCTTATTCTCGCTGCCCAGCTTCACGTGCGTCATATTAAAGAGGTAGTAGTTATCGAACTTCAGTTTCGAGTTCAGGGCTGTCTTCACAGCCTGCGCCACCACGTTCTTTCCGAGCCGTGTGATGCCGTTATCCTTAAAGCCGCGATTGGCTGCCTCCTCGTCTATATACTCTCTGACAGCTTTCATCATGGCTTCCTTGTGCTTTTCTTCGGCAGGTGCCGTGATAAACATCAGCACACCTACCAGCAGCACAATGACAATCCAAAGAATTTTCTTCATTTTCTATACCTTAAATTAAAACTCTACAAAGGTAACACTAATTTTTTGTGAAAACAAAGAAAAAAGCATAAATATTTGTTGTTTCCGCACACAATTGATTGATTTACGTCAAGAATATTGTTAATTTATGCAGTTTTTTCACCCTAACTCTTGCGAGAATCAAGAAATCGTTGTACCTTTGCATCGTCAAAAGGTTAATAGATTGTTTTAGGTTAGTAGTAATATTTATAGTTTTAGGTTTTTAGTTATTGGTAAAAAAGAAAGTTTTCAACTGTAGGATAACAGGTGGTCGCTGTGAAGCTCCCATT
>JAGBQP010000032.1 GCA_017632825.1 Prevotella sp. | reverse complement strand
TTGTCACCATCCTCTGTGCTTTCATTGGCATCTTCTGCTCGCTGTCGTTCGGTGACACGCGCGACTGGCTCGTCATTGGCGATAAGTCGCTGTTCAACTGGTTCGACTTCCTGACCGGACAGATACTGCTGCCTACGGGTGGACTGTTTACCTGTCTCTTCATAGGCTGGTATGTGCCACGTCAGATTGTACGCGAGGAGTTGACCAACAACGGAACGCTCCGCAGTCGTGTCTTTGAGGTTTACCTGTTCAGTGTGCGCTATGTGTGTCCACTCGGTATTCTTCTCATCTTCCTCCATCAGTTTGGAGTGATATAAAGCGATAGGCGTTTAATGACTATTGGTTAACGTTGGGAAACTTCTTTTATATTCATAAGTCCGACCGCCGTGTTATCATGGCGTTGCTCTGTATCATTGTCGTCGTGCTGACGGTCATTGTGCTGACTGGAAACGAACAGACAGCTACACCTGACAGTACGAAAGACCGCGCTGGCACAAGCTCGCGCCAACAACGCTACCGCCATGACAACCGCCCAATCGACGATGGCATGCCGGCTCGTGAGACAAAGCTGTTTGCCTTCGACCCTAACACGGCTGACTCTACACAGTTGTTACAGCTCGGTCTGCAGCGCTGGCAGGTACGCAACATCTACCGCTATCGGCGTGCCGGTGGCATCTACCGTCGTCCGCAGGACTTTGCCCGTCTCTATGGTCTCACGGCAGGGCAGTATCGCCGGTTGGAGCCTTATATCCGCATCTCTGCCGACTATCAGCCTGCTAGCAGTCTGTTCCCGGCATCAGCCGACCGCCAGTCGTCAGCCGTTGCTCGTGACACCCTGCGCTATCCCGTGAAGTTAGAGCAGGGCCAGCATGTCATACTGAACACTGCCGATACTACCCAGCTACGGCGTGTACCGGGCATCGGCGTTTACTTTGCCAACGAGATTGTGAACCACGGACGTTATCTGGGTGGCTACGTCAGTATCGACCAGCTCGACGAGATACCCGACTTCCCCCGAGAGGCCAAGCAGTATTTTGTCATCAGCAAGCCCAATCCCCATCGGCTGAACGTCAACCGACTGTCGCTCAACGAGCTGAGACGTCATCCGTACATCAACTATTATCAGGCCAAGGCCATCGTTGACTTCCGCCGTCTGCATGGACACATTGAGAACCTCAAACAGTTGTCCCTGTCGAAAGACTTTCCTCCTGACGCCATCCGTCGTCTGGAACCTTATATAGAGTATTAACCGATGGCTCGTCAGCGAGTCACATCTTACAAGTCAGAAACCAATAGAATCATGGAATATATGTCACAAGAGGGTTACGACAAGCTCGTAGCCGAACTGCAACACATGGTGAACGTGGAGCTGCCACAAGTGAAGGACGCAATAGCCGAGGCCCGCGACAAGGGTGACCTCAGCGAGAACTTTGAGTACCACGCTGCCAAACGTGAGCAGGGCCGTCTGCTGGGTCGCATACGCTTCAAGCAGCGTGTGCTGGAGAATGCTCGCGTCATCGATAAGTCTCTGCTGGCCAGCGACTGCGTTGTCCTGCTCAGTCGTGTTGAGATAACCAATCTGGCTAACAATGCCCGCATGACCTACACCATTGCCAGTCCTCATGAGGCCAATCTGCGCGAGGGCAAGATTTCCATCAAGTCGCCTATCGCCGAAGCGCTGTTAAATAAAAAGGTGGGTGACGTTGTTGAGGTTCGTGTGCCGGCAGGCACTCTGAAACTTCGCATTGAGAGTATACAGATGTCGTGATAGGAGTGGGTTTTTACAAACAAGAGGAAGCTGTTGGTTAACAACAGCTTCCTCTTCCCTGTTTAGTCGGGATGAGGCGACTCGAACGCCCGACCCCTACGTCCCGAACGTAGTGCGCTACCAACTGCGCTACATCCCGATTAACATGATTTTTTAGAAATCGCCTGCAAAGGTACTCTAATTTTTTGAATTACGTGCACTTTTTACCGAAAAAATTTGCAGTAATGACTAAAAACGCCTACCTTTGCAAACAAATGAAAAAAAACAATCTACTACTCGCAGTTCTGTTGCTGCTAATCCCTGTTATGTTGTATGCCAAGCCTCGTTGTCTGGTTGTCAAAGCAGGTGATGCAGCGAGTCTGTTATCCACTATTGAGGAAGCTTCTAAGCTTAACGCTGATTCGACGGCAGAGCGACTCTACATCTTTATTCCTAATGGCTTTTACGATCTGGGCGATCAGGTGCTGACAACCATTTTAGGTTATAATATCTCGTTGGTGGGCGAGAGTATGGAGGGCACTATCATCAGGAATGCACCACCTTTGGAGAACGAGAGCATCAGCAAGACGGCCACGCTGCTGAATCGCGGACATAACACCTTTGTGTGCGACCTGACGCTG
>JAGBQP010000031.1 GCA_017632825.1 Prevotella sp. | reverse complement strand
GTTTGAAAGTCCATGGGTTTCGTTTGAAAGTCATGCACTTTTTCTCGCAACGTGTGGTGTCGATCATGGGGAGGACATCGATCATGGGGACAGGTTTTTGAATGAAACCACGGAATGGTTCACTTCAAACAACCTGTCCCCAGTGATCTTAGTGTAGTTTTAGTGGATCTTAGTGTAGTTTTAGTGGATGTTAGTGTAGGTTTAGTGTAGGTTTAGTGTAGGATTAGTGGTGGATTGTTTTTGTACACATGACAGTCTATGTCGCTATAAACGAGATATTTACAGCGATGTTTGAGCAATTTAGTGTAGGTATGATAGGAAAAATGAAAAAAAAGAGGCAAAAAATCACGATTTTGCCTCTTTCTGCGTGTGTATTTGACGTGTGTTCCGAAATAACAGTCTTATTCTTCGATGAGCTTCAAATCACTACGGCAGTGCCGCTGGTGGCAACCATGAGCATTGAGTTATTGGGTCCGATGGTCTCATAGTCGATGTCGATGCCTACAACGGCATTGGCTCCAAGGGCCTGTGCACGCTTCATCATCTCCTGCATGGAAGTGTCTTTGGCCTCCATCAGTACTTTCTCATAACTGCCTGAGCGTCCACCTACGATATCTCGGATGCCAGCTAAGAAATCTTTAAACATGTTTGCACCAATAATGGTTTCGCCTGTTACCACACCCTTGTACTCGAGGATGGGATGACCTTCAATCTGTGGGGTTGTAGATAATATCATAATCGTTTCTTTTTAAGAGTTTATATTGGTTAGACGTTAGAATGGCGAGAAACGTTGCAAATGGAGTCATTTTATCCAAGATATTCATCATCGCGCACAAGAACTTTCTCTATTTTGCCGACGTACATGGTGTGGTTGTCACCATTGGGATAGTGCTGGTCTTTGGTTTCCTGATAGATGATGCCATCCTGTTGAATCTCGGCAGCATACACCTTTTTACAGATGAATACCAACTTGGCTTCCTCGAAATAGACGGTATTGTCGGCATAGACGGGCGTGATACCAGCCTTGCCTATTTTATCTTCATTGCGTCCTGATGCACTACCCAGATAGGCCATTTGCTTTTTGAATGACTTGTCCATCACGCAGAGCGAGAAATATGCTTCTTCGTCGAGGAACTTCTTCGTAAAACGAGACTCGCGAACGTAAATCACGGCAGACGGATCGTCGTGTCCCCACAGACATCCGAGTTGTCCCCATGAAGCCGTCATAGTGTTGCAACTGTATTCGTCACCTGCCGTTATTAGCATCCATTCTCCTCCAATCAGATTGAACGGATTAAACTTCAAATCCTTACAATTAATCTCTTTCATTTTCAATTCTTCTTGTTAACGTTGCAAAAATAGTGATTTCTGATTACAAATGAGAATATCTTAGCAATTAAGTGGCAGTTTTTGATATATTTTAGTATAAATGTATCATCTCGCGATTATGAAAACCGAAGATTTGTTGGGGGGGAGTATGTTTATCAGACAAAAATCTGCCCGCGATACAAAGAAACTGTATCGCGGGCAGAATGTTAATGGACAAATGTTCTGACTGAAACTACTTGATAAGCTCTACGCTACGCTGCAGGAACTTGTCGAGTGCTTCACCCTTCAGCATTCCATTCTGCAGAAGGGCCAGGTCTATGAGCTGGTGAACCACAGAGTTCTTGGCTGCATAGTCGCTGATGAGCTGCTGCTTCTTGGCTTTCTGCTCGTCAATGGCTTTCTGCGTGTTGGCCTTGTCGTCTTTCTCCTCCTGTGTGATTTCCTCGGGCTTCTTCTTCTCCGTCTGCTGGTTCAGTGCAGCCAGACGGGCTTCCTGTCCTTTGATTTCGCCTTCGATGGGCTTCAGTTGTTCTGCCAGCTGAGCCTGTGCGTCGTTGAGCACTTCCTTGATGAGGCGGTGGTCACTGTTCAGTACGAGATTAAAGGAGTCGGGCATCTGTCCGTAGAAACTCATGCCCTGCTGGAACTTGCTCATTTCCTTCATGCGGCGCATCCACTCATTCTGAGTGATGACCACAGGACGCTGTCCCTCGCCAAGGGCTTCGACCTGAACCATGTATTCGGCTTTGCCATTCTTGGGAACCTGTGACATGAAGACGGCTGACAAATTGTCACGCTGGTCGTCGGGAAGGTCGCTTTTAGGCGCATCGCTCTTTACAATCAGACGGTCGATGGTGTCGGCATCAACACGGGTGAAGCGGCTCTTCTCGAACTTCTGTTCCAAGGTCTGAATTGTAGGTCCGTCAAGCTGTCCGTCGAGCAGCAACACTGAGTATCCCTTGTCCTTGGCAGCCTTGATGTATGAGTACTGCTCGTCCTTGTCGGTGGCATATAGATAAACAAGGTTGTCGTCCTTGTCTTTCTGCGAAGCCTCGATAAGCGTCTTGTATTCGTCGAAGGTGAAGTACTTGCCCTCAGTGTCCTTGAAGAGAGCAAACTCCTTGGCCCGGTCGTAGAATCCCTCCTCAGAGAGAATACCATAGTTGATAAAAATCTTCAGGTCGTCCCACTTCTCCTCATATTGCTTGCGGTCTTCGTTGAAGATTGCTTTCAGGCGGTCGGCCACCTTCTTGGTGATATAAGTTGAAATCTTCTTAACTTCACGGTCGCTCTGCAGGTATGAACGGCTAACGTTCAGGGGAATATCCGGCGAGTCGATGACGCCGTGCAGCAGGGTGAGGAACTCGGGAACGATGCCCTCTACCTGATCGGTCACGAATACCTGGTTGCAGTAGAGTTGAATCTTGTTCTTCTGCAACTCGATGTTCGACTTAATCTTCGGGAAGTACAGAATACCCGTGAGGTTGAAGGGATAGTCAACGTTCAGGTGAATCCAGAACAGCGGCTCGTCGCTCATGGGGTAGAGTGTACGGTAGAAGCTCTTGTAGTCCTCGTCCTTCAGTGTAGAAGGCGTCTTGGTCCACAGCGGCTCTACGCTGTTGATGATGTTGTCCTCGTCGGTATCTACCTGCTTGCCGTCCTTCCACTCAGTCTTCTTTCCGAAAGCCACGGGTACGGCCATAAACTTGCAATACTTGTTGAGCAGGCCCTCGAGCTTGAACTTGTCGAGGAACTCCTTGCAGTCATCGTCAATGTAGAGGATGATGTCCGAGCCGTGATCCTCGCGCTCAGCATCGTCAATCTCGTAGGCAGGGCTGCCGTCGCAACTCCATTTGACAGCTTTTGAACCGGCCTTATAGCTCTTTGTTATGATTTCCACTTTCTTAGAAACCATGAATGACGAGTAGAAGCCGAGACCGAAGTGGCCGATGATGTTGTTGGCATTGTCCTTGTACTTCTCCAGGAAGTCGGTCACACCCGAGAAGGCAATCTGATTGATATACTTGTCGATTTCCTCTTCGGTCATGCCGATACCGTGATCGCTGATGGTGATGGTGCCCTTGTCGGCATCAAAGTTCACGCGAACGGTCAGGTCGCCCAGTTCTTCCTTGTATTCGCCCTGCTGTGCCAGAGTCTTCAGCTTCTGTGTGGCATCAACGGCATTAGACACCATTTCGCGGAGGAAAATCTCATGATCGCTATAGAGAAACTTTTTGATAACGGGGAAGATGTTCTCGGTTGTAACCCCGATGTTACCTTTTTGCATATACCTTTTTTATTGATTATACTGACAAAATTTGTTTGATTCTGCCGTAGTATTGCAAAAAGCGTGCCAAGTTAACTGCGAATTGCCAAAGACTCTTGTCTGGCATTACAAAAGAACAGAGTGGGGATACTTTTCCCTGATGGATTCACGCTCGTTACTCCACGAGTAAGTCGATTAGTAAGTGCTTAAGCATAAAAACTGATAAAAAACAAGTTCGCGAAGACTATTTACTTATATTCTTGGTTAAATGAAAAAAAAATGTTACCTTTGCAGGCTGTGAAGCGATTGATGCAACTGTTGTTGGTCATGTTACTGTCGGCAACCGTGCGGGCAGAGCAGCCGAAAGTGGTCGGAGTAGAGTACTTCGACTCTGTTGAGGTGAGTCTTTTGACGTGCGCCCCCCATGAAGAGGTGTATAGTCTCTATGGCCATACGGCTCTGCGCTGGCATGACCTGCATACAGGCGATGACTTAGCCTTCAACTGGGGTATCTTCAATTTCAAGAAGCCTTTCTTCGTCGTTCGTTTCGTGTTCGGACTCACCGACTATGAGTTGGGCATAACGCCGTTTGAGCCCTTTGCTGCGTATTACCGGCGATGGGGCGCTATGGTGACGGAGCAGGTGCTGAACCTGACGTCTGCCGAGAAATCCAGACTGCAGAAACTGCTGGCAGACAATTATCTGCCTGAAAATCGCGTCTATCGCTATAACTACTTCTACGATAATTGTTCGACACGCCCACGCGACATCATTGAGCGCTGTCTCGACGGAAAGGTCGAGTATAAGCAACGGCAGGACTATGAGCTGACGTTCAGACAGATGATTCACGAGAAGACGAAACACCACGAGTGGGCCACCGAGGGCAATGACCTGCTGCTCGGTCTGCGTGCTGACCTGAAGACATCGCGTCAGGAGCAGGAATTTCTGCCCGAGAATCTGCTGTACGACTTTGACCGTGCCCAGATACGCGGCAACGATGGTGCGGTGCGCCCGTTGGTGGTGAACCGCCGGATGGCAGTACAGCCAGGCGTTCAGGTGATAGAGCGCGACTTTGTGATGTCGCCCATTGAAGTAGGTGTGGCTTTGCTGATTGTGTCGCTGTTGGTGTTTGCCGTTGAGTGGCGACGCCGACACATATTTATTATATGGGACGTTGTGCTGATGGCGTTGACAGGACTTGCCGGTTGTGTGCTGTTTGTCATGCTGTTCTCACAGCACCCTTGTACAACTACCAATTTGCAGGTGCTGCTGTTGAACCCGCTGCATCTGTTCTTCATTCCGTCTGTTGTGCGTCGCCGTCCCACTCGCTATTGGAAGGCGTTGCTCTTCATGACCTCCCTTCTGTTAATAGGGGCTTTCTTCCAGCGCTATGCTGTGTTGACGCCTTTTTTGGCATTATGTTTGCTAACAAGATACTGGATACATTTACGACGTGAGAAATAAGTACATATATATCACCCTGTTGGCTCTGCTCGGCGTAACCCCCGAGGTTTTGGCGCAGAGCAGCATACAGTATGCACCGCGACTGGTGGTCACAGTGACCATCGACCAGCTGCGTGCCGATTATCTGGAAGCCTTTGCACCGCTGTATGGTGAAGACGGCTTTAAGCGACTGATGAAGCAGGGTAGGGTGTTCTCGCACGTCAGCTATCCTTTCAGTCCCATAGACCGAGCTTCAGCGGTTGCCACACTGTCAACAGGAGTTACACCTTATTATCATAGTATTGTCGGTGAGTGCTGGCTTAACCGCGAAACCCTGCGTCCGGTTTTTGCCGTTGGCGAAAATCAAACGGCTGACAATCTGTCAACATCGACACTGGGCGACGAGCTGAAAGTCTCAACACAGGGCAAGGCCAAGGTCTATGCCATTGCTCCGACGGCCGATGCTGCCGTGATGAGTGTCGGACATGCTGCCGATGCAGCACTTTGGATTGACGATACGGACGGCTCCTGGAAAACCTCGGCCTATTACACGAAGGAACTGCCCACATGGCTCTATACTTATAACGTCTTACACGCTCCGAAGGCCGATGAGAATCAGTTGTTATGGGAACCGGTCGTAGAACTATCGGGTACCTTTAACTACTTCCAGCATGCCGCTGCAGAGCAGAAACCCTTTAAGCATAAGTTCACGGGTAATCGCCGTTACAGTCAGCTGAAAGCCTCAGGTCTTGTCAACCAGTATGTGACAAACCTGGCAGAACAGTTGGTTACCCAAGCCACGATGGGCTATGACCGCGTGACCGACTTACTGTCGCTGACGTATTATGCCGGTACGTTCGACCATATGGCAATGTCAGAGTGTCAGTTGGAGTTACAGGACACATACATGCGGCTGGACCGTGAACTGGCACGCCTAATCACCACGATTGAGCAGCGTCTCGGTGCCGAGCATGTGATGTTTGTCGTTACATCGACTGGCTACAGCGATACGGAGAGCTCTGCCTACGACCAGTACCGCATACCTACGGGTACATTCTACATGAACCGTACGTCGAACTTGCTAAATATGTACTTCGGCGCTATTTGGGGACAAGGACGCTGGGTAGAGACGTGTTTTGGCAGTCAGCTGTTCCTGAATCACAAGCTGCTGGAGTCGAAACGAGTCTCACTGACCGACGCTGGACAGCGTGCCCAGGAGTTCCTGTCGCAGTTGTCGGGTGTCCGCAATGTTTATACAGGACTACAACTGCTGACATCGACGAGCGAACTGACGCAGAAGATACGCGCAGGTTACAATCCGGAGCGTTGCGGTGACATTATCATAGAGGTGTCACCAGGGTGGAAGCTTCAGAACGAGGACACCCAGCAAACGCAACTGCAACGCGCTTCATTCATACAATTCCCTATCATATTCTATGGTGCCGGCATCGAAGCCGATACAATTAACAGCCAAGTGACGGTGGACCGCATAGCGCCCACCATAGCCAAGAGCATACGTATCAGAGCCCCGAATGCCTGTATGTCTGAACCCCTGTTTTAACTGATTACCCATACCATACATAACTTAACAACGAAACAAATAAAAAATAGATATGAATTTCAACAGTATTTTGAAATCGCTGTTCGGCGACAAGTCGACGCGCGACATGAAGGCCATCCAGCCATTGGTTGAGAAGGCTAAATCGTTCACGCCGCAGGTAGAGGCTCTGTCGAATGACGAACTGCGTGCCCGTACAAAGGCCATTCAGCAGCAGGTACAGCAAGCTGCTCACGAGGAGAAAGCCAAGATTGAGGAGCTGAAAGCAACCATTGAGCAGACACCCATTGACGAGCGTGAGCCTATCTTCTCGCAGATAGACAAACTGGAAAAGGAAGCGCTCGAGATTTACGAGAAAGCACTCGACGAAGTGATGTTCGAGGTTTTTGCCATAGTCAAAGAGACTGCGCGCCGTTTTGCTGAGAACGAAGAGACGGTAGTGACGGCAACAGATTTCGACCGTGAACTGGCTGCCGACCCCCGCAAGGACTTTATCACCATTGATGGCGACAAAGCTATCTATCACAACCACTGGACTGCAGGTGGTAACGACCTGAAGTGGGAGATGGTACACTACGACGTACAGCTCTTTGGTGGTACCGTGCTTCATCAGGGTAAAATTGCTGAGATGGCAACGGGTGAAGGTAAAACCCTGGTGGCAACACTGCCTGTGTTCCTGAATGCACTTACCGGCAATGGCGTACACGTGGTAACGGTGAACGACTACCTGTCAAAGCGTGACTCGGAATGGATGGGACCGCTTTATGAGTTCCACGGCTTGAGCGTTGACTGTATTGACAAGCATCAGCCAAACTCTGAGGCTCGCCGTAAGGCTTATCAGGCCGACATTACGTTCGGTACAAACAACGAGTTCGGCTTCGACTATCTGCGTGACAATATGGCTACGTCGCCTGCTGATCTTGTGCAGCGCGCCCATAACTATGCTATTGTCGATGAGGTTGACTCTGTGTTGATTGACGATGCACGTACACCTCTTATTATTAGTGGTCCTGTGCCTAAGGGCGACGACCAGATGTTTGAGGAGTATCAGCCGCTGGTTGAGAAGCTCGTCGGTGTTCAGCGTAACCTTGCCACGCAGTATCTGGCAGAGGCTAAGCAGAAAATTTCTGAGGGCAACCGCCTGATGGAAGCCGGACAGAAGAAGGAGGCCCAGCAGATTTTGGACGAAGGCTTCCTGTCGCTTTACCGTTCGCACAAGGCATTACCGAAGAACAAACCGCTCATCAAGTATCTCTCTGAGGAAGGTATCAAGGCTGGTATGCTGAAGACCGAGGAGATCTATATGGAGAATAACAACCGTCGTATGCCTGAGTGTATTGAACCACTCTATTTCGTGGTCGATGAGAAACTGAATTCCTGCGACCTGACGGATAAGGGTACAGCTTGGCTGGCTCATCAGGTGGACGATGCTGAACTCTTTGTGCTGCCCGATATTACGTCACAGCTTTCTGCACTTGAGGTGGAGCCAGGACTGACCGATCAGGAGCGCGTCGATAAGAAAGACGAGATGATGCAGCAATATGCCGTGCAGTCAGAGCGTGTACACACACTGCAGCAGCTGTTGAAGGCATACTGTATGTTCAACAAGGACGATGAATATGTCGTTATTGACGGTCAGGTAAAGATTGTCGATGAGCAAACCGGCCGTATTATGGAGGGCCGTCGCTGGAGTGATGGTCTGCATCAGGCCGTGGAGGCTAAGGAGCATGTGAGAGTGGAAGCTGCTACGCAGACTTTTGCTACGATTACGCTCCAGAACTACTTCCGTATGTATCATAAGCTGGCAGGTATGACCGGTACGGCTTCGACTGAGGCTGGTGAGTTCTGGGATATCTACAAACTCGATGTGGTTGAGATTCCTACAAACCGTCCCGTATTGCGTAACGACCAGGACGACCGTGTGTACAAGACTGCCCGTGAGAAATACAAGGCCGTCATCGACGAGATTGTGAAGATGCGTAATGCTGGTCGCCCGACACTGATTGGTACTACGTCGGTGGAGATTTCTGAATTGCTCAGCCGTATGCTTGACATGTATGTTAATCCCGAGACTGGCCGTCGTGAGGGTATTCCCCACCAGGTGCTGAACGCTAAACTTCACCAGAAGGAGGCTGACATCGTGGCACTTGCCGGTCAGCAGGATAGCAACGGTAAGGGTGCAGTGACCATTGCTACTAACATGGCCGGTCGTGGTACTGATATCAAACTCTCTCCGGAAGTGAAAGCCGCTGGCGGTCTGGCCATTATCGGTACGGAACGTCATGAGAGCCGTCGTGTGGACCGTCAGTTGCGTGGTCGAGCTGGTCGTCAGGGTGACCCGGGTTCTTCAGTATTCTATGTCTCACTTGAAGACAAGTTGATGCGTCTGTTCGCATCTGAGCGCATCGCATCGGTGATGGACCGTCTGGGCTTCAAGGAAGGCGATCTGATTGAGAGTCCGATGATTTCGAAGAGCATCGAGCGTGCTCAGAAGAAGGTCGAGGAGAATAACTTCGGTATCCGTAAGCGTTTGATTGAGTACGATGACGTGATGAACAAGCAGCGTACGGTTATCTATGAGAAACGCCGTCACGCTCTGATGGGTGAGCGTATCGGTATGGATATCTCGAATATTATCTGGGACCGTGTCGTTAACATTATAGAGAACAACGACTACAACGGCTGCAAGGAAGAGTTCCTGCATATTCTTGCTATGGAAGTACCCTTCAGCGAAGAGGAGTTTGTCAACCAGCAGCGTGAGCAGTTGGAGGAAGAGGCTTTCCAGGCTGCCCTCGGTAACTTCAATCGTAAGACAGAGCGCATCCGTGAGGTTGCAATGCCCATCATCAGCCAAGTCTATGAGCAGCAGGGACATATGTACGAGCGTATTATGGTGCCCATTACAGACGGTCGCCGTATGTATAACATCCCCTGTAACCTCAAGGAGGCCTACGAGAGCGAAGCAAAGTCCGTTGTGAAGGAGTTTGAGAAGGCTATCCTGCTGCATCTTATTGATGAGTCGTGGAAGGAGAACCTGCGTAAGCTCGACGAACTGCGCCACTCGGTACAGAATGCCTCGTATGAGCAGAAAGACCCGCTACTCATCTTCAAACTGGAGAGTGCTAAGGTGTGGGATGAGATGATTAACGAGATGTATAACCGCATCACGAGCATCTTGACCCGTGCTCAGATTCCTGAGGTACAACAAGTGCAGGAGGCTGCTCCCGAGCAGCATACCCAACGTCAACAGTACACAGAGACGAAACAGCAGATTGGTGAGCAGCAGCTCAACGATCCTAACCAACAGGCTGCTGCCCGGCACGATACGCGTGCTCAGCAGAACCATGCTCCTGTTGTCAAGGATAAGCTGCCTGGTCGTAACGACCTGTGTCCTTGTGGCTCTGGTAAGAAGTTCAAGCAGTGTCATGGTCGTGGACTGGTGTAACACTTAAACTGAACAATACAGAAAAATAGACAACAATGATTAAGATTGAGAACCTGAAGAAACAGTTCGGAACAACAATGGCTTGCGATATTCCTTCGCTGACCATTGCCGATGGTGAGATACTGGGTCTTGTCGGTAACAATGGTGCCGGCAAGACCACACTCTTCCGTATGTTGCTCGACCTGTTGAAGGCTGATGAGGGAAGCGTTATGCTTGATGATGTGAATCCTGCCGAAAGCGAAAGCTGGAAGGAATCGACGGGTGCCTATATAGACGAAGGCTTTCTCATCGACTACTTAACGCCTGAGGAATATTTCCAGTTCCTGGCACGTATCACGGGTATTACTGATATGGAAGAACGCCTGAAGCAGTTCGAACGTTTTGCCGGTGGCGAGGTCTTCGGACAGAAGAAATTCATACGTAACTTGTCGGCGGGTAACAAACAGAAGGTGGGTATTATTGCTGCCCTTGTCACTGAACCTCGTCTTGTAATTCTTGACGAACCGTTCAACTTTCTCGATCCTTCAAGCCAGAATATACTGAAACACCTGCTCACCGACTATCGTCAGCGCACAGGTGCTACGTTAATTATCAGTTCGCATAATCTGCAACATACCATCGATATTTCTACACGCATTGTGGTACTCGAAAAGGGACACATCGTGATGGATGGTGCCGACCGTCAGGAATTGGAGCAGTACTTCGGAGTGGACTAATCCTCAATAATTCCGGCTTCTGTCCACTGTTTAATAACGGCTTTCGCATCGGCGAGAGCCGTTTTTTCGTCTACATCGTATTCTTCAAGTAAGTACTTGCACAAGTCTTCTGCCGTAAAGTCGGAATCAACAACCTTCTCCCATAGGTAGGCAGAAGACTCGTTCATGGAAATAATCTTTGAGAAGTCAATGTTCTCAATACCTTCTGCCACGACCACATGTTCGCCACAGATATTACGCAGTTTGAATCCTTTCTTCTGTTTCATATTCTAATGATTCTTACGTTTTACTTTTTACTTCATGATTAATTATTCTACCTCTTATTTCTTCCATCTTTGTGGAAAGTGCGGATAGAGAGCAAACAGCAGATAGCGTCGGATAGGGTAGAGACGCATCCATAGAAAAGAGTAGAGTCGCCACTTCAGACCGCCGACATAATCAGCTTTAGTCCGTCCTTTGCGAAAGAAGCCGACAGCCTTGGCACGTATGTCCTCTATCTGACAGTACTCATTGTTCAAATTGCCATCACCGCGTAGTGTTACTTGTTTCTCAATCATCTCTACGATACGATGCAGTACGTAGTGACCAGGCTGGATTTCTGCCAGTACGGCATCGCCCACATCGATGTTTGTAGGGGCAGCCAGTAACGCCATGTCACGCCCATCTTCTAAGAAAGGGCGCATACTTCTTCCTCGGAGAGGCAGTGTCACCGTGTGCCCTTCGTTAATAAGCGCTGTGACATGAGGCAGAAACTCTGCATTAGCCAGTTGCTTAGTGCTTATGGTGCTATTGTTGTTTGGCATAGTTTGGCAGCTGCCTCATCGGGCAGACAATGTAAAGTGTAGATAGGAGTAGTGCTGATAATGATGGTCAGCGTATCACACAGGTTATTATAGATGGTGGAATCCCACTTCATCGAAGAACAGGCAGGCAGCAGTACTGCTAAAGCCTGAACGGGACCCAGACGTTCGATGCTGTTGGCTGGTGCCCTGTCTATCTGAACCATAGCACCTAATGGCTTGCTGATGTTGCGATAACAAGGCGTCTTGCCGCTCCACGGTGAGCCATATATAATAGGTGTGCCATCCACGACACGAACGATGGGGTTATCGTCGTTCATCAGTTCGGCGCCCTCGATGTGTTTCATCCAGAGCGACGAGTGCGTGCTCTTGCCAGTTCCGCTCTGTGCAATAAAAGGGTATCCATAACCCTGATAGCCAATACATGAAGCGTGGATAAGAAGAGTCTGGTGGTAGCTGCCGGCAAAAGCATAGATCAACATGAGTGCATCATTCAAACCGAAAGAACGCATGGACATGTCGCCGTTTAGCGCACAGTAACATTCAGAAAAGTCCTTATTGGTGATGAGCAGTCCACAGTCTCGGTTTTTAATGTCACGTATAATGAATTGATAACCGCCATCAGGTAGTTGATAAACCACGGTATCGCCATTGCCAGTATCGAATGTTCTGACAAGTTTTCGCTCTTTGGCAGGACGTAGCGTGTCATCGACATACAGTGTAAACAAGGGCTTTTCGTCAGATTCTTCTATGCGGAATGGTGCAAAAGAAGGCAGCAGGCTCATATTGTTGCTTTCCGACGGAGAAAAGCAAATGCCGACCATGTGGCCGGCAATACGAAACTGAAACTGTTGACTATTCATTAGTCTGGCCACTCATGTCAACGACTTGGAATGTGAATTGTTCCGAAGGAAGCATGCGCAGTTCGTTATGACTCTGTATTTTGCCTTGATCTTTTTTCTTGATTTTTTTCTTTCCTGTGGTGTAGATGCGCTTCATCTTCAGATATTCTTTCTCCAGCTTCTGACGATCCTGGTTATAGATGACGACACAAGTACGGTGTGGCATCTGCATTTTGTCCGCCAGAAAGTCACGCAGCTGGTAAGAGAAGTTCTCCCTGCCAAGCAGAAAATGAGTCTTCTGGTCTATCCATACGTTGTCAAGTGTCTGGATATCTGTAAAATGAACGATACTGTCATTGAATGATGCCGCAAAGCCGAACATATACATTTTGGGTACGGTAATGTTCTTTGCCGTGAGGCTCATCGTGTGTGCTGATGCGATAAAAAGAGCTATCAGCATGAAATATTTTACTATTCTCATTGTCCTAAATATGTCTTTAACATTTTGTTTTTTGTACAGTTGCGCAGGCGACGGATGGCTTTTTCTTTGATTTGTCGCACCCGTTCACGTGTCAGACCGTATTTCTCGCCAATCTCTTCAAGAGTCATTTCCGGTTGATTGATACCGAAGAAAGCCTCTACCACATGGCGTTCACGCTCATTGAGCGTCTTCAGTGCCGTATTAATTTCTGCCTGAAGTGACTCTTTCACGAGCTGCTTGTCTGCCATAGGCGAGTTCTCGTTGATCATGACGTCAAGCAGCGAGTTGTCATCGCCTTCAGCGAATGGCGCATCCACAGAAACATGATACGTGTTTGCCGTCATTGCCTCGCCAATCTTCTCCATGGGCAGGTCGATGCTTTCCGACAATTCATCTATGTTAGGTCTGCGCTCATGCACTTGCTCGAACTTGCTCAGAGCCCGATTTATTTTATTGACGGCACCAGTCTGATTCAAAGGTAAACGTACTATACGGCTCTGATCGGCAATTGCTTGAAGAATGCTTTGACGAATCCACCACACGGCGTAGGAAATGAACTTGAAGCCACGTGTCTCGTCAAACTTCTCTGCTGCCTTGATAAGCCCCACGTTGCCCTCGTTGATGAGGTCTGGCAGACTGAGCCCCTGATTCTGATACTGCTTTGCCACGCTGACAACGAATCGTAGATTGGCTTTTGTCAGTTTCTCCAGTGCCTTTCGGTCACCTTTACGTATGCGCTGTGCCAGCTCCACTTCTTCCTCTGTCGATATCATTTCTTCCTTACCAATTTCTTGCAGGTATTTATCCAAGGAGGCACTCTCCCTGTTGGTAATCGACTTGGTGATTTTCAGTTGTCTCATGGTTGTTTAGTCATTAGTATCGTGCAAAAGTACGCGAAAAAAACGAAACAGCCAAAGAAAAAGGTGAAAAAGTTGCCTTTTTCACCTTTTTACTCTATAGTTCTTTAGCAAAGGCTTATCATATATAATTATGTATAACCCTTTGTTAATTATTCCTCGTTCTGTAGAGGCACAGCGAAGTAACCCTTCTTACCGGTAGGATAAACACCCTGAATGTAGAGTACGGGGTCTTTCGATGTGCTGGCATTCTTCACCACTTTTTGCAGGTCGTCTATCGACTTGATACTCTCATCGTTAACGCGCTGAATGATAAATCCTTTTGGTATACCGGCATCCTTCAGTTTGCCACCGTTTACCTTGAGTACTTCCAGACCGAAGCCGATGTTCATCTGCTCCTTCTGTTGGTCGGTGATGGCGCGGAACTGTCCACCCAATACGTCGATGTCGGCATTCTTCACGACCTTGGTGTTACCCTGCTCGTTCTTCAGAGTCAGCGTGGCTGTCTGCTTTTTCTTATTGCGCAGGTAATTGATGCTAATCTTGTCGCCGGGACGCTTCTGTGCGATGATGTTTTGCAATTCGCCGAACGATTTAATCTTCTGACCGTCAATGTGTGTGATGACGTCACCCTCTTTCAAACCAGCTTCGGCTGCAGCGCCGTCGTCAACGACCTTGGCAATGTAGATACCCTCCATGGTGCCAAGATCTACATCATTGCCCTTCTCTTTCTCGCTGTCAACGTAAGCGTTCACGTCCGATCCCTGAATACCAATCATGGCACGCTGCACGTTGCCATACTGCTTCAGGTCGTCAACCACCTTATTCATAATAGTTGTAGGGATGGCGAAACCATAGCCAATGTTTGAACCCGTTTGTGAGTAAATCATGGCATTGATGCCAATCAGTTCACCGCGCGTGTTTACTAATGCACCGCCCGAATTGCCCTGATTGATGGCTGCGTCCGTCTGAATCATAGACTGTACGCCTTGTCCCATGGTACGAGCCTTAGCCGACACGATGCCTGCGGTTACCGTGTTGTTCAATCCCAGAGGATTACCTACAGCCAGAACCCATTCGCCCACCTTGACATTGTCTGAATTGGCAATCTGGATGGCAGGAAGTTGTTTGGCATCAATCTTGATAAGAGCAAGGTCAGTCGTTGCGTCAGCACCAATGATGCGTGCCGAATATTCCTTATTGTCGTTCAGCGTTACTGTCAGTTCGTCGGCACCGTCAACAACGTGATTGTTTGTTACGATGTAGCCGTCGCTGGTGATGATAACGCCCGATCCCGCTGCCGTACGCTTAGGTGTCTGTACCTGGCGTTGGCGACGTCCGCCGTTACCATTACCCTGACCACGTCCGAAGAAACCACCAAACGGATCTGAGAAGAAGTCCTCAAACGGGTCGCTGTACTCAACTGTCTGCACCTTTGAATTCTGTGTGTTCTTGATGTAGACAACTGCAGGCAGAGCTTTCTCTGCTGCATAGGTAAGGTCAACAGGCTGACCTGGCGCTGGAGCAGATACGGCCACTGCCGGCTGCTCTGGTGTTGCGGCGGTTGTTTTGTTAAAAGCTGCTACCGAGAAAACAACAGCTACCAGACAAGATGTCGGTACTGCGATGTTCACAATCTTTTTCATGTTCATGTCAGTTATGTGTTAAGTTAATATTCATCGTTTGATTTTGACGATGCAAATATAGGCGCTTTTTTTCGGAAACTGACAAACTGTCACAATTATTTGTCGCTATTTAACACTTCTGCCATTATTGTTAACGCTGCTTTGCTTTTAACACTTTAATCCTTAAATTATTGACAAAATTAAGAAAACGTCATTGGGTTGATTTGATATGTTACATTATCGCTTGTCTTTCTGAGTGATCTGTACCCCACTAAATACTCCACGATTCGTTAGTTTTTGTTATGGACTATCAGATGAAATGCCATGAGAAAGAATTGAATTTTCGAGAAAATTGGAGCGTAAGTCCATGAGTTTCGTTTGATAGTCGTGCACTTTTTCTCGCTAAGCATCGTGTTTTTCGTATGTATGGCTCACACATTTTTACATGTTTCAGCACCAGATAGACCAAATATGTGAGTGAAAGTAACGTTTTTGTGTATGTTAGTGTAGGATTACTGATAGATTAGTGGTAGATTATTTTTTGTACACAAACAGGACTATTCTGTTTTAAATAAACCACTTACAACACCATTTAGGCAATCTAGTGAAGGATTGACAGTAAAAATTGATTTTTCGAAAAACGTGGTTGCGTCCATGTGATAGCAAGCGTCTCCGTCGCTTTATTCCTGTATTTTTCGTTTTTTTTAGGGTGGTGAATGGTGATGGAGTTTGTTGCTAAACAAAAACTTTTTCTACGAAATGTTTTGGATAATCGAAAACAATTATTTATCTTTGCGGATAGAAATTAAATAGAATAGATTATATGGATTTTTCTTATAAATACAGACTACGTGCCAAATCCTTTCTGCATCCTATCCGTTCGCTCAAGGCTTTGTACTTTATTCATTATATCGAAGGTACGGAGAAATGGAAAGAACTAGTGGATAACAATCCCAAGAAAGCTTTCGAGATGAAATGGAATCGTTTCTATCGTGAGAAGTTTCCTTGGAAGAATCCGCGTACGCTTAATGAGAAAATCACCTGGATGGCAGTGATGACCGATACCTCCAAGTGGACAGAATATACAGACAAATACGAAGTTCGTAAGCATATTGAGAGCTTTGGACTGAAGGATATTCTTACGGAATGTTACGGTGTCTGGGATCGAGCTTCGGATATTGATTTTGATATTCTACCAGACAAGTTTGTGTTGAAATGTACACACGATTGTGGTAGTACAGTTATTATCCGAGACAAGAGTAAGATGGACAAACAGAAGGTGCTTGACTTCCTGCAGAGGCATCTGAACGTTCGTTATGGCTATGCATCGTGTGAACCTCATTATACAGCAATTAAGCCCCGTGTCATGGCTGAGAGCCTGATTGAAATGGATAGCTCAGAAGGATTCTCGT
>JAGBQP010000144.1 GCA_017632825.1 Prevotella sp. | reverse complement strand
TGTTTATGAGCGGTGCAGCGAGGCGTGGGTCATTCTGAACATACCACGGAGCCTCAGTTATTTCTGTAATCATCACGTCGGCATTGCCCTCTGCCACCTGATTGGGGATTTCCTCGTTCTTCTGATAGACGATGATGGTGGCATGGGTGAGATTCTCATTGGCAAACTTCTCGTTAAGTCCTCCCGGGTTCACCATCACGCGCACTTCTGGCTTGTCTAAATCTGCCAGAGATTTGTAGCGGTCAGCTTCTGATGAACGGCAAATGATGGTCTTGCCATTGGCCAGATAACCTTCACTCATCAGCATCGACTCCTTTCGTGTGTCGGTAATGGTGATGCCACCGATGGCGAGGTCAAAAGTCTGTGGTTCTGTCAGCACATCGGCAGTCAACGTTGGCCATGAGGTTTGTACGAATTCAATGCCTACACCGATACGCTCGGCTATCTTCTCTGCCATTTCAATGCCGAAGCCCCAGTAGTTACCGTTGGCCTCGCGGTACGAGAGAGGTCGATAGTCTCCAGTGGTTCCTGCCAGCAGTTTGCCTCGCTCAATGATGCGTTGTATGGTGGGCTGCTGTGTCTCAACAACAGGATTATCGTCACTGCTGATGCAGCAAGTCGTTATACAAGTGGTGCAAATGCAAAAGATGGCAGCAAGCACCCAAATCCATGTTTTCTTCTTTTTCATTTAATTTTATTTGCAAAGATAGTGATAATTACTGAATTATCGCTATCATTGCCTGTATAATTCAAAAAAGATTAGAAAAACGCGCGAACTTTCATGAAAAAGTAGTAACTTTGACCTTATTTGAGGTCGAAGATAGGCTGCATCTCGGAAAAACTCAAATAAAATTTGGTTTTTCACTCGATTTGTACTATCTTTGCATCGTGATTCTGAAAAGAGTCACCCGTAAAGGTGCACTTAGCTGTGCTTAATTGGGAACTGGGGTGTGAATCCCCGACTGTCCCGCAGCAGTGAACTCCATTATGGCTCCTAAGCATAAACGCCATTGAATTTCGTTCGATGACGTTCACGCTCTGCAAAGCTCGAATGTATTCGGCTTTGCCCTCGCTAAAACACGCCATTGAGTATTTGCTCGAGAAGGCGCTTGGGAGTGGAGGAAAGTCTGAAGACCAGCCTTTGTCGGTAACATGCCAAACGACCCTCGATGTAAGGGTGTGAGGCGCAAGCATATTTTTATGGAATAATGTCCAGGAAGGACTGTCATGCATTGTAGTCTCTCTTTTTATCAGCGCAACTGTGCGCATACGTGTATTATTATATAAGTTTTACGGGGCAGCCTGTCGTGAGACAACGTTTCCCCTTTTCATCGACTATTCAATGATATTGAGATATGAAACATGAATCAATCGTCGTCGTGTACGACAGCTGTCAGGCTATTGCTGAAGAGATAGCCGACAAGTTGGGGGCTGAGACCGTCAGCGTCCAGAGTATGAACATCAGGCAGATTGAGAACTCTCAGAGTCTTGTCCTTGCCGTTGAGTTTCAGGCCGATGGCCCGTTGTCACCCCATTGGCAGTACGCCTGCCAGATGTTCCGTGGTGCCAGCCTGAGTGGCAAGAATGTCGCTGTCATGGTGGCCTTGGGCAATAGTCAGGACAATGGCATCTATGCCGAAGCGTTCAATAGCGAGCTCAGACAAAACGGAGCGCACATCGTTGGTGACCAGCTCTATGCCGGCACGTCCGGGTGGAACCTCGACAATTGGGTGTGCGCAGTATCACCGAACCTTTAACCCGTCAAAACTTAACCATTATGATATACATTTTCATCGTAGCCCTTGAGTTCCTGGTGGCCTTCGTCGGTGTGGGCATGTTCATCAAGTACTACAACCACAAGGCATAGTTTATCTCTTCGTTATAGTTTTACACCAAGAATCGTAGCATACGATGGATTCTTCCGATGGATTTCCGTCTGTATGAAACCTGCATCGTCACTTTATTTTATGAAGTAAAGATATTACATATCCAATTTGTAACACACACAATCCTCATCGTGGTAAAACTCTTTTGCACCCCAGCGTTGCCAGTATTGATGAGTCTTGAGGCGATACAGCACGGGAATAAAGATGAAATCGAATTTGGTTTTCAACTCAGGCATGATTGACATCAGCATGTCGTAGTTCAATCGGGTACCACGATATTTTTCAGCCACAATGAACGAAAAGACTGCGATATACCGCTGAGCGTTCAGGCTTTTAATCAGCTTCGGCTTGTCTTTCAGGATCTGCGGCGTCTCCTCCTCAATCCGATAATCACTCATATTGAGCAGCCCAATGACATGGCCGTTTTCATCTAAGGCCTTGACACTCAACGGCCAGTTGAAATGCAGGTCCTGCACCCATGACTCCACCTCAGCGCGGTCAAAATCGTATTGTCGCACCATCCAGTCAACGGTCAACGGCGCGTCATCTTCAGTCATTCTTTGTAATATGCACGACATTGTAGGTCAATAGTATTTC
>JAGBQP010000143.1 GCA_017632825.1 Prevotella sp. | reverse complement strand
TGTTCCGACGAGCCGGACAGTAGCAATTTCTACACCTTTACGGGTGAGATGGCCAGCGACTTTCTGAAGAACCGCTCGCAGTACAGCAAATTTACAGAGATTGTAGAGCGCGCCAACGTGATGAAAGTGTTATCCTCCTACGGACACTTAACATGTTTCGTTCCTTCGGACAGCGCAGTGAATGTCTTCCTGCGGGGGCGCGGCCTGACAAGTGTATCGCAACTCTCAGATGCAGACTGCGACACGATAGCCCGCACACATATAGTGAATAACATGTACACCACGATGGAAATGACGCAGGACCGTCTGGCTACCTGTAACATGCTAGGGCGCTACCTGGCCACCTCACAGGGTTTCGACAGCGACAGCAATGCCGTTGTAATCCTCCAAGGCACAGCACACATCATCTTTGAATTGAAGGACGACTCTGTGGAAAATGGTATCATGCAGCCTGTCGATATGGTTATTGAAAAGTCAAACAGCTATATTGTCGACATCATGCGAGAACATGCCGCAACAAGCGAGTCACCATTCGAAACCTTCTACAATGCCCTGGTAGCCACTGATGTCATCAGCCAGATGACCCTCGTGGAAGATGAGAACTACGATAAGGATTCGTATTCCAAATACTACTACACCTCCGACTTCTGGAAGGAAGTGGCATGGGTTCCCGACCAGAAACTCTATGGCTACACGGTCTTTGTTGAGCCCGATGAGGTGCTGCAACGGAAGTACGGCATAGCCAAAGGCGACATCCGTGCCCTCTATGATTTGGCATGTAGCATCTATGACAAGGTATATCCCAAAGATGTCAGCAAGGAAGGTCACAGCTTTGAGAACCTGACAGACAGCATCAATCCCCTGAAACGCTTCATGCAGTATCATGTGATGACCCGCTATACCGCCGGTACAGCAGATTTGACACCGATGGATGTCAATATCGGTGTAGTGCAGGGGGCATTCGGTTTTGATGAAACACTCATCAATCCAATAGAGTGGTTCCATACACTATTGCCTCATACCATGGTAAAGGTTGAGAAAGCTACCGTTACGGCATGGCTTGGCAACGCCACGAAGGGTGAGCGCTACATCAACCGCCGCTACGACAATCAATACAAAATAGAGGGTGTCCATGTAAACCCGACTATCGAGGCAAACTTCGACCATGATGCCCTGAACGGCCATATGTTCTTTGTTGATGACCTGGTCGTTTTCAGTGAAGAGGTTCAGAACACGGTCCAGAACATGCGAATCCGACTCGATTTCTCGAGTGTCTTCCCCGAAGTGATGTCCAATCACCTGCGCTTCGAGGGCGACCCGACACAGGATGATAACTCCGGTGTACCTGACGATGCCTCAACGCCCAAGAACGGCCGCAACTTCTACTTCCCCATGGGTTACCTAGACGGTGTGACATTCTCAAACTGTTATGTTGTACTGCGCCGACCACACATCAATTTCTGGTCGTGGCAGGGTGACGAGTGGAACCTCTTCGGCGACTATGACTTCGAGTTCCGCATACCGCCCGTACCCTACAGCGGCGACTGGCAGGTGCGTCTGGGTTTCTGTGCCCTCCCCACCCGCGGCGTGGCGCAAGTGTATTTCGACGGTGTGCCACAAGGTATTCCGCTCGATATGACGCAGTTCCTCAACGACGAAGCTTTCCTAGGAGACCGTTTCGTATTCGACGAGGAGCCTAACAACTATGACAAGATGACCGATGAAGAGAAGGCAGCCGAGCAGAAAGTGCTCAAGAATCTTGGCGCCTACCGCGCACCACGCTCCCTGTTCCACTTCAGTACATCGTCTAAGAACTATTTCGTTGGTAACTACCGCACACACCGCCGTGTACTATGCCAAACCTACATGGATGCGAACAAGGATCACTACGTGCGCTTCCGTGTGGCCAGCGATGGTAAGCAGGGTAACAACAACGAGTTCATGCTCGACTACATGGAGCTTGTGCCTAAGAGCGTCTATGGCGTCGACGGCGATGGCGAGATGGAGGACGACCTGTAAGAAGTGAAAAGTGAAAAAATTGCTACCGCACTAAAGAGAATAAGATATGAAAAGAAATAATAAATATATCATGGTGATAGGGCTGGCAATAGCCGCCCTCACCTTCGCCGCCTGCTCCGACACTTGGGACGACCACAACAACAGGGCAGCAGAGGGCGTAGAAGATGGGTCGCTATGGCAGGCCATCCAACAGAACCCGGAACTGAGCAACTTCAGTAGTGTTGTCGAGGCTTGTGGCTACGACAAGTCGCTGGCCTCTGCACAGGCGTTCACTGTCTTTGCGCCTACCAACAGTTGTTTCTCCAAGGAAGAGGCCGACAAACTCATTGCTGCCTATCATGCCGAGAAAGGTAAGGTTGACGACAAAGACAACAGCACCATCAAAGAGTTCCTGCAAAACCATATCGCATTGTACAACTACTCCGTGTCTCAATCCAGCAACGACACCATCATGATGATGAATGGCAAGAACATTCTGCTCACTTCCAGCATGATTGGCAACAGTCCTTTGACCAGCAGCAACAATCTCTATAGCAAT
>JAGBQP010000142.1 GCA_017632825.1 Prevotella sp. | reverse complement strand
GGGTTCTTCTCCGTGCAGGGAGCCCATGCACCACCCTTCGGGCCGTTGGGGTCGCTGTACTTGGCAAAGTTGGTCCATGCGGTCAGCATCTTCTCCGAGAGGTCCCAGTCGCCCTTGGTCCAAGGACGCCAGCAGTGCTTCAGGCTCTTGAACACGAACCACAGGTCTGACGAGTGGAAGGCACCCTGAAGACGCTGTGTCACCTCGGGATGACTGCCATCGTCAGGCAGCGGACGGGCAAACTCGTAGGCCCAAGCCTTGCCGCCCTTCTGTGCGCGTACTTTGCAGAATTCGGCTATGTTAGGTGCCATGTTGCCCATGTCATTCAGCGTGTAACCTATCATATAAGGCACATCGGCGAGTGTGCCCTCGCGTGTGGCATCGTCGAAGCTCTTCACGCTGACGTAGCCGTCAATCATCGGCATGTAACCCATGCCCATGCGCATCATGCCACCGAAGCCGCCCTGCTGCTGTCCGGCGCTGTTCACCTGACCATAGATGGTTGGCAGTGCAAACACCGTCTCCGTTGAAGCCTGACGCATCTTCTGCAGGTCGGTCATGCCGGCCCAGTCAAACATCTTCTTGGCATTGGCCTCGGCATCTTCAATGGAGCCACCGCTGTATCGGCCACCCATCATGCCGCCGCCATTAGGATTGGGGATGCTAAGTCCCTGAGCACTCATGATAACAGCCTTATGGAACAGACCGCGTGCCAGCGGGCTCTCGCACAGTGTGCGGACGCTGCCGCCACCGGCACTCTGTCCGAAGATGGTCACGTTGTTGGGGTCACCGCCAAACTGGGCGATATTCTTCTTAATCCACTTCAGGGCTTCTATCTGGTCGAGTATGCCGTAGTTGCCCGACACTTTGTTGGGACTCTCCTCCTTCAGTGCCGGGTGCGTCAGGAAGCCGAAGATGCCCAGACGGTAGTTAATGGTGACGAGCACCACGTCCTTGGCGCCCCACTCCTGACCATCGAACTCAGGCTCAGAACCAAAGCCCTCGCGGTAGCCGCCACCGTGAATCCACAGTGCAACGGGCAGCTTCTTGGCGGTCTGGCCTGGAGCCTTGGTGTAAACGTTCAGGTACAGACAATCCTCGCTGAACGCTGCCTCTTTGCCATAGCCCCACTCAGTGTAGTAGCCACCTGTGTACTGTATGGCCTGATAGCTGGGACGACCGAACGTGTCGCAAATCTTCACACCCTTCCAGGGTACGACGGGTTGCGGAGCCTTCCAGCGGTTCTCACGAATTGGGGGTGCCGCATAGGGAATGCCACGATAGACAAACACCTCGGGATGATCGTCGGCCAATACGCCTTGTACCTGACCACCCTCAATCGTCAACACAGGGTTTTCTGCAGCCTTGGCCGACATAGCCAGCACCAGCAGAAGCGGTAAGAATATTTTTCTCATAATGTAGTTAATAATAAAGTAATTGTTGGTTTTTAGTTGATGTTGAATGATTACGGCTGCGAAGTTACAAATAATTGTGCAAACCGCCAAAAGAAATCGACAAAAAAATCGAAAGACTGAAAATTCGCGTTTCTTATCGAAATCTGAAATCTACATCACTTTTTATGAAGCAAAATTTTGCGCTTACATCGTAAACTTTGGTAAAACGAAGAATTTTATACTACAGAATCGTACTTTGCCAGCGTTGGCGCGGATTAAAATTGAAGAGCTCAACACAAAGGCTCACGAGTTTTTCAACCTTTCAATTCTTCAACTTATCAATTCTTACAATCTTGCCCTTGCACAGCAGTGTGTTCCTCCACCTTGCCTATCTCCTTAATCAGCTTGATGGCTGTCTAATCGTTTTTCACACTAATATCTGCCGTAGCGTAGTTATTTTCATCCGTGTCATTCGTTGTTTTTGTTTCATCAGCGATTTTTGCGTTCTTATTGCGTATCAATTCAAAAAAAATATGTATCTTTGCCGTCGATTATTCATTCTTAACTCGTATATGCAACCTAAATTGATTAATAAGGATTTCATCAATGCTCTGGCAATGGGAGACCATGGGGTCTTTCGTAAGGTGTTCGGGTTGTATTTTCCCAAAGTGCATGCTTTTGCCTTGGGACTGATAAAAAATGAAAGCGATGCCGAGGATGTATCACAAACGGTTTTTATAAAACTGTGGACCAACCGAACCAAACTGCTGCAGGTGGAAAAACTGGACTCATATATTTTCACCATCACAAGAAATACTGTACTCAACCAAATAGCCCAGCGAAAAGCATTCAACGTGGACTTGAGCAATAACCTCGAGGCTACCGTCAACGGTACCTCGCCATTGGAGCAGATAGAGGCTAAAGACCTGAAGCTGCTGATAGACATGGTGGTGGAACAGATGCCACCACAACGGCAGGCGGTGTACAGAATGAGTCGCGAAGAGGGATTGACCAACGACCAAATAGCTGAACAACTGGGCATACAGAAGAAAACGGTGGAGAATCACCTGAACTTGGCACTGGGCGAACTGCGCAAAATGCTAAAAATTCTTATTTTTGCAATTCTCGGTTGGGGGCATGAGGTATTTTAGATGTCTAATTAACAACAAGCAGAGACAATGAGTCAGTACATACATCGCATCATCAGTTTTTTCTTTAAACATCAGACCTCAGAAGAAATAACACATCGTGTGCACCAGCGAATACTGGAAGGTGGCAACGATGTGGACAATGCTCTGCGCGACATCTGGGACAGCTGCAGTGACGAAATGACGATGGAGGAGGATGAACCGACAGAAAGTCCCACAGCCACACGCCAGTGGTTGCGGGTAGCAGCCATGTGGGCTCTGCCAATGGTGATGGTGGGAAGTGCCTTCTGGTTTTATGTCCAGGCCAGCAAACGGGCCAAGCAATACTCTGAGGTGGTGTTTGAGCATAAGTTTACGGCCTATGGCGAGCGCAGCAAGATTGTGCTGCCAGACAGTTCGACTGTGTGGCTGAACGGCGGCAGCTCGCTGACGTACCCATCGAAGTTCCTGTCGGCAGAACGTAATGTATGTCTGACGGGGGAAGCCTTCTTTGACGTCAAGAAGGATAAATGCAGACCCTTTACGGTGGACGTGAACAAGATGAAGCTGAAGGTACTTGGAACAACCTTCAACGTGTTCTCCTATCCAGACAACCCGCAGGTCATGATGACACTGGAAACGGGAAAGCTGCAGGTCAACGTGAACAACAAGAGGGAACCCTACGTGCTGCAGCCTAACGAACAGCTAGTAATGGACACTAAGACCGGAGAGGTGGAGGTGCGCACGGTGAATGCAGCCGACTTCTCTGTGTGGCGCGTTCCCGCTCTGTACTTTGACGAGACAAAACTGGCGTATGCCCTGCAACAGATAGAACGGACATACAACGTGAGGATTCACGTGCAGAACAGCCGATTCATCAACCAAACCATACGTGCACACTTTAATAACGACGAAACCATTGAAGGCATCATGGCCGTCATCAAAATGCTGATTCCAAGCCTGAACTACGAGATTGACGGGCAGGACATCTACATCAGATAAAAACGCTTTTTTATCTTTTTAACTAAAAACGCTTGGGTGTAAGGGGCTCATCCGATGTCATTAGTTTATACATCAACTATTACCCCTAATTATTAACCAATCATGAAAAAAAGAAGTAACCTAATCCTGAGGATGGCCGCCGTACTCCTGATGGCAGGCAACCTGTCTCTACAGGCTCAGAATGTATCGTTCAACAACGAACGGCTGTCCCTGAAGAAAGCTTTCGAGAAGATTGAGAAAGCAAGCAACTACAAGATTGCCTACAACGCATCGAAGCTGAACGTCAACGAAACCGTATTGCTGAACCTGAAAAACAAAACCGTACCACAGGTCATGGAAGTGTTGCTGAAAAACACCGACTATACGTTTGAGGTGAAAGGCAACCAAATTGTTATTGTACAGAAAAAGCAAGAGAAGCAAAACACCAATTCACAGAAAATTAAGGTGAAGGGTGTCGTGACCGACCAAAACAGCGAGAGCGTCATTGGCGCCAGCATCGTGGAAAAAGGCACAGGAAACGGAACAATCACTGACACTGAGGGCCGCTACGAACTCAGTATTCCTGCCAACGCTTCGATTCAGGTAAGCTACATTGGCTATCTGAGCCAGACCGTCAAAGTTGGAAACAAAAGCCAGATTAATATTGAACTGAAAGAAGATGCCAACAACCTGGACGAAGTGGTTGTAGTTGGCTACGGACAAATGAAGAAGAGCGACCTGACGGGTTCGGTAGCGTCGGTTGCCGTTGATCAAGACAAGGCTGTTTACGACAGTGGCATCGACCACTTGCTGCAAGGAAACGCACCCGGTGTGTATGTAAACTCGGGCGACGCACAGCTGGGCGGACTGGCCAACGTGCGCATCCGCGGTACCTCGACACTGAATGGCAACAAAGAGCCGCTGTACGTTATTGACGGCATCATCATGAACGATGCTACCGAGGACGTAGGCAACCCTAATAGCGGTGGTGGTACGGGTAGTGACCCTGTTCAGACAACCCAAAGCGGCCTGACTGGTATCAACCCCCAGGATATTGCAAGCATCGAGATTCTGAAGGATGCATCGGCAACGGCTATCTATGGTAGCCGCGCATCAAACGGCGTCGTGCTGATTACCACCAAGGAAGGCAAAAGCGGAAAAGCCAAGATTAACCTCTCAGCCGGTATCTCATTCGACCAGGCCAGCAAGCACATCGACGTGCTGAACGCCGAAGAGTATATTGCTTACAGAAACGAGAAGGACGAGGAATACTATGCAGAAGACTTCCACCCCATCAACCGCGATTGGCAGAAAGAGCTGTTCCACACGGCTACCACACAGTCGTACCGTCTCTCGGTGAACGGTGGCAACGATAAGGCCAACTACTATGTGGCTGGCGGCTATCTGGACAACAAGGGTATTATACGCAACACGGGGCTCTCGCAGGCAGACATGCGCGTGAACTATAAATATAAGCTAAACCACAACCTCTCCATGAAGGGTACTTTCAGTCTGACACGCCGCGTGAACGACATGACCACTGGAACCGACGGACAGGGCAACCAGCGCACCAGTCTGACACGTCATGCCATTCTGGCCAAGCCCTTTGCCGACGTTGACCCCGAGGACGACAACGATACCGGACTGCAGCTGAAGCCAACCAACTGGCTGACAGACTACGAGGACCACTCGGAAGAAAACAGAACGACGGCATCGATTGCCTTTGACTATAAAATCATAAAGGGACTGACGTTCCACCTCATGGGTTCATACGACACACGCGACAAGACTCGTTCACGTTGGTACGGCGCTGGTGTGTACACAGGTATGAAAGTGAATGGACAACTGGGATACAGCGAACTGAAGAGTCTGAAGAAAGCACTTGAAGCGCTGTTCTACTATGATCACACATTCAACCGCGTACACCATCTTTCCGGAACCGCAGGTGTGACATACGAGCGCCGCGATGCTAACCGCTACGGCATGCTGGGCGAGGACTTCTCAATCATGAGCTTAGGCATCAATGGTATTGCCTATGCCAACAAGACCTACACCAACACACACTCGCTGACAAACGAGACGACAGCCTCGTCACTGCTACGCGCAAACTATAATTACATGGACCGCTATCTGGTAACACTTACCGGTCGTGTCGATGGTTCGAGCAAGTTCCAGAAGGGCAACCGCTACAGCTTCTTCCCCTCTGTGGCTCTAGCATGGCGCATCAACCAGGAGGATTTCTTGAAAGACAGCAAATGGATTAGCAACCTGAAACTCCGTCTGGGCTGGGGTATGACCGGTAACCAGAGTATTTCGGCGTATGCCACGCAGAACACTTACGGCAATGTGGAATATGCTACCGGCTCTGGACAGAACACCGTGGGACTGCACCCCAGCAAGATTGCCAATCCCGACCTGAAATGGGAGGCTACCACACAGGTCAACGCAGGTATTGACTTCGGCATCATCAAGAACAGACTGACACTGAGCGTCGATGTTTACCACAAGGAGACTAACGACATTCTGCAGTCGATGAACACCGCTGTTTCAACGGGTTACAGCTCTATCTATGTGAACTGCGGCTCTATACAGAATAATGGTATAGAGGTGGCGCTGAACGCCGTGCCCATAAGCACGAAGGACCTGACATGGACCATCGGCGCCAACCTATCACACAACAAAAACCGCATTACCAGCCTTGGACTGCCCGAAACAAAATATGGTACAGAAACCTATGAGGCTTACTATGGTACCAACCTGTCGTACTATGCTTCGTCAGCATTCCCCGTCAACATATTTATTAAAGGTAAGCCCATTGGACTGTTCTGGGGATACAAGACGAACGGTATTTTCCAGAGCGATGAGGAGGCCAACGGACTGGTCTATAACGGTAATGAACTGAAAGCTGGCGATATAGCCTATATTGACGCTAACGATGACAAAGCTATCACGACTGAGGACCGCGTCATTCTGGGAGACCCTAACCCCGACTTCACCTTCGGCTTCAACACCTCGCTCACCTATAAGGACTTTACACTGGCTGCTCAGTTCCACGGATCTGTAGGCAACGAGGTGGTTAACGCTAACAAACTGGACAATACCAACACATACTACGATTATAACATTCTGACAGAGGCCTACCACAACGCATGGCGCGCCGACAAACCTAGTACCACCTATCCGAGAATAGGCGTTCCCCTTAGCGAACTGACCGACAGACTGGTGGAAGACGGCAGTTTCCTGAGACTGGGTAGCCTGAGCCTGACATGGAACGTTCCTGTAAAGAAGGTAAAACTGATTAACGCCCTGCAGCTGACTGTCACCGGACGTAACCTGATGACCATCACCAACTACACTGGTTACAACCCCGACATTAACAGCTTCTCGAACGACCCCAAGCGTATCGGTATCGACTACGGAAGCGCACCTATCACACGTTCATATAGCTGCACACTGAATGTCACTTTCTAATCTTATAACATCTATAAACATTACGACAATGAAAAAGACAATCATATATTCATTAGGACTGCTGAGCGCCATGTCGCTTACTTCATGCAATTCTATTCTGGAAGAAGAAACCGACTCATTCCCCTCGGCATCTGTCATCTACGCTGATGACAAAGGCGTAGAGGCGGCTTTAACGGGATGCTACCACGGACTGACCAACTACAACGTGTTCCAGTCGGACTATCACACCATATTCTGCACTGCAGGCGGCACAATGAACAACACAAGTTCATCGTACAACGACTCGAAGGCACAGCGCACGGAACCAGACAATAAATACGTGGGACGTCACTTCAAGACGTGCTACACCGTGATCTCGGACTGTAACGACCTGCTTTCGAAAATTGATGGTAGCGGCGCTTCCGAACAGCTGAAAACACGTGCCAAGGGTGAAGCACACTTATTGAGAGGTATGATTTACTTCAATTTGGTGCGTGCCTTCGGCGGACTACCCTTACGTCTCACACCTATCACTAGTGACAATCTCGACATGCCGCGTTCAAGTGTCGAAGAGACGTACGAGCAGGTTATTGCCGACCTGGAAGAGGCTGCCGAGCTGCTGCCCGAAGTAAACCCCACAGAAGGACGTCCCAACCGCTACGCTGCCCACGCTCTACTGGCAAAGGTGTATATCACGCTGGCTAACGGCGAGGAAGGCTCACCCTACTGGCAGAAGTGTATAGACGAATGTATGCAGGTGTACGGACACTACAAACTGATACCTCTGCAGACGCTGTACAACGCACAGAACCGTAACACAGAAGAGTCTATCATTGAAATACAGTTCTCTGACATTAACGGTAGCACGTGGACACAGGGCATAGCTCCCGACGTAAGCGACTTTACACCCAATGCAACCAGCAATCCTTACGGACGCTATCGCCCTTCAAAGTACATCTTCGATACTTGGCGCGAGCAGTACCCCGGCGATCCGCGTATTGAGGAAGGCATAATCTACAACTACTACACCAAGAATGGCGGTAAGGATACAGTAAAAATCTATCCTGCATACACCAGCGATAAGGGCAGCGGACGTATGTGGCCCTATCTCAAGAAATTCCTTGATACACGTTACGTTGCACAGTATTCTTGTCAGAACTTCATCTATCTGCGTTACGCCGACGTGCTACTGATGCTGGCCGAGGCTATCAACGAGGTAAGTGGTCCGGAGCAGGCGTACAAATATGTGAACGAAGTACTGGCACGTGCACGTAACAGCGCAGAGCCAGCTGCTGCAGAACCTGCCGACTGGAGCGGCATGACCAAGGAGGAGTTCCGTCATCGCATCATGTACGAACGTTTCTTCGAATTGCTGGGTGAAGAGACCGAATACTTCGACATGCGCCGTCGCGGTCCGGAGTTCATGCTCGAATACTGGAAAGCTCACAACGCTCACCCGACAAACTGTCCGAAACCGTCATCGACAAAATATAAGGAGGATTACTTCGTCTGCACAATTGAAATGGCTCGACGCGCTATGCTGCTGCCATTCCCGACGTTGGAAATCAACTCTAACAACGCTATTTCAGACAGCGATCAGAATCCTGATTATTAAGTATTGAAGTTAGATAAATAAAAAAAGCAGAAGGGGCGCGGTTACTCGGACCACGCCCCTTTATAGTTATGTTAGGATAAACCGGATTATTTCTGTTTGGCGCAGCGCTCAGTATAGAACTGATTAAAATCGCTCCACTTATAGTATGGATAATTGTTGGTTGGAACAGGGAGCGTTGCTTCACGACCATTCATCAGGCACTTCACCAGAATATCGTCCGTGGCATTGTGACCGCGATAGAATATGAGCTGAATGTTGGAAGCCTTACAAGTTTCCCAATTCTGATAGCAATTTTTGACCTCGTTAGGATCCTCAGGGTCAAGGTCGGCACCATTAATGCCCATTAGTACAGTAAGAGGTCCAATGCATGTATCATGTCCGAAGCGCAAATCGGCTACACGGTCGCTACGTCCATCAATGACAGCAGATGCTTTCTTGAGTACATCCTGTAGGATGGGAATCATCTGATACTGTGGTCCAAACACCCAAGAGTAAGAACCCAAATTGTCAGCTTCCCACTCAGCAGCAATCTCAGCATCGGAAACCAGACCTTCCATCATACCCTCTTGACCGATACTGGGTAAGGAGGTATAAAGATGAAGCAGATTGCTAGTGATATGATGCATACGTCCAGGCAGTCCTTCGGTACTAACAAACATACGATCAACCAATCGGTCTCGAAGTCTACGAACTTCCTTGAATTTGTCACGGTTTTTCTCAAACCTCGGTTTTAAGTTTTTAGGGTATTTATGTTTCACCGGATTCTGGTCGTCTGTTGGCACTACACCATCAAGAGTAAAACGTGAAGACTGTTCGCGAATCTCGAGTTTGGGATTGCACTGAACCAATTCCTGACAGAAGGCGGACATACTCAAAACGCAACGACCAACTAACGAAGAAATGGCCAGCACATTTCCACCTTTCTCAAACACCTCAGGGAAATTATTGTACATAATGCGAGCAATACCCTGATGCTGTTGCCAACCTAAATCCGTCAGTTCGCTGACGCCTGTCTGCAACTCGTCTTTAACAAGCATAAACTTTTTCATAAAAGCCTCACCAACAGGAGTTAGCAGGTGCTTTTTATCAGCAACGGTTAAAAGAGTATCAAGCTCTTTGTAGAGAGTACTGTTCCAGTAGTAACGTGAACCATGCCTACCATAGTGACTGATATAAAAAGGGTGGTAGCCATCGGGGGCAGGAGTTAGTTTGGGCATCTCAAGCAGGTATGGATAATCAGTACCATAAGCCCTTCTCGGGTCTGACTTGAGCAGTTGCATGGCAGACACATTTTGTGCCCATGTCGATAACGCAACTGGGTAAGAAAGCAGCAAGAATGCTACCGATAAAAACACTTTCTTCATAATCGTTATGGTTATAGTTAATTAAGCATACAAAGATACTAAAAAAGTCAGACAAGACCCAATTATTTAAAATAATTTCACAATAATTTTACTTAAAATCCCCTGTCAATTCATTTGTAAAGAAACAGAATGACAGGCTTATCGTTTCATACGAAACTGCTTTGGTCCGAGTCCTTTCATTCTTGTAAAGAATCGTCCAAAACTACTTTGGTCTGCGAAATGCAATTTTTCTGCTATAGCGGCCAACGACAAATCGGATGATTGAAGCAACCAGATGGCTTCCATTAGCAACATCTGGTTGATGTAGTCGGCTACCGTTCGTCCAGTCACTTGACGGACAATACGTGACAGATAGGTTGTGGTAATGTTGAGGCGTTCGGCATAGAAGGATATGTTGTGATGTTCTGCGAAATGTTGGGGCAACAAACGAATAAAGGCAATGAAGAGTGTCTCGGTACGCTCTGACAAATGATGATGGACAAGGCTATGCTCCCTAATATTCATCAGGTCGAGCAAGAACAATGTGAAGAGGGTTCGCAAGGTTTCTGCCTTAAAGATATGGTCACCGCTTAATACCTCTATTGCTTTCTCCATCCACAATATCAACTTATCTAACTCTGTATCAAGAAGATGCAGTTTTAGCTTATTCAAGTCAACAAGTGGGAAATATGCAGCACGGATAGCATGACGCATCACAGGTATTGACAGAACCATTTGTTCATCGGCTAACAGACAAATGCCTCTATAATCCTCAGAAGCGCTCAGTATAGTAATGGACATACCTGGAGCATATATGCACAAATCGCCTGTTGTGAAAGTCTGTTCCTGTCCGTTATATACTAATGTCAGCCACCCACGAGTTACAATTGTAAAGGTGTAGCAAGCCAAGGTCTCCTGCATCTGGTTGGTAAGAAACGTTGCTTCAGCATCAACGTGGACGCAGAATATCTCGTCCGAAATAATATCCTCGTCTGCCACATTAAGGGTTTTCCGCATGAAATCATTCAGTCTATACATATTAATATAGTAACAGGTTTTTACTTATTATTCGTGGACAAAGATACGAAGAATTAATAATATTTGTTTCGTTTTTGACGAATTTTTGCACATTTTGGACAACGAGTATTTCTATGAATAGTCGTATCTTTGCAACAAGAACCTTTAATTTCACTTAATACTATAAGAATTATGGACAAAAACAAATCTATTGAAGCACTACAGTTTTTCGTGACTAACCTGAATGCGCAGTCGTTCCAGCACAAGTTGCAGGCCAAAATCTTCGGTTCGCAGGGATTCAAGAAGCTTGAAGCAAAATATCAGGAGCACGCTCAGGAGGAGCAGGTCTTTGTTGACCAATTCATCGGACGTTTGCTTGATTTGGGTGGCGAACTGAAACAGGAGGCAGTAGAAGCCCAGACGCTTTACAAGGACCCAGTAGAGTTCCTGAAAGCCGACTATAAAGTTTCTATCGATGGTATTGAGATGCTGCGCAAATGTATTGATGGCATCAAAGACGACCTGACAACGTTCGACATGATGAAAGAATATCTGAAAGACGAAGAACAGGATATGTACTGGAGTGAAGAGCAGCTGGGACTCATCGAGTGTCTTGGTGCTAAACCATGGATTATGAAGGCAGCTGTCTGATCAGACACACTGGCGTTTCCTTAGAATTTTACACCCCGATAGGGGAAAACGTTTTGGGCGACATCCGTCTTTCAGAGGAAGGAGGGATGTCGTCCAAACTGTATATGCAACTTTCTTATTTCAGCTTCTTTCCCCGATAATAGGCATCAAAAGTATCTTGAGCATAGCCGTTTCCAGTATTTTTGAACGACGAGGCCATGGCTCCCTCAACTTTATTACCATAATAGAAAACGTTGAACGCATCCTTGGCATAGCCATCTCCCAATTCTACAAAGGAGCTGGGCATTGCGTCAATTTTCTTGTCACCATAATAGACGTTGAATTGCGTCTTGTAATAGCCCTTTACCTCTTGAGCAGGCGTAACTGCATCTGCATGGTTTCGCCGATGCCAGACCGAACGGTCTTTCAGTCGGAATGTAGAAGGATCGACATTTTCTAGCACACGACCGTCCATATACACATTGTTACGGTCTTTGGCATAGCCGCTGCCTAAATCTACAAAAGTAGCAAGGTCAACACGTGCCATCACCTCATCGCTGAAGAACACACG
>JAGBQP010000141.1 GCA_017632825.1 Prevotella sp. | reverse complement strand
TGTGTCTTAGCCTGAAATACGTTGACTCCTGCCAAGCCTCTTAAAAGTTAAAAAGAGTTATGAGAAAAGGTCAACGTTTTGCACGCGCATTCAAGCGTGCCGTAGCAGTGGAATATCTGCAAAGTGGCGAGGAACGTAAGGTGATTGCTCTGAAATATGGGCTTCCCAGCGTTCAAACTGTCAGTAATTGGGTAAGTTTATACCTAACTCCGCACGAAATTGAGACAAAATGTGTAAATTTGCCGCGGATTAATGTTAATGCAGTAGAGATGTCAAACGTAGAAAAGACGAATTCCGAGGTTCCCGTGGAGAGTCAGCAGGCTGTCATAGACCAGCTTCAGAAGCAACTTCAGAAACTGGAGAAGCAGCTTCAGTTCGAGAAGGACCGCAACTATGCACTGAACACGCTGATAGACATTGCCGAGGAGCAAGGTATCCGGATAAGAAAAAAATCTGGGGTCAAGCGGTAGAGCGCCTTTGTGAGAAGAAAGACTATACCGTCAAGTACTCTTGCAGCCTGCTTGACCACACAAAACAGGCGTACTATCAGAAGCAGAAGCGCGAGCAGGACTATCTGTTGCGTGTGATGCGTATCGTTGATGCCGTCAGGGTAATCCGCGAGCAGGATCCTGGCATCGGCTACTACAAGCTTTGGCTTATGATGAACCGCATGTTTCTCTGCGGTTGGGTACCAGGTAGAGACTCGTTCCTGAGGCTGCTGCGCGACTTCCATCTGATGCAGAAGCGTCCCAAGCCACGCTGTACGACGAACTCGAACCACCGCTACCGAAGGTACAAGAACCTTATCCGCGGCTTTGTTCCCACCCGTCCGAACCAGCTCTGGGTCAGTGATATTACATACATTGATCTGGTGGACGATTGCTGCTACCTGCACCTGGTGACGGATGCATACTCACACAAGATCGTGGGCTGGTGTTTGTCCGAGACGCTGGAGGCCGAGTACACTTTGCAGGCCCTGCGTATGGCTATAAGCCAGGCTACGGCCGACGAACTGCAAGGACTCATCCACCACTCTGACAGAGGCGTACAGTACTGCTGCAACGCCTATACGGACGAACTGAAGAAGTACGGCATCAAGATAAGCATGACGGAGGACTACAAGCCCACTGACAACGCCATTGCAGAGCGCGTGAACGGCATCCTCAAGACTGAGGTTATCTATCGCGAACGCCGCTTCAAGACGTATCAGGATGCATTGGATCGCATCTCAGGCTTCATCCTCTTCTACAATGACACCCGTCCGCACTACAGCATCGGCATGAAGACACCCTCAGAGGTGCATACCCAGACAGGCCCGCAGAAGGTGATGTGGAAGTCCGCCGGAGAGTTCTCGGGGGCTGTCTGCCCCCTGCCACAGGGCACCCCCTGAGTGTTTTTCATGGTGTTGGCTTTGCCAAGGCGAGTCAACGAATCCAGTATGAAGTCATATTCTCAGATGAAAAGGTCAACGTTTCCAGTACGAAGTCCACTAACCCGGGAAAAGAGACAACAAAAGCAGGAAAGCAGACAACCTAATCAGAGAGATAAGTCAACAAAATCAGTATAATAAACAGTAATTAACAAAACAGTAACAAATCAAGGCTCTGAGGGAGTCAACACTATACAGGGAAAGACACGGCCTTCCTGAAGGCCATTACGACCACGTCGTGTATGGGTCACGGTCCTATAGTGTTTTAGGGTGCTGATTCCGTAACAAAACAAATCCAGCCTGAGATAAACTCAAGCTGGATTGTTTTATTCTTACTTAATCACGACCTTACGGCCATCCTTGATGACGAGGCCCTTGGTGGCGGGAGTAACCTCCTGACCCAGCAGGTTGTAGGTCTTGGAAGTGGTCAGCTGGCGGCCGTCGTTCTTCATCTCAGTGATGCCTGTGGTCTCGAGAGGAATAGCTATACTCGTATAGCGAGCCTCGCCCCACCAGTAAGCACCAGTGTCGCCATAGGTTGAGTGAACCATGAACCACTTGGTGTAATCGGTGATGTAGTAGTTGCCAGCAGGGTGCTCTGTGCCGTCGGGATCAGTCCATGCCTCCTTATACTCGGTTTCATAGAACTCGATGTACTTCACGCCATCCTCTTCGCTGATGTTACCGGTAATCAAACCAGGATTAACTCTGTCGTCAAGTTCTGCATTCCACTGCCAGATTTGGATATAGTTAGGATCCTCGCCTTCGTCAGCATAGTCGTAATCTGAGACACGTACGGGGGTAGCGATGCCGCCCTTGTTGCCATCAACAGCAATACTGATGGGGCAGAGTCCGAAGAAGTTGTGGACAACATACTCGGTGTCGAAGTCCTCAACAAAGACAGGACGTGTGGTCCATGTCCAGCTGCCCCAACTACCATTCTCGATGTGAACCTCGTTGTCGCGCATCACTGCATTCGGGATAAAGACTTCAATCTCGAAACCGTAGCTCCAGATAGCACCGCTTTCGCCATAGTCGGGCAGGAAGTTGCAGTAACCGCCGATGTAAGCACCCTCATATT
>JAGBQP010000140.1 GCA_017632825.1 Prevotella sp. | reverse complement strand
ATTTCTGTGCCAGTCTGGCCTGCTGTGGGACGATCTTCTTTGGGTTTCGCTAGTACGTAATGGTGCCACAGCCAGAAGGCAATGAAGAGTCCGGCCATCATATAGAACATCAAACTCCAGGAATAACGCACGTTGCGGGTAATGACTTCTAAATTGCCGGCAAGCATGACGAGCAGTCCCTGCCCGAAGATGGTTGCGATGCGGTAGAAGGTGGAGCGAATGCCAACGAAATAGGCTTGCTGGTGGCTGTCGAGACCGAGCATATAGAAACCGTCGGCTGCAATGTCGTGGGTAGCACTGGAGAAGGCCATCAGCCAGAAGAAACACAGAGAACCGGTGAGCCAGAATGGGCCGGGAATGGTGAAGGCAACTCCACCGAGGGCGGCACCGATGAGCAGCTGCATGGTGACAATCCACCAACGCTTGGTCTTGATAAGGTCAACAAACGGACTCCACAGAGGCTTGATGACCCACGGCAGATAGAGCCACGATGTATATAGTGTAATGTCGGCGTTTGACAACCCAAGCCGCTTGTACATAATGAGCGAGATTGTCATAACTGCTACATAGGGTAACGCTTCTGCAAAATATAGTGTGGGCACCCAAGCCCAAGGGGTTTTTAGTTTTTTCATGTTATGCGTTAAATCTGATATGTCAAGTCAATGAGGTTAGATGCCAAGACCGTCTTGAAACGAAAGGTCAACGGCTTTCGACTGCTGAATGCGTGAGTGTGGAGGAACGTTGTTGGTTACCCAGATGTTACCACCGATAATGGAGTGGTGACCTATAGTAATACGTCCCAAAATGGAGGCGTTGGAATAAACGGTGACATAGTCTTCGATTATCGGATGACGGGGAACGTTGAGCATATTGCCCTGGGCGTCGTACTTGAAACTTTTTGCACCTAAGGTTACACCTTGGTAGAGTGTCACATGATTGCCGATGATGCAGGTTTCACCGATAACGACGCCAGTGCCGTGATCGATGGCAAAGTATTCGCCGATGGTGGCACCAGGATGTATGTCGATGCCTGTCCGCGAGTGGGCTAACTCTGTCATAATGCGGGGAATGACGGGGACTTGCATCTGGTGTAGTACGTGGGCCATGCGGTAGTGTACCATCGTGTTGATGACGGGATAGCAGAAGATAACCTCACCATAGGTTTGGGCTGCGGGGTCGTTATAAAACATGGCTTCGACATCCGTGTACAACAAACGCTTAACTTCGGGCAGTTCCTCGATGAACTTGAGGGCTTTTTCCTCGGCCAGTTCTTCAACGGTACGCTCGACGCCGTCACAACCGCAGTCTAACCGAGCACTGTCGGTGCAAAATTGAAGACCGCGCGCAATCTGACGACACAGCAACTCGTGAAGCTCTTCCATCTTGACGCCTATGACATAGGAACGCATTTTGGCATCAGCCTCGCGCCGATGAAAATAATCGGTGAAGATAATGCTCTTGACTAACTCAACTATGCGTTTTACATCAACAACTGAAGGTAACAGAGCCTCAGTTGCAGGTGTCATGCGCAATTCATCCTCTGTGTGCAGAGCCAGAGCCTTGATGTTGCGCTGGAGTATTTTGTTTCGTTCGTCTCTCTTCATAGCCATACCTTTTACTTTTTATAATTTGGTGACAAAGGTACGAAAAGTCGGGCGCATAACAAAATGAATTCTTTCTTTTTTTTCGAAGAATGGCTGACCTTGTGTGCAAAGGACTGTATAATTGCCCTAAAACGAGAAGATTATATCTTCAAACCATGAGAAGGATGGCTGGACTGAAGGCGTGACATTTTGTCAAAAAAGAATTTTTTAGCATTTTTTTACGATTAAAATATTGTGAGGCTGAGATGTTTTTTGTACCTTTGCGGACGAAATAAGTTTTCCAAAACGGACAACTTTTTTAGAAATGAAAAACGAAAAGTTTTCCAAAACGGACAACTTTTTAATTGAGAGAATCGCTATTATTAACTGAAACCCAATATGGAAATAAAGAACTTTACCATCACCAAAAGAGACGGGACTAAAGACCAATTCTCGCTCGACAAGATTATGAATGCCATCGCCAAGGCGTTCGAAAGTGTGCAAGAACCTGCTGACCTAGGTGTAATCTCTAAAATTCTGGCTCATTTGAATATTCACAACGATATTACAGTGGAGGATATTCAGAACCAGGTTGAGGAGGCTCTCATGCGCGAGGGATTCTACAAGGTGGCCAAGTCGTTCATTCTCTACCGACAGGAGCATACCGAGGATCGTGAGACGTTGCAGAAGATGCAGTTCCTTTCAGAGTATATGGAGTCGGTTAACGCCGCTACAGGTTCAAAATATGATGCCAACGCCAATGTTGAGCACAAGAATATTGCCACGCTGATTGGTGAGCTTCCTAAGTCGAACTTTATTCGTCTGAACCGTCGTTTGCTGACAGACCGCATTAAGAAGATGTATGGCAAGCAGCTGGCTGACGAGTATATTGATAAGCTGACACACCATTTTATATATAAGAACGATGAGACGTCGCTGGCTAACTATTGTGCATCTATCACTATGTATCCATGGCTCATTGGTGGTACAGTGGCCATTGGCGGCAACTCGACAGCTCCCACGAACCTGAAATCGTTTGCTGGTGGTTTTGTCAATATGGTGTTCATGGTAAGTTCTATGCTCAGCGGTGCATGTGCAACGCCAGAGTTCCTGATGTATATGAATTACTTCATCGGCAAGGAGTGGGGACTGGACTATTGGAAACGTGCTGATGAACAGGCCGACCTCTCGTTGAAGAAACGCAGTATCGACAAGGTAATTACTGATTACTTTGAACAGATTGTTTATACACTGAACCAGCCTACAGGTGCCCGTAACTATCAGGCAGTATTCTGGAACATCGCATACTATGACAAGTATTATTTCGAGTCAATCTTCGGAGACTTTTACTTCCCCGACGGATCGAAACCTGATTGGGAAGGTCTCTCATGGCTTCAGAAGCGCTTCATGAAGTGGTTCAACAACGAGCGCACGAAGACGCTGCTCACCTTCCCCGTAGAGACCATGGCACTGCTAACCGATGAGAATGGCAACTGTAAAGATAAGGAGTGGGGTGACTTCACGGCTGAGATGTACTCAGAAGGTCATTCATTCTTTACTTATATGAGTGCAAACGCCGACTCGCTCAGTTCATGTTGCCGCCTGCGCAACGAGATTACCGACAATGGTTTCAGTTATACCCTGGGAGCAGGTGGCGTCTCCACAGGTTCTAAGTCGGTGCTCACCATTAACTTGAATCGTTGCATTCAGTAT
>JAGBQP010000139.1 GCA_017632825.1 Prevotella sp. | reverse complement strand
CAAATGGAGAATAAAAAGCTACAGGCTCATGGAGCCATCTTACTGGCCAACACTATTTTCGGTCTCGGCGTACCTGTTACTAAACTGTTGCTCAACGACTGGGTATCACCAATGGGCTATATGGCCTCGCGTTCACTTGGCGCCTGTATTCTTTTCTGGATAATTGCAGCCTTTCTGCCCAAGGAGAAAGTGGAGCGCAGAGACTTATTGACCATTCTCTTCGGCGGTCTTCTTGGCTTCGTCATTTCTCAGACACTGACAGCTTGGGCACTCGACTACACCAGCCCCGTGTATTTCTCACTCATTGCCACGCTTACTCCTGTAGCAGTAATGTTATGTGCTGCACTGACCATTGGAGAGAAAATCACACCTAAGAAATCCTTTGGCGTACTGTTAGGCATAGCCGGTGCCGTTCTGATGGTACTGATGAGTCAGTCTTTGGGCTCGGGGAAGAACGACCTGATAGGTATCTTATTAGCCATCTTGAGTGTACTCACCTGGGCTATCTACCTGATTATCACACGAAACGTAGCCTCCAAATACTCACCAGTGACACAGATGAAGTACGTGTTCCTCATTTCTGCCATTGTCACAGTCCCCATTGCCATTCCCGAACTGCCGACAAATGCGCTTTTCACATCAGCATGGAGCTGGACAGGCATACTGGAAATGGCATTTATTGTCATCTGTGCTACGGCACTCGGTTTCTTCTTGATCCCCTTCGCCATGAAACACCTTCAGGCAACAACCGTCTCTATCTATACTAATCTACAGCCTGTTATTGCTTCGTTCGTTGCCATCTTGATAGGACAGGACATCCTGACGTGGGACAAACCCGTGGCTGCAGTACTCGTACTCATTAGTGCTTACATCGTGACGCAAGTCACCACCAAGGAGGAGGCAAATTGATGTCAAGAAATTAAGCGGTGACTGAAAAATTATCATTTATCAGCTATTAGTTACCATTTTTTTTCGTACCTTTGCAGCAGAAAGAAGAAAACAGAATAGAGCATGAGACTGATTGTCATGACAAAAGCCACATTCTTCGTCGAGGAGGACAAAATCCTGTCCACACTCTTCGAGGCAGGCTTAGACAACCTACATCTGTACAAGCCCGAAGCGGAACCCATCTACTCCGAGCGCCTACTCACGCTACTTAATGAGGACTACTACGGGAAAATTACCGTTCACGACCATTTCTACCTGAAGGATGAATATCGTTTGCGCGGCATCCATCTTAATACGGCTCAAGCAGACACACCCGATGGCTATCGCGGCAATGTCAGCCGGACATGCCATGCTGTCAGCGAACTGAAAGATGCAAAAAAACGTTCGAACTACGTATTCCTAAAGACCCTGTTCGACAGCCAAAGCAACAAGAACGACAGAGCTACGTTAACAATGGACGAACTACGTGAAGCTTCACGGCAGGGGCTCATTGATAAAAAGGTTTACGCTTTGGGCGGCATGAACCTCAACAACATCCACATTGCCAAGGAACTGGGCTTTGGTGGCGTTGTCATATGCGGCGATTTATGGAACAGGTTCAATATACAGGCCGGACTTGATTACAAGGAGCTCATCACCCATTTCGAGAAACTCCGCAAGGCTGTCGGCTGACAAAGAGCAACAGAGAAAAGTAAAACCAAATATAAGCAATGGATAACTCATACATGGTCTTCTCGGGCACAGCCACGAGGTACTTAGCAGAGCGCATCTGCGACAGTTTAGGCTGTCCACTGGGACAACTGCAAATCACTAAATTCAGCGACGGCGAGTTTGCCGTTAGTTACGAAGAGAGCATTCGCGGTCGCGATATCTTCCTCGTACAAAGCACTTTCCCCAATAGTGACAATTTGATGGAGCTACTACTCATGATTGATGCTGCCAAGCGTGCTTCTGCTCGCACCATCAATGCAGTCATCCCCTACTTCGGGTGGGCTCGTCAAGACCGTAAGGACAAGCCCCGTGTCAGCATTGGTGCCAAACTCATAGCCGACTTGCTGAGCGTTGCTGGTGTCAATCGTGTCATTACCATGGACTTGCACGCTGACCAGATTCAAGGTTTCTTTGATGTCCCTGTTGACCATCTCTACGCATCGAACGTCATCATTCCCTATCTTAAGAGCTTAAAACTCGAAGACCTTGTTATTGCATCACCTGACGTTGGCGGTTCAAAGCGTGCAAACACTTATGCCAAATACTTTGGCTGTCCGTTAGTATTATGCAATAAGACACGTGCCCGTGCCAACGTTGTAGCTACTATGCAGATTATTGGTGAGGTAGAAGGTAAGAATGTCGTTATTATCGACGATATGGTTGACACCGCTGGTACCATCACCAAAGCAGCAGACTTGATGAAGGAAAACGGTGCAAAGACAGTCCGCGCATGTGCCAGCCACTGTGTCATGAGTGGTCCCGCCAGTGACCGCGTTCAAGACTCGGCCCTCGAAGAGATTGTTTTTACTGACTCTATTCCTTACACTCAGCGTTGTGCAAAGGTGAAGCAACTCTCTGTAGCTGACATGTTTGCCGAAGCAATCCGCCGTGTTATCGACAACAAGAGCATCAGTGATCTCTACATCGTATAAATGAGTATTAATATCTCATAACTCGCCATGAGCAACAAAACTCTAAGCATACTGGCAGCGACACTAATCGTCGCTGCCTTTTTTGCTAACCGTGATGGCATCAGTGGCTATAACAGTCCAACGAAAGCTACGACTAATCAGTACTATGACTCTCTGGTACAACAACACATAATCGTCACCTACAATCAGCGCATCGTCCGCACGGTCCGTTGCCATGTTGGCGTCGGCACTCCTCCAAGTTTCATTACAAAACAAGTCAATACTCTTTATGAACAGCGAGAGCAGGCATGCCAAGCTGCGGCAATAAAAGAATAAAGTCTAACGGAAAAACAAAAAGAAGGGGCCTTCGAAATATTAATTCGAAGGCCCCTTCTTATATAATCGTTTAATAATTAGGCAATTCAAGCCACTTTACATAACTGAAATCCTGACGATGAGGCAGTTGCTTGTTCTTTGGATACATACGTACAGCACTCTTATATGCACCAGCCTGCTGTGGTGATAGCGTTGCTTCAAAGGTGAAGTTATTACCATCTCTGTGTACCATCTTCAGTGGTTCAATAGAGTAAATACTCTCCTCACCATCCTTGTTGATGAAAACGTTCACCTTTTCCAAGCCAACAGCATCATCAAGTCCTTGCTCGTTGATGACAAAACGCAAGGTATATTTCTGACCAGTTTCAATGCCTGCAGCGGGGTAATCCCAGTCGGCACTAACAACGCTGATAGCATCCCAACGCTCGGCAACCGTCTCCTTCCACAGAGCAATCTCCTTAGCCAGACGATTATCATCCTTGGAAATCTCCTTAAAGCGCTTAGCTTGCTTTACATAGAACTTATCATAGTAATCATCCAACTGTCGCTTCATCGTGTAATGAGGAGCAATCTGTGCAATAGAGTTCTTGACAACCTTAATCCAACCCTTAGAAAGTCCCTTCTTATCCTTATCATAATAGAGGGGAACAATCTCGTTCTCAAGCAGGGTATAGATAGTTGCAGCATCGAGACGATCCTGATAACCTTGATTCTGGTAGGTACGCTTCTCAGTAAGAGCCCAACCGGCGCCCTCACGATAGCCCTCAAGCCACCAACCGTCTTTGACTGAGAGGTTTACAACGCCGTTCATTTCTGCCTTCTCACCTGATGTACCGGAAGCCTCCAGGGGGCGAGTCGGCGTATTCATCCAGATATCAACACCAGAAACAAGACGACGAGCCAACAGGAAATCATAGTCCTCAAGGAAAATAATCTTTCCAAGGAACTCCGGGCGCTGGGAAATCTCATAGATTTTCTTAATAAGACCTTGACCAGCCCCATCAGCAGGATGAGCCTTTCCTGCAAAAAGGAAAATAACTGGGTGTTCCGGATCGTTGACAATTTTCGAAAGACGAGCTTCATCTGTAAACAGCAGATGGGCACGCTTATAGGTAGCAAAGCGACGACAGAAACCAATAACAAGAGCATTGGGGTCCATTCTCTCCAACAGTTGCACGACACGTGAGGGATCACCCTGATTCTTCAACCAAGTCTCACGGAACTGCTCCTTGATGTAATCAAACAGTTTCTTCTTTAGGGCCATACGGGTAGCCCACACCTCCTCATCAGGACAGTTATAGATACCATGCCAAATTTCCTCATTCGACTGGTCTTCCATGAACTTAGAGTCGAAATACTTAGCATAGACCTTACGCCACTCTGTAGCAGCCCATGTCGGGAAATGAACACCATTGGTAACATAGCCTACATGGTTCTCCTCTGGATAGTAGCCCTTCCAAATAGGTGCAAACATTTTCTGGCTTACCCAACCGTGAAGCATTGAGACGCCATTAACTTCCTGACAGGTATTGCAGGCAAAGGTTGACATACAGAATTTTTCGCTCTTGTCATCGGGATTCGTACGACCCATACCAATGAACTCGTCCCACGAGATGCCTAATTTCTGAGGGTATCCGCCCATATACTTGCCAAACAAGCCCTCATCAAAGTAATCGTGACCTGCGGGTACAGGTGTATGTACAGTGTAGAGGCCGCTGGCACGTACTAGTTCCAATGCCTGATTGAACGATAAGCCTTCCTCAATATAGTCGCACAGGCGCTGCAGGTTACATAGGGCTGCGTGGCCTTCGTTGCAATGGTAGATATCTTTCTTTATACCGAGTTTCTTCAACAGTAGCATACCACCAATACCAAGCAAGATTTCCTGCTTCAAACGATTCTCCCAGTCACCACCATACAAAGCATGCGTGATGGGTTTGTCGAACTCAGAGTTCATCTCATTATCCGTATCAAGCAAGTACAGCTTCACACGTCCGACATTGACACGCCACACATAGGCATGTACCTGATAGTTTGTGTATGGAACATCTACGACAAGTGGATTGCCATCCTTGTCAAGCTGGCGCTCGATGGGCAGTGAACCGAAGTTCTGTGTCTCATAGTTAGCAACCTGTTGACCATCCATAGATAGGCTCTGAGTGAAATAACCAAAACGATATAGGAAACCAACTGCACACATATCCACGTTGGAGTCGGAAGCCTCTTTCACATAGTCACCTGCCAACATACCAAGACCGCCTGAATAAATTT
>JAGBQP010000138.1 GCA_017632825.1 Prevotella sp. | reverse complement strand
CTACATCGTCAAGCTGAAGCCCACCCTCGAGGCACAAGCCGACCTGAAGAGTGGCAAGTCTGACCTCATGCTCCGTATGGATGCCTCGTTCTCCAGAGGCAACTCCCTCTACAGCAACACCATCATCCAGCTGTTCACCCATAGTGTAGTGTCACCGCAGTCATCCAATGTGGTACTGCGAACGGGCAAGGACCTGAAAGGCCATCAGGTAATCGTCCACGAAGGCAGTTTCAGTCACCATATGATTATGGATGAGGGCTGGACGAAAGACATCAAGGCCTACGACGATATGAAGGAAGCCATCCAGAAACTGCGTTCCGACGAACAAGGTGTCATCATCTGGAACACCATGTCGCTGAAATGGCTCATGCGGAAATACAAGACCGATAATCTGGTCATCAACCCCATCGACATCCCTGCCGGCGAATATAAGTTCATGTCTAAGAACCGTCGCCTGCTTGACCAGATAGACAGCGTCTATACCGAACTGCGTGTCGATGACCAGTTGGAAGGCATCCGCAACAAGTGGTTCTATCCCGAGCATGCCGATTCAGGCATCCCTGCATGGGTGTGGAACATCGCAGCCGTATTGGCAGCCTTGGCTCTGATCTTCCTCGCCTACTACACCTTCTACCGTGTCCGTGAGCACCAGATGACCCGTGAAATCCGCCAGAGCAATGACCGTCTGTCGCTCGTGCTCAGTTCCAGTGAGATCGGCCTATGGGTCTATCACGTGATGGCCCAGACGGTGGAATTCCTTGACGAGTTTGGCAAGACGCAACAGACACGCCATCTGCATGAACTGGTGAACCGCTACAACCAGAACGATTTTGACACCCTTCGCGAGGTTCTCTCCGACATCTCCAATCAAAGGAAGGATTCAGCCAACATCACGCTGAAAATCAGGGAACAAAAGAACAGTCACTTCGTTGAGCGTGACTACAACGTTGACATCGGCGTGCTGAGCCGTGACCGCAATGGCAGGCCTACGGACATTCTCGGCACAAGGGTCGATATCACTAACGAGCGGATGCGGCAGCTGCACATACAAGACAATATGATGCGCTACCAGGCCGTCTTCAACTCTGCCATGATCGACATGGTGGTGTACGATGCCAACGGCTACATCATCGACATGAACGACAAGGCCCTCAAGGGCATCCACATGAGCCGAAAGGATGTGCTGAAAGAGCACATCCATCTGACAAGCGTCTTAGGCGTGGACCATATCAACCTCGACACGTTCCAGCCACTGCACATCACTCAGATCTATCCCTCTTCCGAAGACCAACGCTCACTGCAACAACATCTGAGACGTTCGCAGCTGTTCTACGAACTGAAATTAGTACCCGTGCGCGACAGCCAGGGTAAGCTGCTGAACATCTACGGTACCGGCCGTGATGTGACTGAGGTGGCCATGTCTTATCGTCAGATTAAGCAGAACGCCCGCGAGTTGCAGGAAAGCAACGACGAGATCAACAACTACATCCGTAACATCGACTACGTGATGAGCGTGGGCGGCATCCGTATGGCGCGCTACAATCCTGAGACGCACACGCTGACCGTTTACAGCGACTCTAACAATGTGCAGTTCACGCTGACACAGACGCGAGCCCTCACTTACGTTGATGACAGTTCACGGCGCCGTGCGCTGAACATCATCAAGAGCATGGACAGCCTGGCCACCAAGCCCATCCACGCCGATATCAAAACAACCCTGCGCAAACGGGGCGGAGGTGGACGATTGCACCTGCAACTGCATTTCATTCCCACGTATAACAGTCATGGGGAAATTAAGGAATACTT
>JAGBQP010000001.1 GCA_017632825.1 Prevotella sp. | reverse complement strand
TCTATATGTTTATAGGCTGCAAAGTTACAAAAAAAAACGCCGTATAAACAAAGTTTATTTGCTAAAAAACCACAAAAAAAATAAGACCGCAACCCGATAGGGCTACGGCCTTATATGACGTCATGTCGCTTACAGCTTATTGATGTGCAGGCAGAGGCTTGACTTCAGGTTGGCTGCCTTGTTCTTGTGGATAATGTTGGTCTTAGCCAGCTTGTCCAACATCTTCTGTACTTTGGGGTACAGGGCAACAGCCTCTTCCTTGTTAGTCATAGCGCGCAGCTTGCGAACGGCGTTGCGCATGGTCTTAGCGTAATACTTGTTGTGGAGAGCTCTTTTCTTCTCCTGGCGAATTCTCTTCACCGATGACTTGTGATTTGCCATTTTTCTTTTGTTGTTTTTTAATGTTAATATTAAATGCTAAAGCCTGTGGGTCTTGTATCGCAAACGACTGCCCTGAGCGAGCCTTGAAGGGAACAAAGGTCATTGCTGACTCTTGGCCTCTTACAAAAACTCTCCGCCACCCTGTCCCGGCCTACGGCTGGTAGCACTTGGCTGTGCAGATGACGGATTTAGCGTTTTACTGGTAGTCCCTAGGAGAGTCGAACTCCTCTTTAGAGAATGAAAATCTCTCGTCCTAACCGATAGACGAAGGGACCAAGCGCTGTGTAAAGCGGGTGCAAAGGTACTGTTATTTTTCCAAATAGCAAAATTTTCTTAGAGAAAAATGCATTTTTCTGCTTTTTTTTGCATAAAAAGCACTACCTTTGCGGCTGTATGCTGACAAAAACGCAGGCTATTGTGCTTCACGCCTTTAAGTATGGCGAGTCACGACTCATCATCGACGTGTTCACGCGTCAGGCGGGACGGCTCTCGTTTATTGCAACGATGCCGAAGACGCAGAAAGGACGCTTGAAGAAGCAGTTCTTTCAGCCACTATCGCTGCTCGAAATGGAGTTTGACTTGCGTCCGAGGGTACAGTTGCAGAAGATGGGCAATGTTCAGCTGGCTTATGTCTATTCGTCCGTACCATTTGATTCTTCGAAACTGAGTATCTCGCTTTTTATGGCGGAGTTCTTATACCATGCCCTAAAAGGAGAGCAGCAGAACGAACCCTTGTTTGACTATGTGCGTTATAGTTTGGAGTGGCTTGATGCGTGCCAATCGTCGGTGGCCAACTTCCATCTGGTGTTCCTCATGCACTTGAGTCGTTTCCTGGGATTCTATCCTAATTTGGAACGAGTTGAAAATGGGGATACGAGGGAGGCGGAGACTGACGATAGACTCTACTTTGACATGCGAACTGGTTCCTTTTGTAGGAATTTGCCTTTGCATCGAGACTTTCTTCAACCAGATGATGCTAGCCGTATTGAGGTACTGATGCGTATGGACTATCCGACGATGCACCTGTTTCGTATGTCGCACTATGACCGTCAGCGACTACTGGAGACGGCCATTGGTTATTATCGCCTGCATATTCCGGATTTCCCGGAATTGAAGTCTCTGGTGGTACTACAAGAAATTTACCAATAAAGATATGTTCTGAATATGGAAATGTATGAGTATGTAAATGATGCCGTCAGACTGCTGAAAGAGTTGATAGAAACACCTTCAGTGAGCCGTGACGAGACACGAGCTGCCGATGTGATGGAGAGGTTCCTGAACCATTGGGACTTGCCCCACGGACGCGAAGGCAACAATCTGTGGGTGGGCTGTCAGGATTGGGATGACAATCGGCCAACGGTGATGCTGAATGCTCATATCGACACGGTGAAACCCGTGCACACTTGGAACCGCGATCCATTTAAGGCCGTGGTGGAGGGTGACCAACTTTACGGATTGGGATCCAACGACTGTGGCGGCGGACTGGTGGCTACACTGCAAGCTTATCGTATCATGCTACATCGCCCGCGTACATATAATATATTATGGGTGTGTTCGGCTGAAGAGGAGGTGTCTGGCCAGAACGGATTCAGCCGTGTACTACCTTTGTTGCCACCTGTAAATGTAGCTATCGTTGGCGAACCGACAGGTATGCAGCCGGCCATTGCTGAGAAGGGACTGATGGTCATTGATGGCTATGCACATGGTGTGAGCGGCCATGCTGCCCGAAATGAAGGAGTAAACGCCATTTATGAAGCGCTCGACGATCTGATATGGCTGCGAGATCACAGATTTCGTAAGGAAAGTCCGTTGCTGGGGCCGACGAAGATGACAGTAACGGTTGTAGAGAGCGGTACGCAGCATAATGTGGTGCCTGATACGCTACACTTTGTCATTGATGTACGTACAAATGAATATTATCAGAATGAGTTTGTGTTTGAATTTCTGAAACGTCACATGAAAAAGTGTGAACTGCATGCACGTTCGTTCCGTCTCCACTCCTCGAGCATTGATGAGAACCACCCAATGATAGCCTGCTTGAAGGCTATGGGCAAGACACCCTTCGGTTCGCCGACACTCAGTGATCAGGCGCTGATGCCCTTCCCGTCGTTCAAACTAGGACCTGGCCAGTCGAGTCGTAGTCACTCTGCCGACGAGTATATTTGTATCAGCGAGATAGCTGATGCCATAGATACCTATGTCCGTGTGTTATCAGCGATGTAGAAGTGTACTAACGCCCTAACCAAGATTCGGGATTGAGCTTCGCCACCTGTTTGCGAAGCTGGAACTGCAGAATGTTCTCGGAGCCGATGGTACCTAGTGCCTGTCGTGTTGATACCTTCTGACCTTTACGGACGCTGACGGATGAGAGGTTGCAATAGACGGAGATGTAACTGCCATGACGAATCATCACACCCATAATGCCTCCGATGCCGAAGACAGCACTCACCTCGCCATCAAAAATGCTACGGGCCTGAGCACCGGGCTGTCCCTTAATATTGATACCTTTATTGTCGAGCGTTACATTCTTCAGGCCTTCCACATTGTACTGTCCGAAATGGCTGACGATGCGATAGGGACCTGTGATTGGCATGGGCAGACGTCCCTTGTTGCTTTCGAAGCTACCACTGATACGCTGATCCTCAGTTGAAACGAAATAGGACTCTTGCTTAGGCTCCTGCTTTACCTCGGCTATTTCTTTCTCTCTTACCTTAGCGTCGGCGGCAGCTTGGCGTTCGGCTTCGCGACGAGCGGTCTCAGCTTCACGAGCCTCACGCTCCGCAGCGGCTTTCTCCTCTGCACTCTTACGAGCTGCAGCACGGGCTTCGGCCTTGGCACGCTCCTCACGGGCTTTAGCTTCAGCAATGCGACGTTCGTTTTCGCGGCGGGCTGCTTCGGCTGCAGCTTTCTTGCGAGCCAATTCTGCAGCACGTTTTTTGGCGGCTTCCTCGGCTGCCTTACGACGAGCCTCGGCCTCGGCGCGTGCCTTAGCACGGGCTACCTCTTCTGCAATCAAACGGTCAATCTGGGCATTCAATGCCTGATCCTTCTTGCGTTGTTCGCTGATGATACCTTCGATGGTCTTCTGCTGCTTCTGCAATGTACTCACCACCTGCTTTTGTTCCTCTTGCTTTCCTTCCAGGCTCTTCTGCTCCTGCACACCGCGGTAGAGTAGGTCATTCTTCTGACGTTTAGTATTGGCAAGTTCCTGTTTGGCCTCGGATACTTCCTGCTTCATCACTTTGACTGCTTCGCCTTGAACCCGCTGGTAGCCAGCATATTCTCGCATGAAGCGCATACGGCGATACATTTGTGTGAAGTTTTTTGCACTGAAGACGAACATCAAACGGTTTTGAATGGAGCGGTTACGGTGCATGTAACGCAGAGAGTTCTGAAATTTCTGTTTACGGTCATCAAGCTCTTTCTCAAGTGTCTTTAACTGGTTATCCAGAACGATGATGTTGCCATCGAGTGTTGTAATATCGCGGCGGATGGTATCAATGGCCTTTCGCTTGTCAGCAATCTCGGAGTTCAGAATCAGAAGATTCTCCAAGCGTTTCTTAACATCGCGCTTGTTGTTTTGCAGACGACGCTCCTGTTCCTTAATCTGCTGCTGAATCTTCTGTCGCTGACTCTGTAGCCCTTTCACTGTAGGCTGAGGCGTGGCAGTCTTTGACTTTTTGGTTTTCTTGGTGGTCTGACTCTTCCGAGTGGTCTGTGTCTTGCTTGTGGTCTTGGCTTTCTGTGTTGAAGAGGTACGGGTGCTCTTCTGCACAGTCTTACGTGTCTGTGCAGGAACATTCAAGAAAGCCAATAGGCAGAGGCTAACGGCTAACAGCCAACAACGATAGCGCATCATTGGAAATTATAGAGACATAAAGCGGCGCAGAATCTCATCGACTGTCACCTCACTATACTTATTAGAAACGCTTGTGCGTGTTTCCCATTCCGTCTCGTGATTGATGTAGTTAAGCGTAACGCCCAACTTGATTTCCTTCTTAGGCAAAGTCAGTGTGATGGCCATCTTGTCTGGGAACTTCTTGTTGTTCTCAAGTGTTTTGAATGACTGGTAGTCCCAGTTCAACTGACTATTGCCATTGAAGCGATCCTTATAAAGGATGTTCGCCATTTTAATGATTCCCGTCTTGTCATTGGCAAGCCAACTGTAATCCAGTTTTCCATCTTCCAGGTTGATAACGACATCGTTATTACCCAAATGTGCTGAATATTTCTTCAAATCCTCTTCGGAGAGGTTGGCACGGTTAGGCATAAACAGTTCATTCCAGAAGAGAGCCTGCAACGTATAGAAGTTGATGCCGCTGTTGCGCAAGAAGTCAATTTGGTTATAGGGTACCTTCAGATATTGTTTGTTGATACGGTCCATAATCAGCACGTACTCTTTCGTAAACTCCAGACGAGCAGCCTCGACGAAGCCGAAAGCCATCAGCTGAAGACGAATGACGTCGTCGCGCTTCATGCGTAAATTGCCTGTCAGCGCAATGTTCTGTGCACCATATTCGACAGAGAACTTAATCTTTGAGGTAACAAACTTGATAGTCTGAGCATTGCTTGTCACCTTCTGGATAAACATGTTCTCATCTGTCACGACGGCAGTCTGAGTAGTGTCCTCTGCGATAGCTTTCTTCTTGGAGCTACATGAACTGATAATCAGTGGCATTGCCAACAGGGCAATCTTCAAGATGTTGGATGCTTTCATTGCTTGATGTATTTTTTTAGTTTTATTTTTCTTGCGAGTATCTTATTGCCGGAGTCCTCCCGTTGGGCTTTTTGCCACAATTCAAGGGCACGTTCGGTGTCTTTGTTCATGATGTAGATGTCACCAGCATGTTCGATGATGACGGCACTGGCATCACTGTCGTTCTGTAATGCCTGCTCGATATATATTTTCGCTTCTGCGTAACGCTTCTGCATGAATAGAATCCAGGCGTAGGTGTCGAGATAGGTGGCATTCTTCGGATCGGCCTTGACAGTCTTTAGACTCATCTGCTCTGCTTTGTCTAGCTGCTGACCGAGCTCGCTGAGATAATAGGCATAGTTGTTCAGACACATGATGTTGTCGTCTTTCCACTGCAGACACGAGTCATAGGCCTCGAAAGCTTCCTTGGCCAGTCCTTTCTGGTGAAGCAGGTCGCCCATGACAGCATAGAAGTCGCTGACTATGTCGGGACTGCTGTCATCGTTGATGACGCCGATGCCGTTCTGGAACGTACCGAGAGCCATATCTTTATCATCTTTCTTGTAATAAGCCATGCCCTGATAGTAGTAGAACGCCATTTCCTCTGGATTGTACTGACGGGCTTCCTGACAGAGAGCAATAACGCGGTCATTGTTTTCCTCATTCCAGGCGTAAGATACCAATTGCAGACGAGCGGCCGCATTGTCGGGCTCTATAGTCAAAATCTGTTCCAGCACGGGAACAATACTGTCGTGCGGCATCTGCTTCAGGTTCATGTACGCAGCGCAAAGTGAGGCGATGTCACTATTCTCCTGTCGTTGTGATAGTATCTTGTGGAACAGCTCCATTACACGGGTACTATCACCACCCAGTTCCTCGCTGCGCATTACTTCCTGTCGCATCAGAGTAATCTTCTGCTCAGTTGGTACGGCAGAATTAAGCAATAACTGTTCCAGTGTTGTAGCAGCGGAAGTGCTATCGTTGGTTTCGCGGTAATAGCCCAGCATCGATACCTGAGCTCTGGTGTTGTTGGGCTCCTCACGCAGAATGCGTTGGTAGATATCGAGTGCTTTCTCCGTTTCGTTGTTCATCATGAGCATGTCGCCATACATACCCAAGTAGTTCATGTCGTTGGGGTAGCGGTCAGCCAGTCCCTTCATTTCAGCAATGGCAGCTTTTTTATCCCCCTTTCGTGAAAAAATCTCGCTTTTGGCATAAGACAGTCGCTCGTTCTTCCCGTTAATGGCCTCCAGACGATCAAGGATATTGATAGCATGATCCCAGTCTTGTTCGTGCTGATAAAGCTGAAACAACAACTCCAACAAGTCCTCACGGTCCTTGTGTTTCTCGTACAAATGTTCAGTCATCTCAGCTGCCTTTTTATACTGGCGCAGTCCGATGTATGTCTGCATCAGTGTCTCTGAATAGATGGTATTGTCGGGGTCAAGTGCTGCTGCTTTCTGTACCATCTCCATAGCCTTGTCGTTGTCTTTCAGCACCTTGTAGTACTGAGACAAAAAATAGTAGGATTCTGAGGCTTCTGGATTGATTTCGGTGCAACGTTGTAGCAGGTCGAAAGCCGCATCGCTGTTACCCTTCTGCCGTTGAACCATAGCTTCCAGAAAGCATTCGGCGTATTCGGTGTCTATAGTTGACGATTTGCTTGGCGCAGAAACATCCTGAGCACTAACCTCCAGTGTGCAAGCTAGTGTTATTATTCCAATAATCCACCTTTTACTCCAAATCATCATCTATAAACTATTACTCCTAATTATTAATGACGAATTCGTACTAATTTATTCCGTTATCTCTTTATTTCACACCAGTGTGACCGTAACCTCCTTC
>JAGBQP010000137.1 GCA_017632825.1 Prevotella sp. | reverse complement strand
TAGCGGATGGTGTAGCTGCCGGTGCCATACTCAGTACGGGCACTGTTGTCAGCCTTGTAACCATTCTCACCATGACCGCAGTAACTGTGAGGACCGCGCATGTAACCACGATTATGCATGGCAATATCTGACTCGATGCCCTGGTCGTCCTCCTCCTTGGCATTGGTCATACCGATACGGGGGTCTTCAACGGCAATGGTAGCATCGAAAGGCAAACCGATAGCGGTCATCGACTGAACACTCGACGACTTACCTATATAATACTGCATGAACGAACCATAGGACATGGGGGCATAAACGACACGAATCTCATAGACGCCAGAGGGAACAGAGGGCAGTTTGAAGGCTATGTCGTAACGTCCCCAGAACTGTACCTGGTCAGCTTCCCAGCAACGCCAGGCGCCACGCAGACAGTAAGCGAGACAGAACACATCATCATAGACGACCATATTGTCGAAGAGGTTGCTGGGCAGACCGCGACGTGAGGTGTCGTAACTGCTGGGGATGTTGCCATCGCCTGTTGACCAGTAGCGATAACGGTTGTTTATCAGCTCAGGGAAGAGCGATGTGCAGTTGACACGCATACGCTCATTGAGAACACCACGCGGTACGAGACGGTCATAAACCAGCATGTTATCAATGGAAATGATATAGGCATTGCCGGCGACAATCTGCTGACCACGATTCACCTTAACGCCACGGCGCACCAACTCGTGGTTGGTACCCATCGTACCGACCTCATTGGTCAGCGTGTTGTTGGTCTGATAGCGGTTGATGTAAATGTTGCGATTCTCTGTGTGAGGCATCCAAATCTTCATCATCGTGTGAGGCAGCATCGTCTCATAATAATCATACTGGTCTGCATCGGAAGCGTAATTCCAGAAACTGCTCTGGTTCTGCTCGAACACAAGCTGATTCTCTGACATCCAAGCATTCAGAATGTGATAGGCCATAAACATATTCAACGCATTGTGACGGTTGGTGTAGTCATCAGCGGTGCTGACTGTGATGCCGTTCTCACGGATATAGTCATACCACTCGTTGCTATGTCCATAAACGTCATTGGCATACTTCACCAGGTCATCAAAATTGTTGATGCCGTTGCGGCGCATGACTTCGTCGGACTCGGCAAAGATGGTGAAACCTACTTTGCAGATTTCCTCAGCCGACAGCTTGCCAGAGTAGTTCTGACGGGTGATTTGCGTAAACTTAAATGTCTGATCCTTCTTGAACTTCAGCAGTGAGTCACAAAGACCTGTAGCCTTGAGTGCCTCATTGAAGATGGTGTAGTTCTCGGCTCGGTCCAGATAGTAGCCAGCAGGCTGCTCCTTACGCGGAATGACATTGTTGATGATATGGACTATACCATTGGTTGTCTCATGATCAGAACTGAGAACGGTTGCCTTGTCGTTAAACACTGGGCGACCAATGGAGTCGAAAGTCACTTCGAACTCGTAGCCGAGCAATGTTGACACTTCGGGATTGGTCAGCAAGTTGACAGCTGTACGGACATTTGCCGACAGGTGATAGCGCACCAGATTCAGACAGAGTTCCTTGGTCAGACCGTGCAGCGAGCGTTCTGTCATACCGTTGTGGGGAACAGCGGCTTCGGGGTCATCATAAAGGCTGTCACAATAGGCCTGCATGCCTTCGTTGGTCGGAGCAAAACAGGTATAGACGCCATAGGCCGACATCAGGCGGTCATAGCCGACTTGCGACAGGACATAGTTGAACGACGACAGGGTACTGTCTTTCGCGATGAACGACTCGATGGTCTCACCGGTAAAGGTATAGAGATCGGACTCATCAGGCTCCGGATTGCAAGACGTAGTCAGCAGAAGGGCCAGCGCGCCTGCACCGGTAACGAGCAAACGTCGTATTGATGAAATAATATTATTCGTCATATCTTTGTCCTCCTTTATTAATAGTTCTTTTCGTAGTTATTAGCGGTGCTATAGACCGGGTTCTGTTTCAGCACAGGGCATACTTCAAGGTCAGCCTTTGGCACTGGCATATACAGTGTGGCCTCATTACCTAACTTGGCTGATACCGCCGTGCCCTGACTGCCGAGCTTACGGGCCATCAGCTGCAACATCTCGTTAGTAGTAGCTACGAACGGCTCTTTGCGCTCTTTAATCTCAGACAGCGTAGCGGCGTAATCGGTCTTCGTGTCAGCATGACGATAGTTGAAACGCAACAGGTCGTACCAGCGCTTTCCCTCGAAGGCAAGTTCACGCAAGCGCTCTGCCAGAATCAAGTTCTCAACAGTCGAGACACCACTCTTATAGGTGTTCCATTTCAGAGAGTCGTTCTCAGCACTCTTTGAGCGCAGGTTTACGACTTGCACCAGACGGAAGGCTGGCTGCAGGTGAGCGGCATCATCGTCGGCTGTAGCCAACGCCATCAGAGCCTCGGCTTTCATCAGCATGACATCTGTCAGACGATAGATGACGTAATTCTGACGATAGGCAGCGTATGCACGGCGTGTCGTCGGCGTGGCAGGAGCTTCACCAGTTGCACCACTGAGATACTGAGGCTCTTGAGCCACCATCTTACGGATGTCCAACTGGTCGCCCGTAGATTTATACGTGTTCTGAATGGCTCGATAGTCGTTGACAGAAGAGCCCTGCGTCGTATAAACGGCTGCATTCTTAGCAAAAATCGGAGGAGCCTGCAGGTAGCCCGTTGAACGGCCATTAGCATAGCTGTTGAACATTTCGCAGACGGCCGTATTGCTATTGGTGCCGTTGAACTGAAGCTCGAAGATGCTCTCCTCGCCATTCTGTTCAACAAAGAGGTCGTTGAACAAATCGTTACCCTTCACCAGAGGGAATTCCTCCTGAGAGGCAGCAATGCTATTGCGACGACGGTTCTGATACTGTGTCTTCTTCGACTGAATGACCTTATCGCAATACTCAACAGCCTTGGCGTAATCGGCACTACTGTGATGAACGCTGCCAAGCCAAAGATAGATATCAGCCAACAGAGCCTGGATGCCATCACGGGTAAAGTAGCCCACGCGACGCCAGTCGGCAAAGGCCGAAGGTGAGATGGCATTCTTCTCGGCCTGCTCCAGGTCGGCAACGCAAGCACGCAGCACGGTTTCGGGAGCTGACTGCGGAACGTCCACATTCTGACTGCTATTCATAAAGGCCTCTGTCGTATAAGGTACGTCACGATAGGCGCGTACCAGATAGAAATAGCACAGCGAACGCAGAGCTAACATCTGCGAGCAGTCTGACAAATAGTCACCCTCCGTGTATGACGGGTCCTCCTGCATGACGGCAGCAGCACGAGACAACACGAGATTACAATTATTGATAACTGTATAGAAGGAACTCCACGTCGCAAATTCATTGTCATACTGGGTATTGCCTGTATTAATCTCAATCAGGTCCTCCAGTGTACGCAGAGCGCCACCACCCTGCACCGTAGGTACAGGCAGCAACTCGTCTGAACGTAAGTCACCCCACACAATGAGGCGCTTAACCACATCGGTATTCAGCATAGACCGATAGGCACCATTAACCATCAGCTGAACATCGGACTTAGACTTCCAGAAGTCTTCGTCAACGGTTTTGTCATCGGGCAGGATGACAGTATCGACACACGACGTCAGCGCTACGTTAAATGATAAAAGACAAATGATAAATGATGAACTTATCACCCGTTTTCTGCTTATCTTGATTTTCATAATTCTCAATTTTCAATTATCCATTGATTAGAATCCAACGTTGACAGTCACAGTAAACTGCTTTGAACGTGGCGTCTGTGATGCATCCTCAGCTACGCCATAGCCCTTAGGTGACACCTCGGGGTCAACGCCGCTGTACTTCGTCCAGAGGAAGAGATTATTCAGTGAAGCATAAGCCTGGAGCTGATTCAGTCCCAGCTTCTTCACGGTCTTCTTCGTAAAGTTATAAGCTAACTGCAAGTTCTGGAAGCGGACAAAACCACCATCCTCTACGAAGCGGTCACTACCCTGGTAGTTATAGCCGGAGTTGTACATAGCACGTGGAATCGGCGTGATGTCTCCGTCCTTACGCCAACGGTAATTCACCGTAGCACACTGGTTGTTGGTATTGAACATACGCTCCAGATTCATACGGGCCATATTCACCACTTTATTACCGAAGCGGTACATGAAGCGGGTCTTCAGACTCCACTGACCATACTTGAACGTGAGATTAAAACCACCATTGATCTTCGGCAGGGAATTGCCCAGATAAACAATGTCGAGGGCATTAATCTGACCATCATTGTTGACATCCTCGTAGATAGCGTCACCACCCTGGAACACATAAGTCGTAGAAGCGGTTCCGTTGTTATTGACGTAGTTATAGACGAGTCGCTGCGGGTGTCCCTGATCGTCCATCAGCACCTTACCGTCTTTGTTGAGGGTGACGGGGAAGGTCTGACCAGCAGCCAGACGGTTGTTAATCTCCTGCTCATAGGTTTCCTTGTCCCAGTTGTTTTCGCGCTGCAGATTCTCCAGATAGTCATAAGAATACTGGAAAACGCCCTTGTAGCGGAAGCCGTAGATAGAACCCAGCGAATTGTTGAGCTGTACGCGGTTCACGTAGGTGCCGCGATTGGTAGCCACCCAGTCACCATTGATGGCATCGAGCACGCGGTCGTCCATCTCCTTCAGCAGGTTGGAGTTCTGAGCTACGTTCAAGCTGACGTCCATAGAGAATTTGCCAACATTGATGACTTTCTTAGCACTGATGTTCATTTCCCAACCATCATTATCCATACGGCCGACATTCATCCAAGAGACATTGGGGAAACCGGTCATTGAGGGGATGCGGACATTCTGCATCAGCAAGTCCTTCGTTTCCTTATGGTAGTAATCGAAGTCAACTTCAACGCGGTCATTCAGGAAGCCAAGATTGAAACCAAGGTTATAGCTGGTAGTTTTCTCCCAACGGAGATCATCAAGCTTCAGACCATCGAGCGAACCCGTAGTAAAGGTCAACCCATCGTTACCATAGGAGCCTGCTGATGTGGCATAGGTGTTGTAGAATCCGATGTTTGAGCTGGGTGCTCTACCGACAACGCCCCATGAAGCACGCAAGCCGAGCATAGACAACCAGTTAGG
>JAGBQP010000136.1 GCA_017632825.1 Prevotella sp. | reverse complement strand
GGCCACACCAGCGGCTTCGTGCCCACGGCGACTGCGGAGTATCTGAGCGACGGCGAGTGGCACCAGCTGCCGATGACCTATACCCACGACCACGGCACGGCCTTAGTGCTGCGTTCTGGGCAGGTGTTGTTGGCTGGAGGTAGCAAGGAAGAAATGGGTGTGGGTCAGTCGTTCGGCGTAGAGATGTACGACCCTGCGAGCCACTCGTTTACGGGCTTCGGGTGCCTGGACCAGAAGAGGACGCTGGCATCGGCTATGGAACTGGACAGCGGACGGGTTGTCATCACGGGCAATTGGTATGCCGACGATGTCGTTGAGATGTTCGACGGTCGGAAATTCTTTACTCCTGTCAAGCCAGTCTCTGTAGGACGCGTTGTTCCCTTCCTTTTCCGTACGTCGCAGGGTGATGTGCTCATCGTGGGCGATCGTGACCCCCGTGACCACCTGGCCGACTCCATCGTCGTTGACCGCCTATATGGTGAACCGTTCACCGTACCGCTGCTGCAGCAGTGGAAACCGCTGACATACAATGCCCCCACAACGGCTGATGCTGGTTTCATCGGCGACGAGGCGCAGGGACGCTATGCTTACCTCATGGCTGTGAAGAACTTTGAGCGTACCCGTGAAAAACCCGAACTGAAGGGTCAGCCGGCCGGACAGATAGCCGTCGTGCTGGTGGAGGACACCATCTTCACGCTGCTGCCCACCACTTGTCCCATACCTATGATGAGTCCATTGGGCAATAGCCCCATCATCTATGACCGTAGCTATATCGTGGCGGACCGCCAGGCTCAGCAGGCCTATCTCTGCGGTGTTGATAAGGATAAGCGCCTTTATGTGGTCAGCATTGGCTACACCGAACGGCCTGCCCCTTTGACACTCTACTATACTGATCCGCAGCCCGCCTGTGGCTTTTATGTTCCAGTGCTGATACCGCAAGGTAACCTGGCTATCATTGGCGGCAGTTCGAAAACCGACTACGACTCTGACAACTTCACCCCTACGGCTTCGGCATGGCTCATCCCCTTAGGACGGCAGGACGACGTGACGTCGGCTGTCAACCGTTGGCCGGTCAGTCTGCTATGGTGGCTTCTGACCTTCGTCGCCGTGCTGTTGGTGAGTGCATCGATAGTGGTTTACTGGCGGAGGAAGAAGGTTGTACTTCCTGTCCGACAAACAGAGCGCGTGGAAAGTCGTGAAGAACCGTCTGAGCTGGAAGCCGATAGCAATAAAAAGAATGAGGAATTGCTGGAGCGCATCTGTCTGCTCATGGACGAACGGCAGATTTTCCGCAACAGCGAACTGAAGCTGGCAGACGTGACAGCAGCACTGGATTCCAACAGCCGCTATGTGACCGACTGCATCAAGGAGTGTCGCGGCTTGACCTTTACGCAGTTTGTCAATGAGTATCGTGTGGGCTACGTTCAACAACTCCTACGCCAGCATCCCGACATGAAAGTTTTCGAGGCCTATACTGAGGCCGGCTTCACCAGTGAGCGCTCCTTCTTCCGCATCTTCAAGGACGTTACCGGCATGACTACGAGCGAATGGCTCAGCCACTTTGGCCATACGGGGTGAATGAATATCGGCTAAATGGGTGAATGAAAAAGCCCATTACCCTGCAAATCGACTGCCAAAAAACGTTTTGGCAGTCGATTTTCCGTATTTGGCAGTCCTTTTTCGAGTAAAATTCCTATATTTGCCAATAGTTTTTAAAGATTACTGACTATGAACAGAAAAAACATCTATTACTGGCTGCTGTTGCCAGTTCTGGCTCTGATGATGGGAGCCTGTGGTGAGTCGAATAACGATGAGGAACTCAGCAAACCCGACACACCTGTCACTCCCGTTAATCCGGGCGACTGGCAGACCGTCCCCGCCAAAGGAGGTACCATAGAGAAAGGTGACATCGCTCTCACTTTCCCCGCCGGTACCTTTGACGCCGATACCAAAGTGGCTATTACAGAGGTAAAGAAAGGAAGCGTCGGAGGAGAATGCGAGGTCTCACCATTCTACCAAGTGACGGTGACCAATGCGACCAACAAGCCCATTACTGTGAAAATGAAGGCCAAAGAGACGGATGACGGCCGGGCAGAGTTTGTGATGCAGTTCCCTGGATACAGCATATCACAATGTAGCAATGTCACGAACGAATCCGCCATAGAGACAAAATACGCCAACGGCGTGTATACAGCCAGCATTCCAACTCTCAACGAAGCGGAAGACGAAAATCTTGCCAACTTAACGATCGGTCTGTGCAGAAATCCATTTATTGACATTGACGGTACAAGACAGTTGACAAGAGCCTCTGATGCTGCTGACTATTTGGAAGGAGAGATAGACAGTGTCAAATGGACCTTACAGATTAACTACTGGTCGCATTCATCGGATGCATACAAAGAAATGACGAAAAAACTGCCGACCATTAAATCTTATATCGAGTGGGCTATCGAGGAAATTAACGACTTAGGCATTGCAAAGCCCAAGGATTATGCTCTCCATTACTACATTCATCATAATAAATTCTATAGTAGTTATGGATCTTATGAAAAAGGGTTAAGAGGTAGAGACTATGATGGTATCTACCTCTCGGATGAGATGGTAGGTTGGGTAGGCGAGGACGCAACAATCATGCAAACCATCATCCATGAGACGTTTCACAACTATCAAAGCTATTTAGACCCGTCACAAGCTTTCAGACCTTCGATGGATAACAACGCCATGTTCGAAATGGGAAGTAACTGGATAGAGAAATTTGTCGATGGCACTCCTAACGGCCAATTTCAATTAACTGAGGGGGGATTGGTCAATACATTCGGCAATAATTTCAGAGTCGGCATTCCACGTTTTAACGAAGATGTCCAATGGCTCTATTACGTTTTAAAATTTGATGGAGAATCATCGCTTAACTTGAATCCAAGCACTTATGCCGAGATGGGGTATGCTATGGGGCCGTTGCTTTACTATATGATTAAAAAGAACTATTCCCGTGGGTTCACTGACAAATCAGTCGCAAGCCTCTACAACAAACACTGGAAAAAAGTCAGTAACGGATATTGCTTGATAGATATCCTGAATGAATGGTATAACGAAACATTCAAAGAGCATTTCTTCAACGACAGAGATGATCATAATGATAATGTCAGTGACTACTATCTCGCTCTGTGGAAAGGAGATTTGATGGATGATTTTAATTTTTCCAAACTGCCAGGTAAAAAAAAGGTAACAGTAGAAAAACTGAGTGAAAAGAACAGTACATTAAACCTTAAAGGAACGGTGTATCCCTATGGATGCGAGGGAATGCTCTTCCAAATAGACCCAATCAGCTTCACAGAAGACATACTTAAGGAAAAAGAGATGGTCATCAAGCAGAATTATGGTTATAAAACTTTTCTCCTCTATAATGACGGAGAAAAGAATCTGCAATATTCCAAGAAGATTGATCTTAATACCGACTCCATAACTGTTTCCGGCGAATTCCTCGCAGAATTACAAAAAAGAAATAAAAACAAAACTGTATTCTTCCTACTGACCGTCAGTGATAAAAACGTTGGTATTGATTTTAAACATGCTGACTATGCATATAAAACAGAAACAAGCGTTGAGTTGAGAGATGCGAAGAAAAAAGACACTACGTTTGAGCGTATACACTTCGTGACTTCCATAGATTATACTTATACATATACCACAAAAAAAGAAACAAGGACTGAGGAAGGAGGATATGGTTGCAACATTTTCTTCCTGCCTGAACAGTTTAAAACGACGAAAATGGGAAATAACTCATATACCGTCACAGCTCAGAACGAAATTAATGGAATACAGTACAGTCTGAGGTTCTCTTATAAGGACGAAGGAAGAGACTGGTTCAACATGATAAAGATGAGTGACATCAAAGACATGGAGTTCAGTGCGATTCCTGTCAGTGATGACGCTGAATACGTACATGGTGGAAAAAACCAACACCAAATGGTGTCCTTCAGAATAGGGAATAACAGTTCAGGAATAGAATACGATTATTATGATGAAGACAATTACGGCAACCGGTACTTATCGTGGTACAATTCTCATACCCAGCTTTCTGACGTGACGATTACATATATAGATTCCAACAAGAGCAATGTAGTTTTCAAAGATGCAATGATTAATGTAGAAGCATATTATGAGTTTCACAAATATTATTAACCAACAAAAAGTAAAAAAATGATGAAAAAGTATTTGTCAATTTGGGCTTTTGCCCTGATGGCTGTTTTCAGCTTTGTTGCCGTATCGTGCGGAGACGATGATGATGATGAAATCCCAGGGGAAACAACGATTGTCGGAACCTGGGAAATTACCTCAAGTAATTTCTCGACTCCCTATAAGGCGGGTGACGAAATCGCCGGATTTGAAATTGAGGATATTATTCAAGAGGACGGTCTGAAAGTAGGCGATCGTGTTACCTTCAATGCGGATGGCACATACAAAACCCGAAACGATACGGGCAAATGGAGTGTAAATGGAAATGTCTTGAGAATGGTATCTGACGAATTAGAAGAAGGCGAAGCTGTCGTCACATTCATGAACATCAAGAGCTTGACATCAACCAGACTGGAATTAATCCTTGATATCGAAGGCCTTATCAAGTATGAGGTGAAGTTCAAGAAAGTATGAACTCGGAGCGTTTCAACTCATACTGCATTTTGGTATAACCTTGTAATATCATTTACATGAAAATTCGGGCGAATCGTTTGGCGGTTCGCCCGCTTTTTCGTAACTCTGACTTCTTGCGTCCCATTCTTGCTTCCCGGTTTAGTTCCTTTTCAAAAAAAATCGCGAGAAAAGTTTGGCTGTTAGAAAAAAAATGCGTACCTTTGCAGCCCGAAAAGTAAAAAGCACTGTCGTTGAGCAAATGACTCTTTAGCGGCAGCAACAAACAATAAACATTAAACAACAAACATTAAACAACAATGAGTCAGAAAATTCGTATTAAGCTGAAGAGCTACGACCACAAGTTGGTCGACAAGTCAGCCGAGAAGATTGTGAAGGCCGTTAAGGCTACTGGTGCCATCATCAGCGGTCCTATCCCTCTTCCCACCCACAAGCGTATCTACACCGTCAACCGCTCGACCTTCGTCAACAAGAAGGCTCGTGAGCAGTTCCAGCTGTCAGACTACAAGCGTCTGATTGACATCTACAGCTCAACGGCCAAGACCGTTGACGCCCTGATGAAGCTCGAACTCCCCAGTGGTGTTGAGGTTGAGATCAAGGTATAGTATATTTGATGTACTTTCATAAAGCGACGCATCTGTTTTTCAGTTGCGTCGCTTTTTTATATAATACAGAGAAACAACGATATAGAAAAATAAGGCAGTTGTAGTAGGGGATTAGACTACAGGAAGCTCGATGATAAAGCGACATCCGTCGTGATAGTTGACATCAAGCGTGAGGTCACCACCCAGGTTTTGGGCATGACGTTTGGCAAGGGGAAGTCCGAGACCCAAACCTTCGGAGAGGTCATTGACCTTGGTGAAGAACTTGAAAATGAGGTCGCGGTCGGTTTCGGCAATAGTATTTCCTGTATTTTCAACAATAAAACGGATGGTGTTGGTAGATGAAAGGCTGACGTTGAGCGAGACGTTCTTGCCATCGGAATACTTGGCTGAGTTATAGAGTAGTTCGCTCAGACTGCGCAAGAGGTAGACTTGGCTGGTGTGGATGCAGAAGTCATCGGCCACATCGCTCTTTGTGTGGATATTGAGTTCGGGATAGAGCAATGTAATATAACTGATGGCTTCGTGAACCACATGTCTCATTGGGGTCAGGATACTATGTGTCACAGATTGTCCTGGCCCCAACGTAACACAGGCTTGAAAGGAAATTAGGTGAAAAGTGATGAACAAGAAAATCGTTGCCGGCCTTTGTCTGATAATGGTTGCAGCCATTGGGGCGGCGCAAACTGAAAACGATAAAAGCAACCTGCTTACGAAGGCTAAGGCTTTTTTGAACAGGTCTGTCGTTCATGGGGTTGACACGAATTATGTG
>JAGBQP010000030.1 GCA_017632825.1 Prevotella sp. | reverse complement strand
ATCTTGGCGATGAGGCTCCCGAGGACTATGTGGTTCACGGCCCGAACCGTATCACGGCTCTGCCTATGGAGGTGCCCGTATGCTATCAGGAGATAGCCCACTGCATCGACAAGACCGTGGCCCGCATCGAGGCCGCTGTGCTGGCAGCGCTGGAGAATACACCGCTTGAACTGTATGCCGATATCGTGAAGAACGGTATCTACCTGACGGGTGGCGGCGCTCTGCTGCGTGGTCTGGCCAAGCGTCTGACCGACAAGATCAACATCCCCTTCATCGTAGCCGAGGATCCGCTCCACTGTGTGGCCCGTGGTGCCGGCATTGCTCTGAAGAATGTGGACCGCTTCTCGTTCTTGATGAGATAAGACATTTATAGAGATTAAAGGTAAGAGGTGAGGAATCTGCTTGCTTTCCTGGAAAAATATCATCACTGGCTGCTCTTCGTTGTACTCGAGGTGGTCAGTGTTGTGTTGCTATTCCGATACAATAGTTATCAGGGAAGTGTGTGGTTCACGTCTGCCAACTATGTGGCAGGTCATGTCCATGAGGCTGATGCCTCGGTGCGACAGTTTTTCACGCTTACGCGAGTTAACGAAGAACTGACAAAGCGCAACTTCTACCTGGAGAGACAAGTCAGTCAGCTGCGCCGTCTCTATGGTGACTTGACGGCTGACACCACCACGTTGCAGCGACAGGAACTGGAGTTCCTGAACCGTTTCGACTTGATTCCTGCCAAGGTCGTCAGTAACACAGTGGATCGTCCAGACAACCTGATTACCATCAATAAGGGAAAAGCTGACGGCGTGGAGCGCGACATGGGCGTGGTCTGTGGTAGTGGTATCGTTGGCGTGGTTTATTTGGTGAGCGACCATTATGCTGTTGTTATTCCCGTGCTGAATGCCAATGCCTCGCGTATCAGCTGTAGTATCCGTGGGCGCGGATACTTCGGCTATCTGCGATGGGATGGAAGCGACCCTACTGTGGCCTATCTTGAGGATGTACCCCGACATGCCCGATTTAAGCGTGGTGACTGGGTGGAGACGAGTGGCTACTCTGCCATTTTCCCTCAAGGCGTGCTGGTCGGTAAGATTGGGACCATATACAATTCCTCCGATGGCCTGAGCTTCAGACTAAAGGTGAGACTGTCTACGGATTTCGCCTGTCTGCGTGATGTCTGTGTCATTAGTGATAAGAGCATTGCCGAACGCATACGGCTCCAAAACATGGTTAAAGACTCATTGACGATGAAACCAGAGTAGGGAGACCGAGTAAGAGAAATCAGTTGAGATTATATGGCTATTGAAACATTGCAACGATTCGTCCTGTTCCTGATGCTGATAGCAGCACAGGTATTGGTATTCGGACATATCCGGTTATTTGGGTATGCAATGCCGTTGCTATATGTCTATTTTGTCATCACGACGCGTCGTGGCTATCCGCGGTGGGCAACATTGTTGTGGAGTTTCGCTTTGGGATTGATTGTCGATGTATTCTCAAATACACAGGGAGCTGCAGCAGCGTCTTTAACACTGGTGGGGCTGTTACAACCATATCTGTTGGAACTGTTCCTGTCGCGTGAGACCGCACCAAATCTTAAAGTGTCTATATACAGCATAGGCAGAGTGAGATTCTTGGCGTTGGCAACAGTGCTGACGTTTATCCACTGTGTCGTTTTCTTCTCTTTGGAAATGTTCACTTTTGTCGATTGGCAGACATGGACATGTTGCGCATTGGGCAGTGCGTTGCTTACGTTGATGATGATACTGGGTTTAGAGTGCGTGCGTAAACCATGAATGATTTTTCACTGGAGAAACGCCGCTTTGTCATTGCCGGCGTTACAGTCCTCATTGTCTTTGTCTATATTGTTCGCTTGTTCTCCCTACAGGTGACAAGTGATGACTATAAGAAAAGCGCCGACTCCAACGCCTTCCTAAAGAAAATCGATTATCCTTCACGCGGCGTTATAACAGACCGTAACGGCAAACTGTTGGTGTTCAACCAGCCTGCATATGATATTATGGTGGTAATGAACGAGACGAAGGACCGCCTCGATACATTGGCTTTTTGTGAGGCGATTGGTATTAGTCGTGAGGAGTTTGACCAACGTATGGCTACGATTAAGGACCGTTCCCGTAATCCCGGTTATTCGCGCTTTACCCAGCAGATATTTATGAGTCAGCTCAGCGACCACGACTTTAGTATTTTCCAGGAGAAAATGTATCGTTTCCCTGGTTTCTATGTCCAGCGTCGCAGTATTCGTCAGTACGGTTATCCTGTTGCTGCCCATGTCTTGGGCGATGTGGCGGAGGTGTCGCCGGCAGATATCGAGAAGGATGACTACTATCAGCCAGGCGACTATATTGGAAAGCTGGGTGTGGAACGTTCGTATGAGAAACAGCTGCGTGGCGAGAAAGGTGTGCAGATATTGCTGCGCGATGCTCATGGAAGGATTCAAGGACGATATCGTAATGGCGCTTTAGACCGTCGGCCAAAGCCAGGTAAGAATCTCACGCTTGCTATTGACTATAAGCTGCAGGAACTGGGCGAACGGCTGATGCGTGGCAAGATAGGATCCATTGTGGCCATTGACCCACAGACTGGAGAGATTCTCTGTATGGTGTCGTCGCCTACCTATGATCCGCGGCGCATGGTGGGACGGCAGCGTTCGAAGAATCATCTGGAACTGAGTCGTAATGTGTGGAAACCGCTGCTGAACCGCAGTATTATGGGATTGTACCCACCGGGATCCACGTTCAAAACATCGCAGGGACTTACCTTCCTGAGTGAGGGGATTATCACACCCTCGACACCCTATCCCTGCTCTCACGGTTTCAATTTCAAGGGTTTGCACGTTGGCTGTCACGGTCATGCCGCACCATTGCCATTGGTACCAGCACTATCGACATCATGTAATGGTTTTTTCTGCTGGGGATTGTATCATATGCTCAATACCAGTAAGTCTAAGTACGGGTCTGTACAGAACGCTATGAATACATGGCGTGACTACATGGTGTCTATGGGATTTGGCTATCAGTTAGGTGTCGACTTGCCAGGCGAGAAGCGCGGTCTGATCCCCAATGCAGAGTTCTACGACAAAGCCTATAAGAAATCGTGGAATGGACTGACCGTCATCTCTATTTCTATTGGTCAGGGCGAGGTATTGCTGACGCCGTTGCAGATAGCAAACCTTGGTGCGACTATCGCCAATCGTGGCTACTACTACGTGCCTCACGTGGTACGTAAGGTGGAAGGTGAACCCTTGGATACAACATTTACAAGAAAACATTATACGAAGGCTAACCGCTCGGCCTACGAGTATGTGGTGAGAGGTATGCGCGCTTCTGCTTTGGGTGGCACGTGCCAGGAACTGTCACGCTATGACTTCGAGGCTTGCGGTAAGACCGGTACGGCGCAGAATCGCGGCCATGACCATTCTGTCTTCATGGGCTTCGCACCGATGAACAATCCTAAGATTGCCGTTGCTGTCTATGTTGAGAATGGCGGCTGGGGAGCTACTTACGGCGTACCTCTGGGCGGTCTTATCATGGAACAGTATATTCACGGAAAACTCTCGGAGGCTTCAGAACGTAAGGCTGCGGAGTTCTCACACAAGTCAATCAGCTATGGTTCGCACGACAGATAAGAAGCAGCCAGGAGTGCTGCGTTCACTTGACTATTGGACGATACTCATATATATTGCCCTTGTTACTTTTGGCTGGATCAGCGTCTGCGGTGCCAGCTATACTTATGGCGATACTGATATATTCTCGCTGGCTTCCCGTTCGGGCATGCAGATTGTCTGGATAGGCACATCGCTGGTGTTGGGTTTGGTGTTATTGCTGCTCGATGACCGTTATTATGATATGTTCGCGTACATTATTTATGCTTTGTTGCTATTGCTTCTGTTCGCGACCATTTTCAATCCACATAGCATCAAAGGTTCTCGATCGTGGCTTGTCCTCGGTCCGTTACGACTGCAGCCAGCAGAATTTGCAAAGTTTGCTACTGCACTGGCTTTGGCTAAGTTCATGAGTGTTTATGGCTATAGCATTCAGAAATGGAAAGATTTCGGCACATCATTGGCTATCGTTCTGTTGCCGATGCTTTTCATAGTCTTACAGCGTGAGACAGGTTCGGCTCTGGTGTATTGCTCATTCTTCCTGATGTTCTACCGTGAGGGTATGACTGGCAGTATTCTTTTTACGGCCGTTGCCATGATTGTCTATTTCGTTGTAGGCATACGTTTTCAGGAAGTTCTATTGCTGGGAACTCCCACATCAGTGGGTAAGTTTGTGGTACTGCTCCTCATACAATTGTTCTCAATAGGTATGGTCTATGTCTATTGCAACAACTGGCGTGTTACCTGGCGTCTGCTGACGGTATGTCTTGGTGGTACCCTGATTGCTTTACTTTTGTCCCTTTATGTCATTCACTTTGATCTTTTCTGGGTACAAATCGTCTTGTGCGTTTTCCTGATAGGCTATCTGTTATGGCAAGGACTTGGTTCGCGAATCAGAAATTACTTCTGGATAGCCCTCTTTACCTTAGGCTCTGTATTCTTTTTTAATGTAGCCGACTATGGACTGAACCATGTTTTACAGCCACACCAGCGTACGAGAATCAATGTGTTGTTGGGACTGGAAGAGGATCTGAGAGGTGCGGGCTATAATGTCCACCAAAGTGAGATTGCAATTGGTTCAGGAGGACTGGAAGGAAAGGGGTTCCTGAATGGTACGCAGACAAAGCTAAAGTATGTACCAGAGCAGGATACAGACTTTATCTTCTGTACCGTTGGCGAGGAAGAAGGCTTTGTTGGTTCAGCTGGTGTTTTGCTGCTCTTCATGGCACTTATTCTGCGTCTCATTCACTTAGCAGAGCGACAACCCTATCGCTTTGGACGTATCTATGGCTATTGCGTACTCAGCATATTCCTCTTCCACGTGTTTATTAACGTCGGGATGGTGCTGGGTCTGACACCTGTTATCGGTATTCCCTTACCATTCTTCAGTTATGGTGGCTCGTCGCTTTGGGGGTTTACGATTCTTCTGTTTATCTTCCTACGCATAGATGCTGGACGTAATCTCGTGCGTACCTGATGATGGTCTCGGAGGAGGAAAAGCGGGAATTGTCCTTTGAAAGGTTATCTGGAAGATATCAGAATACCGACATCGGCGATGCCAGACAACACCTCTTTTCTCATGTTGTGGTGCACGCTGATGATAACTGAATCACCTTTGTTGATGCTTATGTCTGCCAGATGAAAATGATGATAGAAATAGTTGATACCTTTTCCCGTAGCTATTCCGTTTTTATCGGTTAAACTGCATTTTAGCGTATCAACACGCTTGATGCTATGTGATGAGTAGTACGATATGCCGGCGTGTGAAGGAAGGATAGTTTGCTCTACGACGAGAGATAAGTTGGTAAAAGGGTAGTGACTAGTTGCACGAAGCTCCAGTTCTTCGTGCAACATAATATTATTGTTTGCTGGCGCTACTTGGAAATGTAAGGTGTCTGTGCGGTTCCATCCCTCAGGCGATACATGCTCGTAGTGATGGAAAACCGTTTTACGGTTGCAACCGGCAAGTGCCAGTGCAACCGTAAAAAGTATCGTAAGGAATTTATTTCTGTGGAGGATTTTGCGGCGCATGCGGCTTTTTCTTCTTTTTCTTTTTCTTGGCCTTATCGAAGCGACTAATATCACCACCGGCCAGGTCAATCGTTGTCTTCTGAGGTTTGGGTTTACCACCTTCATGTAGTGATTCGGGTTTCTCGCCGTGGCGGTTCATGTCAATAATCTGGCGGGCACGTTCGGCGGAGATGGTCTCCAGATTGGCAGCGATGTTTTTGTCGGTAGAGTAGGTTACCATACCTGCCAGGATGTCGCTCTTGAAGAAATAGTAGTCGTTGTCCAGCGTCTGAAGAATGTGCTCGCGACCTGGTAAGCGACGGCCTGCCTCGATGTATTCGTCAACCTCGTAGTTCAGACAACACTTCAGTTTGGCACACATACCTGCCAGTTTCTGAGGATTTAGTGAGATGTCTTGGAAACGAGCTGCATTCGTAGAAACAGAAACGAAATTCTTCATCCATGTAGCACAGCAGAGTTCACGGCCACAGGGACCTGTACCACCAATACGGCCAGCCTCTTGACGAGCACCAATCTGCTTCATCTCAATGCGGACGTGGAAAGCAGCTGCCAAATCTTTGATAAGTTGACGGAAGTCCACACGCTCATCGGCGATGTAGTAGAATATGGCCTTCTGTCCGTCGCCCTGATACTCTACGTCGCCAATTTTCATTTGTAGTCCTAGCCCCTTAGCAATCTCACGACTTTCAATCATTGTTTCGTGCTCGCGGGCTTTTGCCTCGCGGTACTTGTCCATATCAATGTCACGGGCTATGCGGTAAACACGTTTGATGTCGTCGGCCGACTTGAGGTTAGCCTTCTTTATCTGTAGTTTTACCAAACGACCGGTCAGCGTGACAACACCGATGTCGTGGCCGGGATTGGCTTCAACTGCAACGATGTCACCCTTCTTCAGAGGCAGGTTGTTGACATTGTGGAAGTAACCTTTTCGGGTATGCTTAAACTGCACCTCCACGAGATCAGTCGACTCTGCGTTACCTGGTACGTCGGCCAGCCAATCATAAGTGTTCAACTGGCGGTCTTGCCGACCTACAGCCTGGTGGCATAATCCGCGGTCGCAGCCGGTGCGTATCTCGAGTTCTTTTTCCATATCTTTAGTGAAGTAATTATCAATATTTTGTTATTTCGTTCTGATGTTTTTTATTGCCATTATATAGGTCTTCTTTTATTTTTGGATTAATAGTACTATCATTTTTAGTGCGAAGTCAAAAAAAACGACTTTAGCATTCGCGTTCTGGCCTATATCTCGCAGTGCTCGGCTTGCCAAGTCACTGATGGGAAGTATGTTGGCTTCATTGATGAAACGGGCAAAATTTCGGGCAAAGTTCTCTTCGGCTTGAGTCATATAGCATAACTCCTGCTTCTGAAAGTTATACATGAAATTCTCGCGTAACATGTGCAGGAAATAAGTGAGAAAGCGTTTCTGCTTCTCTCGTCCGAAGGTAGCCATTGTTTCGCTCCAACGTCGCAGATCTTTTACGCGTCGCTGATAAGCCAAACGCATGAGTGAAATAAATAGGTCAAGGAACTGCTCATTCTCCGTTCCCGTCTGTAACTCTTCCAATGCCTTCAGCCATGAACCGTCTGCCAGACGGCTGATGCGGCGTGCTGCTTCCTCGCTGACACCACGGCGCTCTTGCAATGCCTTACAGATGGTATCAGCAGGGAGTTTTCTGACATCGATACGCTGTACACGGCTTCGAATGGTCTCCAAAAGGCGGTCGGGTTCCTCGCAGCACAGAATGAAAATGGTCTGCAGGGGTGGTTCTTCAATGAGTTTCAGCAATTTGTTGGCACATTCAATATTCATGCGCTCGGGCAGCCAGATGATGCTGACCTTGTAGCCGCCCTGACTCGACTTCAGCGACAACTTGCGTATCAGGGCATCGCTTTCGCCAGCCGTGATGATGGCCTGTTGGTTTTCACCTCCCATGGCTGTCATCCATTCATCCATCGTAAAATAAGGACCAGCCATGATGAGCTCATGCCACTCACTGGCAAAATCCTCGCTCACGGGCTTGTGGTCAGTACTCATCGATGGTAACTTGATGGTCGGAAAGGTGAAATGTAAGTCAGGATGTTGTAGGTTTTGAAGCATGGGCGGCTCGTTAAGGTCTTTGGGGTCCTTAAAGTCCTTAGAGTCCTTAGAGTCCCTAAGACTGAGCAGATAGCACGCGAAACTGACGGCCAAAGCTTTCTTTCCAACACCTTGCGGTCCACAGAGCATGATGGCGTGTGGCAAACGGTCCTCATGTACCATCTGCAACAAGCGCTCACGCACCTCTTCCTGTCCTATGACTTCACTGAATCTCACTTGATGACTTCTTCGTTCTTAAGCTTCTTTACAATTTCAACGACGCTATCTACTGCAGAGACGGTGTAAAAGTGAATGTCCTGAATGCCATTTTGATAGAGTTCGCGACACTGGGCTGTTGTCCACTCTATGCCCAGCTGACGAGCATCTTCATCGGTCTTACACTTGACAATTTCACGGGCCAATGCTTCGGGTATGTCGCAGTGGAATGTCTTTGGTACTACCGTCAACTGGCTGAGCTTCGCCATCGGCTTAATGCCAGGAATAATGGGAATGGTGATTCCCATCTGTTGGGCTTTTTCCACGAACGTAAAGTATTTCTCGTTGTCGAAGAATAATTGCGTTACCGCATATTGTGCTCCAAGATCTTGTTTTTCCTTCAGATACAGCATGTCGCGCTCTAAATTAGGCGCTTCCTCGTGTTTCTCTGGATAGCAGGCTACGCCGAAATCGAATGGTCGTCCGGGGTTTTTGATAGGGGTGCCATCAGCAAAAAAACCTTCATTAAACTGCTTAACTTGACGAATAAGGTCTGTCGTGTGGGCGTGCCCACCAGGCATTGGCATGAAACGGCTATCTTCTTTTGCTTTGTCACCACGAAGCAGCAACAAATCGTGTATGCCGAGGAACTGCAAGTCGAGTAGCTCGTACTCAATGTCCTCGATGGTAGCACCGCTACAAATGACGTGCGGTTGTACTGGAATGCGATAGCGTTGCTGTATGGCGGCTGCTATGGCAATGGTTCCAGGGCGCCTGCGCACACGGCTTCGCTCGAACTTTCCACCTTCTAATTCGCGGTAAATAAACTCCGAGTGGTGTGTTGTAATATTAATGAAAGCAGGGTCAAGTGCTGCTAATTTGTCGATGTCGGCAAATAGCTTTTCGGTACCTGTGCCTTTCAACGGTGGCAGTACCTCGAACGAGAACCTGCGGCTTTGTGTATCTTTGTTGATGAATGTAGTGATGCTCATAAGTGCATATTTGGTTGCAAAGGTACGATTTTTTGAGGAGTTCTTTGCAGGCAGAGCGAAAAAATTATGTTTTTTTTTCGACCAAATGTATATAATGGAGTTAAAGGGAGTTAAAGAATGATGGTTTTGCGGGAAAAGTAGTATTTTTGTAGCCGTTATGGAGCGAAAACAGATTACATTCGACACGTTTATACGTGGTGTCGTGGGAGCCGTTATTGTAGTAGGTATTGTTATGTTACTCAACCGCTTGAGTAATGTCTTGGTACCTTTTTTCTTGGCATGGCTGATAGCTTACTTGTTGTTTCCGTTGGTTAAGTTTTTCCAGTATCGCTGTCATATGAAATACCGCATATTGGCTATCCTCAGTGCTTTTCTGGTGACGGGGGCGTTATTGACAGGAATCTTTATGTTGATGATACCCCCGATGATTGAAGAGGGAGGACGCGTGGCTACGCTTATTGTGCAATACGTTCAGACAGATGAAACGATGAGCAATATCCCGCGGCTTATTCAGCAGTTCATTCATGATAACTTCGATATCAACCAGGTGAAAAAACTGGTTACCCAAGATGGTTTCATTGAAACAGTCAAGGAAACGATTCCCAAGGTGTGGGCTGTCATTGCTCAGAGTCTTAGTGTGGTGTCAAGTGTGCTGTCGCTGACTATGGTGATACTCTATACGCTTTTCATTTTACTTGATTATGAGGAGATTACGAAGGGCTGGTTGGGATTGTTGCCATATCGTTATCGTCCTTTTGCCAAACGATTGGTGGCTGATATCGAAGAAGGAATGAATAAATATTTTCGTGGACAGGGCTTGGTGGCACTTTGTGTGGGTATATTGTTCAGTATCGGTTTCCTGATAATCGGATTTCCTATGGCAATTGGTTTGGGACTGTTTATCGGTTTGCTGAACATGGTGCCTTACTTGCAGTTGGTAGGCTTTGTTCCTACAATCATGCTGGCTATCATCAAAGCTGCCGATACTGGTCAGAACTTTTGGGTTATCATGCTCATGGCGCTTGTCGTGTTTGCTGTCGTGCAGATTATTCAGGACACTTTCTTAACGCCTAAAATTATGGGACATGTCACGGGCTTGAACTCTGCTATTATTCTACTTTCGCTTTCTATTTGGGGCTCACTGCTTGGCATCCTTGGTATGATTATTGCACTGCCGATGACCACGCTCCTCATTAACTACTACCAGAAGTACGTGATTAAGAGGGAATAGCCGGTAAAAAACATATTATAATAAAAGGGAGTAAGAAGATTGCCTCAAAGGCATGATTCTTACTCCCTTTACTATTGCATTTCTTTATTTCTTGACTAATCGTAGGTAGTAAAGACCTGGGTTAGGTGTTTGTCCTGTCGCAGTGAGTCGTACTTTGAACTGAGTCTTTACGTTACCTTTGCTATCCTTCAACAGCTCCGCCGGTATGGGGTACTCTATGTTGTAGAAACCATTGTCGCTGCCTTTCATGCGGTCTGGAATGGTGATGTCAGCAATCTTTGTGCCGTCAACAGTCAGCGTCGCTACACGGCGACGGTCGGCAGTAGTAAAACGGCACATGACGGCTAAGCTGTCATTGATGGCATCCTTATTGAAAAGCGTGAATTGCACATAACCACCCACTTTGGCGTCGCGGTAACTTTCGCCGTTGTAGGTTCCCTTACCTGAATCAGCCGAGTAGTCGTACTCATGACCGGCTTCACTCTGTTGCTCACCAGCTGCCACGAAGTCGATGGTACGGTTCTTCAGCGCCTCGTTAGCAGCCTCTGACTGAGCCATGTCGCTCTTGGCAAAATTGTCTGGTGTCTGCTGGTACCAGTAGCACATGTAACGCTGATGGTGTATGCTATAGAAGGGTTCTAAGGTCAGGTTTGTCCACTTGTAACTCTCGATTCCTGGACGACGAACATCGATGGTGAAGGTAAGTTTCTTCAGGTCTTGTGCCTTGATGTGTGAGAGCACATCGCTGCGCTGGCCAATGAGCATTGGTGCCCGCATCAGATTCATCTGACGTCCTCGGGCACCGGGTGAATGATCCATGCGACCCTCACCACCGTACTCATTCTGCAGTTGTTCGCCGTCGAGTGGAAGACGACCTCCCAGCAGAATAGGGCCATATTTGAAGGCGATGTAATCTTCATAGTTGGGACATGCCTCGTAGCGTAATGACATGGGGAGTGCAATCTCTATGCGGTCACCTTTCTTCCACTTTCGGCT
>JAGBQP010000029.1 GCA_017632825.1 Prevotella sp. | reverse complement strand
CAAAATCATAATATTGCGTTCTCTTCTGGAAGTGAGAACTCCACCATGCGTGCTTCTCTCGGCTATATCGAGAAGCAAGGTGCCTTGAAGAATTCTGACATGAAGAATTGGACAGTGAAACTTGACGGAACACAATATGCATTCAACAAGCACTTGAAATTGGAGCTTGGCGTTCTGGGATCACAGCGTGATGGTCATATCCAGTACAATATGCAAAAAATGTTCTATTCGGCAGCCGCTTATAATCCTACTTATCCTAATCATAAGAATGCTGACGGTGTGTGGGATGAGGACTTGCTTGCCAACGAAATCTATAATCCGCTGGGACAGCTTGAAATTTCCAACTATTATAAGGATACCTCTGCCAATGTTCACGGTAAAGCAACATGGACTATTCTGGACGGTCTGACCTTGTCAGCTTTTGGTTCTTACTCATATTGGAACCGAGATAATAAGTACTATATTCCAAATGACATCCGACAGGGCGAACTCAACGGTAACGGTTGGGCATATATTGCAAATACCACGCGTAAGGACCTGATGGGTAACATCATGTTGAACTACTCGAAGGATTTTGGCAAGCATCACATTGATGCACTCGCCCTGATGGAAGGACAACGCTACAATACTTTCTGGCACTGTACGCAGGCAAGGGGCTTTGAGACAAACTTCTTCAAGTATAACAACCTGAAGGCTGGTGCCAATGTGGCATGGGGCGACAACCAGTCGGATGCTAATGAATATACACTCAGTTCTTATATGGCTCGTGTGAACTATATGTTTAATGATCGTTATATAGCAACAGTGAATTTCCGTACTGATGGTTCTTCAAAGCTCGGAAGTGGCAAGAAATGGGGTGTGTTCCCTTCTGCATCTGCAGCATGGGTTGTCAGCAATGAGGCTTTTATGAAGCGTTTCCGCAATGTTGACATGTTGAAGCTACGTGTAGGTTATGGTGTTACGGGTAATCAGGATGCAATCAACCCGTATAATTCATTGGCTCTGATGGAGCCTAACGGCGTGACCTCAGTGAATGGTGTCAACACTACTACGTTTGCGGTAACTTCAAACAGCAATCCTGACCTGAAGTGGGAGGTGAAGAAGACTTTTGATGCAGGTTTCGACCTTTCTATGTGGAAGAATCGTTTGAATGTAACATTTGACTGGTATACCTCTACTACAAGCGACATGCTATACACATATACGGTGCCCGTTCCTCCATTCACATACGATCGCTTGCTTGCTAATATGGGTGAGATGACCAATACGGGTTTCGAACTCGGTATTCGTGGCGATATCGTGCGAACAAAGGATTTCGTATTCAATTCTGGTGTGAACTTCGCATATCAAAAGAACAAACTGAAGAGCTTGAGTGGTACCTATATGGGACAGCCTCTGACAACGAGCGAGCATATTGCTGTTTCTAATGTCAGTGCAGCGGGCTTGACACAGAACACTGGCGTGTCTTATCTCATTGAAGGACAACCTATCGGCGTGTTCTATCTGCCTCATTGCATAGGTATTGACGAGAATGGACAGTATATTCTTGAAGATCTCGACGAAAGCGGAAGCATTGATACAGGTGATAGTGGCGACCGTCGCGTATGCGGACAGGCAATTCCTAAATATTATCTTGGTTGGGATTTCAATTTTAAGTATAAGAACTGGGATCTGACAATGCAGTTCAATGGAGCTTTTGGTCATAAGATCTACAATGGTACTTCTATGACATATAACAACATGAGCAACTTCCCCACATATAACGTTCTGAGTGGTGCGCAGACGCAGAATGGTGGTAAGGGTATATATGATATTCAGATTTCCGACTACTGGTTGGAGAGAGGAGACTATATGAACTTTGAATATGCTTCGCTGGGATACAACTTTACTAAAGAGGCTCTTGGCGTCAACTGGATTCAGAACCTTCGTCTGGCGTTGTCATGTAACAATATCTGTACGTTTACCGGATATAACGGTCTGACTCCAATGATCAATTCTGCCAGTCTCTCAGATAACATCGGTCTCGATGACAAGCAGATCTATCCGCTCTGTCGTACTTTCACCCTTTCACTGTCAGTTAACTTCTAACATAAGAATAAGAAAAACAGAAATATTATTATGAAAAAGTATATATTTGGCTCATTACTTCTGTCAGCAGTACTGCTGGCAAGCTGCTCGCTTGAAGAGACTCCAAAGAGCAAATTCAGTGAGGCAGAAGCTTTTAAAAGTTCTAATTTGATTTATGTAAATACCGTTGCAAACGTCTATTCTGCCATAAAAAATGGTCTGTATGGCAGCGATGGAAGTAGTGTGCACACCCTGCAAGAGTTTTCTTCAGATGCAACCATGCTACCTGGACGCCAGGGCGACTGGGTTGATGGCGGTAAGTGGCAGAATATCTTCTTGCACAATTTTGAACCCTCGGTCGACACATACAATAACATTTGGAATAATTTGTATGGTGTTATAGGCCTTTGCAACTCCTCTATCGACAAGCTTGAAAACTTCAAGGAAGAAAATCCTGATTGTGAAACATATATTTATGAATTGCGTGCGCTACGTGCTTTGTACTACTATAACGCAATGGATCTTTGGGGACAGATCCCTTTGGTAACGTCTTCTACTACAGGTATATCCGATGTGGCTCAGTCAAACCGTTCCGAGGTGTTCAAATTTGTGGTAGAAGAACTGGAGGCTTGTCTTCCGTATCTTTCTGAAGGCAAATGTCAGAATGCAGGTGAATACTATGGACGTATAACAAAGGCTGTGGCCTATATGTGCATGGCAAAATGTGCTGTTAATGCTCCTGTTTATACGATAGACAACACCTCTCCCACATCATACCAGTCGTTCGTAGGCGATGATCTGAGTGGTGCCTGCACAGCCAGTGAGTCGAAGGGTGCTGCCGTGTCCCAGTCGGGTAAGGATATTAAAATTACTGTAGACGGAACACAGCGTAATGCGTGGGAAACCGTAAAGTACTGTGTTGACCAGATTGAGGCCCTCGGCTACTCATTGCAGCCAGTATATTCCGACAATTTCTGCATTGCAAATGACAATTCTAAAGAGAATATATGGGTACGACCGAATGACGATAAGATCTATAAGGTTGAAGACTACAACCGCATGCGCTCACTCCACTATAATCATGCCGGTGCCATTGGCTATTCTGGTTGGAATGGTGCTTGTGCCACCATACATGAGATGAATATTTTCGGCTATGGTACCGAGGATGTGGATCCGCGTCTGGCTTTAAACTTCTATGCCGATAAAGACTATGTTGACGAGTGTGGTGGACCTGTAGAGGACGGTGCGACTGGTAATGATCTTGAATACATGCCATTGGCAGCAGCCGTTGACTTCCCAGCAGGCGCTGACGCACATACGGTGAAGTGTGCAGGAGCCCGATTCAAGAAGTACGAATATGACCGTTCTACTACCATACAGGTGTCTATGAACAACGATCTCGTTATCTGGCGCTTTGCTGATGCCCTCCTGCTAAAGGCTGAGGCTGAATATCGTTTGGGTAACGCTGGTGCAGCCCTTGCTCTTATCAATGATGTTCGTGCTCGTGTTAATGCCAAACCACGTACTACACTTACGCTGAACGATGTTCTTGACGAGCGTATGCTCGAACTGGCATGGGAAGGCACTCGTCGTCAGGATCAGGTACGCTTCTGTACCTTCACTCAGCCCACTGAAGATCGCTACACGGGAGTATGGCACAACGCCTCAGCCGGCGACTTCAACAACGATACACAAGGCTATACGAATGTTTACCCAATACCGTATGCCGTGTTAAATCTTAATACCAACCTCAAGCAGAACCCTGGTTATAATAAATAATAAAACAGCTTGATTGGGGAGCCCTTTTTCTGATCATTGCCTTGCTCGTCAGAAATAGACAATGATTCAGATTAAGGGCATTTCATAATGTCATATTGGAGAAATCGTAATTGATACTTAGTATACGGAAACATGAAAAAGAACAACGTAAATAAACACTGGCGTGAATATATTGTACCTAAGGTGAATGTGATGCACTTGGATGCTGCCAATGAGGCATTACTCACAATGTCTCTCGACCCGTACAAGGATTATAGTGAAGACTACGACCCATTGAGCCAAGGAAGAGATAACTCAAAGTCTGCATGTGAACATATTTCATTATGCGAATGTCGATGGAAAGAAACAACGGTTTAGATTATTGCCAGTCATAAATGATGAGGACACTTTATTTCTATTTTACGATGATAGCGGCATTGCTCTTCATGGCGTGTGGCGAGACCAATGACGTGGAGGAAATGTCGGAGCAGAAACAACCAGAATCAAGCAGAATCCACTTCGTTGCAGAACTGGGTAGCAAAAGCGTCAATATCAATCATGCCAAACCGATGGATGTTGGCTTTGACGTGGATGGTGAATATGGCAAGGAAGACTGCATCAATGGTCGTCGAGTAATAAAGACACCAGATGAAGGGGATAATGTCCTTGATGCAGAGTGGGTGGAAGGTGAGAAGATTGCGCTGATATATGGCGGCCTCGTTCATGAGGCAACGATTTCCAAAGTTACATCTACAGGCTCTGCGACTGTTGAGGCAGATCTCACAGATTCTCCCGCTGACGGTCAGAGCGTGAAGATTGTTTACCCGTTTTCTGCAGCTGATGCAGGTACGGAGAACGGTATAAAAGAGAACCACCTCAAAAGAGGTCAAGATGGTACACTCAATACCATCTCAAGCAAATATGACGTTGCCGTGGCAGACGGAAATCTTGTCGTGAACGGTGCCACAGGGTCGCTAAGGGAAATAGTGAAACTTGAGAATCTGTATGCCATATGCAGGTTCAGATTTACATGTGTTGGAAACAGACTCACAGGCATAAACGTTTTAGTTATCAGAGACAACGGGACAAACTCCACTCTTTATGTGGTTAGTGGCTCCGAGCCCGATGGGTCGATATATGTAGCTATGGATCCGGAGATCACAGGTGTTAAGGATTTTATGGTTTTCACAACAGAAGCCAACTATTCTGGATCTGCAGTACCGTCGCTACAGGCAAGTATGTTCTATCGTCCCACATTGTCACTCACACAGGGGAACGGAGGTGGTGCCGTGGATCTCGGATTGTCTGATGGTACCATCTGGGCAACATGTAATGTAGGTGCCTCTGTACCCGAAGAATATGGTGACTATTTTGCATGGGGAGACCCTGAGCCATATTATAGCAGTTTAGATCCTATGACATGGAAAGAAGGCAAATCGGACGGTTATGTTTGGTCAAGCTATCGTTGGTGTAATGGTACAGAACATTCGATGACAAAATATTGTAACAACAGCGAATACGGCTTAGTGGACAACAAGACTGTCCTTGAGGCTGCCGACGATGCAGCTACGGTCAACTGGGGTAGTATGTGGAAGATGCCTACCACTCAGCAGTTCAGGATGTTGAGGTTTGGCGTCGTCACGGAATGGGGAACTCTGAATGGTGTTAATGGTCGTTTCTTTTATAAGAAGGATGCTTCGGGAAACAAGGTCGTAGATAAATATATCTTCCTGCCAGCTGCTGGCCAATACGGTGATGGCGATATAAATGAACTTTTTCTAGGTGGTTCGAAAGGTAACTATTGGGGATGTCAGCTCTATGATATATATAGTGCATTTGGTGGAGAAATGACTATTACCAGTTCATCAATGTT
>JAGBQP010000028.1 GCA_017632825.1 Prevotella sp. | reverse complement strand
GGACGTATTAAGGATATGATTATCCGCGGTGGTGAGAATATCTATCCGCGTGAGATTGAGGAATTCCTATACCACATGCCTGGCATTCGTGATGTCCAGGTGGCTGCCGTTCCTTCGAAGAAATATGGTGAGGCTGTAGGTGCATTCATCATTCTTGAAGAAGGAGCAAAGATGACGGCCGAAGATGTACAGCTGTTCTGCCGTGGTAAGATTGCCCGTTATAAGATTCCGAAGTACGTTTTCTTCATTGACCAATTCCCACTGACGGGTTCTGGAAAAATCCAGAAGTTCAAGCTGAAGGAAATGAGCCTGAAGCTCTGCGAGGAACAAGGAATAGAAGTTGTATAATATGAAAATAGGAGATAAAGTTAGATTTCTCAATGAAGTTGGCGGTGGCCGCGTGTCTGGTTTCCAGGGAAAGGAAATCGTTTTAGTCGAGGACGAGGACGGCTTTGATGTACCCATGCGCATCAGTGAGGTGGTGGTTATCGGCGAAGAGAACTACGAGACGTCACATATGGTAGAGCAAAAGGTGAAGGGCCAGACTCAAACTGCTGAAGATTCAGAGGAAGAAGAACTGGAACCTGCCGATAAACCAATAACCTTCCGCGCTCCCGTTGAGGAACGGCGCGGAGGTGACAAGTTGTCGGCGTACCTCGCATTCGTTCCGATGGACATTAAAGAGCTGACAGACACACGCTTTGAGTCCTACATCGTCAACGACTGCAACTACTATCTGCGCTATGTCTATATGACAGCAGAAGGAACGAGCTGGCACGTTCGTTCTACGGGTGAGATTGAGCCTAACACAAAGTGCTTTATTGAAGAGTTTGGACGTGACCAATTGAATGAGATAGAGCATGCATGCATACAACTTATTGCCTATAAGGTCGATAAGTATTTTCTTCGCAAACCCGTTGTCGATGCCCTTATCAATATCGACCCAGTGAAGTTCTATAAACTCCATACGTTCTGCGAGAATGACTATTTTGAACAGAATGCGCTCATATATACGATTATTGAAAACGACAGACAATTTGTAAAGCTATGAAATACGGATTTATCAAAGTCGCGGCAGCAGTACCTGCAGTAAAAGTAGCTGATACAGAATATAATGTACAGCAGATTGAAAGTTTGATAGCTCAGGCCGAAGGTCAAGGCGTCGAGATTGTCGTATTCCCAGAACTCTGTCTGACGGGCTATAGCTGTCAGGACTTGTTCAAGGAGCAGCTGCTAATAGACAAAGCAGAAGAATCTCTGCTGGTATTGCTCGATTTCACGCGCAAACTTGATATTATCTGTGTTGTAGGACTGCCTGTACAAGTTGGTGCTTTACTATACAATTGTGCTGCTGTTATTCAGAGCGGTCAGCTGTTAGGTGTGGTTCCCAAGACCTATTTGCCTAACTACGGTGAGTTTTATGAAAAGCGCTGGTTTGCTTCAGCCCATGATCTGACGGCTACAGATATCTATCTGGCAGCGAGTCCCATTCGCATAACACCCGATCCACAGTTGTTTACAACGACCGATGGCGTTAACTTTGGTATTGAGATTTGTGAAGACGTATGGGCACCAACACCTCCCAGCAATCGTTTGTCCTTAGCTGGCGCAGACATTATTCTGAATCTCTCAGCCAGTGATGAACTCATAGGAAAGCATGACTACTTGAAATCGTTGCTCTGTCAGCAAAGTGCCCGCACGATGTCGGGCTATGTCTATAGCAGCTGTGGCTTTGGAGAGTCCACGCAGGATGTTGTCTATGGTGGCAATGCCATGATTTTCGAGAATGGCAAGCTTCTCAACGAAGGGGAACGCTTCAGCTTTCAACCTCAGATAATCGTTGAGCAGATAGACGTAGAGCGTCTGCGTACTGAGCGTAGAATGAATTCAACTTTCATTACCGCTCAGGCCAGTATGAGCCAGTCTGTTGTGAATATCTCGTGTAAACCCGTAATGGGACACGACTTTCAATTGGAACGTTTCGTTGATCCACATCCTTTCATTCCAAAGCCGGAGCGTATGAAGGACGATTGCGAGGAGATATTTAATATTCAAGTAGCAGGATTGGCTAAACGACTGTATCATATCAACGGACAGAAGGCTGTCATTGGAATCAGCGGCGGTCTTGACTCGACACTGGCTTTGCTGGTCACCGTACGTGCTTTCGATAAATTGGGGATAGACCGTCACGGGATTATCGGTATCACAATGCCGGGATTTGGTACCACGGACCGCACTCATAACAATGCGGTATCGTTGATGGCTCAGTTGGGTGTTACCATCCGTGAAATCAATATTGCAAAGGCCGTTACCCAACATTTTGAGGATATCGGTCATGATATGAAGAAGCATGATATCACCTACGAGAATTCTCAAGCACGTGAGCGTACACAGATACTAATGGATGTTGCTAACCAGGAAAACGCCATTGTTGTCGGTACTGGCGATTTGTCGGAACTGGCTCTCGGTTGGGCTACTTATAATGGTGACCACATGTCGATGTATGGTGTGAATGCTGGTGTTCCGAAAACGCTCATTCAGTACCTGGTACGTTACTATGCGGAACATGTTATAAACAATTTAGAAGCAAAGAAGACGTTGCTCGACATTATTGATACGCCAATTTCACCAGAGCTGATTCCTGCTGATCAGAATGGTAATATCAAGCAAAAGACCGAAGACCTTGTCGGCCCTTATGAATTGCACGACTTCTTCATCTATTACTTCCTGCGTTATGGCTTCCGTCCAACTAAGATTCTGCTTTTGGCCAATAAGGCTTTCGCTGGCGTATATGATGAGGATGTTATTCGTAAATGGTTGCAGACGTTCTGTCGCCGTTTCTTCAGTCAGCAGTTCAAACGCTCTTGTTTGCCAGATGGTCCCAAAGTTGGCTCTATCAGTCTTTCTCCACGTGGCGACTGGCGTATGCCCAGCGACGCCTCAAGTTCGCTGTGGTTAAAGGATTTGGAACGTAACAATCTGTTTCCAGATTAAAACAATCGAATCAAAAAGAAATGAAGTAGAAATATGGAAAAAGCCTTTCTTATCTGAAAGGCTTTTTCTTGTGTTTATAACTCAACGGTTATACGACCATTTATTTGCCGGCCAGTGAGATAGTTTGGTACAGCCCACTGACGGTTGGTTACGTCTGTAACCCAGTAGTAGCTATTGACGTTAGATATTCCAAACAGATTCAAGCAATCCAAGCCAAACCACACTTTTCTGATTGCAAATCGACTGGCTGCCACCGATGGACTATAAGCAAGAAACGACATTCCGATATCTGCACGCTTATAGGCTGGTGCTCGGAAATTCTGCTGTTCAATACCACGATGAGGTGCTCCAAACGGCAGTCCATCAGCATAGGCCAGACGTAAGGTCATCTTCCAGCGTTCTGTTCCTGGGAAATAATCGGTAAAATGGAGATTGATAGCGTATCGCTGATCTGTAGGCAGCGGGAAACTTGATGCAGATGACTGGCCGTCAAAATGCTGACTGGTTTTCATTAGCGAGAAGGTAAGCCAAGAGTCTGTTCCAGGAACGAACTCACCATAAAGTTTCATATCGAAACCTGCAGCATAACCTGAACAGAGGTTTTCGCCGTAGTAAGTCACTTTGACGTTCTGTACATTATAGGGCACCAGGTTCGACATATGTTTGTAATATGCTTCGGCAGTAAACTTAAAGGGGCGATTCATCATGTGGAAACGATAGTCGATGGCAGCAATAAACTGTAACGAACGCTGACTCTTGATGTGATTATTCAGTGTCACGATTGTCTGCCGGTTGTAGGTTGTCGTATCCCGCATCTCCTTAAAGAATGGTGCCTGATAGTAGAGACCAGTAGCCATTCGAAGCGTGACATCGTGGTTCCACATCGGGATAATGGCCAATGAGGCGCGTGGTGATACTGTTGTCTCGCCGCTGAAAGACCAATTGCTGAAACGTACGCCGTAGTTTAGCGTAAAGAAAGTTTCGCTGGGCGTTGACCATCGGTATGTGTCCTGCAGATAGCCTTCAATCCGTCGGGAGTTTATTGTATTCTTCGATGCCAATGTGTATATGAGGTCGAGACGGTCTGAAGAGTGGGGGATAGAGTAGCCGCTGGAATCTCGCATTTCGTACTCTCGGCTATTCTCTTTGATGTGTTCCCATTTCATGGTGACACCAGTCTCTATCTCGTGACGTTTCCATCGACGACTTGCCATCAACTTCAGACTTTGCACGTTGGCAGTCAGATAGTTGCGTGCATGCTCCATATATGTTCCTACGCCCAAGTTCTCTGATGACTGCGAATCGTCCAGCCAATATTGTCCTTGTATATCGTACGTCTCCTGTTCTTTGGTATTGAAAGCCGAAGCTAATAGCTTAACGGTAGTTGAGTCACCAAAATGACGAGCTATCGAGAGTGTTCCGAAGTAAGTGCGGAATATGTCGCGCTCTTGTCCGTCGAAATAGACCTTGAACGATTTAACGTCCTGCATGGTACCGAAACTTGTTTCCCTGTCTTTGGGTTTGAAGTCATAGTGGTTGTCGGCAATATTACCAATGAAGTCAACAGTCCATCGTCGGCTTGGTGTCCAGCTCATATAGGTTTGATAATCTATGAACCGAGGACGATACTCACCTGTGGTCTCCAAAGTCCCCAGCAAGTAACGGTTGGTTTTATAGCGTAGTCCGTGACTCATGGAGAATTTGTTATTGCCCGTTCCAATGTAGGCGCTTGCGCCCAACAGACTGGCTGTGACGGTAGCCTCTGTGCGCTGCGGTCGTCGATATGTAATGTCAAGTGCCGACGACATTTTATCACCATATTTTGCTTCGAAGCCACCAGTGGAGAATCCGATGCGCTCTACCATATCACCATTGATGACTGACAATCCCTCCTGTTGTCCGCTACGAATGAGTAGGGGACGATAGATTTCCACATTATTTATATATACAAAGTTCTCGTCGAACGAGCCGCCTCGCACATTATACTGTGAAGAGAGTTCATTGTGAGTTGAAACACCCGCTTGCTGCTGTATGACATCCTCTACCGCATTTCCGGATGCAGACGGATTGTTTCTCAAATCCTTAACATCCAACTGTTCTGTTGTTGTTGTCTGTCGGCGCTTCTCGGTAACTGTTACCTCTTGTAATGCATCCTGAGGATAAAGAGTCATCAGTACAGTCTGTGTGCCTTTTGGCTGTCGAAAGGTTCGTGTACGCGTTTTGAATCCGACCATGGAGAACTGGACAACGACGCTGTCGGTGGACTGCAGATTAATGCTGAATTCGCCTTTGAGGGAGGCCATTGTCATCTTTCCTTGTGCCAAACAGGAAATTGTTGCCATTTCGACGGGGTTTCCGTCTTCATCAATGATCTTTCCTTTTAATAGAAAACTGTCAGCTATACTGTATATGCTCATCGTCATCATGACGATGAGCATAAGCAGTCTATAAAGATGATTCTTCTGTAACATATTATTATAATAACGCAGCCGTAGCTGTTTTATTTTAATTTGTAGTGCAATGCTGAATTATCGCACATTAAAATGTTTCGACAGTTCATCGGTTTACAGTTCGCCGATAAGCATTGTAATGTACGGTCGTTGCCAATCATTCTCATGAAGTCGCATGTCTCCGTACTGCAGAATATCTATATCAATTGGAACAATACCAAGCTGTCGTTTCAACGTTGTCCTTCCGAAGCTGTTCTCTATTTCTTTCAGTTTTTGGTTTAGTTGATCGAGTGTGAGTTCTGTATTACCTTCTGCCAACTGGTTCAGATACAGTTCATTTCGAGGGCACGACATTGGTTCTGTCCAGAGTTCGGACGTATAACGAACATCTGATAGCAACTCGCCAAGACACAAACGTGCCTTGGCGAGATTACTTTTCTGATAGCGGTTGGCCGCCAGCGACAGGATAACTCTCTGCATAACTGCCGCTTATTATTTCAGCGCGTTGATGCGTGATTTCACTTTATCAACGTAGGCATCTATAGTTGCTACGGCTACGATGTTGACAACATCACGCACGCTGGCACCAAAGTCAATGAAGTGGATAGCTTTGTTCAATCCCATCTGAATCGGGCCAATAATTTCGACATCAGCATCAAGCATCTGCAACATCTTGTAGCTGGAACGTGCTGACGTTAAGTTGGGGAATACCAGCGTGTTTACTTTCTGGTCCTTCAGTCGTGTAAAAGGATATTGCTCATCGCGCAGTTCGTTGTCCATAGCAAATCCTAACTGTAGTTCGCCATCGATAGGCAGATCGGGGTAGAGCTCATGCATCTGCTCAACGGCCTGCTTCACCTTCTTGGCACCTGCACTCTGGCTGGAACCGAAGTTCGAGTGTGAAATCATGCCGATGACGGGCTTCTCGTTGAAGAAGCGGACGGCTGTAGATGCCAACTTAGCGATATCTACGAGTGTATCAGCATCGGGATCTTCGTTGACCATTGTGTCAGCCACATAGAAAGTTCCCTTCGGTGAATTAATGATATGCATGGCACCGAAGTGCTTGTATTCGGGACGTATACCGATAACCTCGTTGACAACCTTGATTGTGTTCGAATACTTTGTGTAGAGACCTGTAATGAAAGCGTCAGCCTCGCCCGTCTCAACCATCATCATACCGAAATAGTTGCGCTCGAACATCTTGTCGTTAGCCTCCTGGAATGTGTAGCCCTCGCGTTGTCGTTTCTCTGTCAGAATACGGGCATAACGCTCACGACGTTCCTGTTCGTTGGGATGACGCAAGTTTACGATTTCTATGCCGTCGAGGCTTAAGTCCAGATTCTTGGCCATCTTAACAATAACCTCATCATTGCCCAAAAGTACGGGTTGACAGATGCCCTCAGCCTTAGCTTGAACAGCAGCTTTCAGCATAGTAGGATGAACAGCTTCGGCAAAAACAACACGCTGTGGATGAGCGGCAGCTGTGGCATAGAGTTTCTGTGTGAGCTTTGTCTCCTGACCAAGGAGAACGCTGAGCGAGTCTTTATACTCATCCCAGTTATCAATCTTCTTTCGTGCTACACCACTGTCAATAGCGGCCTTGGCTACGGCAGCACTAACCTCTGAGATGAGACGAGGGTCAACGGGTTTCGGAATAAAGTAATCGCGACCAAATCTCAGGTTATTCACCTTATAAACATCGTTTACCACATCGGGTACTGGTAGCTTGGCCAAATCGGCAATGGCATGTACAGCTGCCAGTTTCATCTCTTCATTAATGGCTGTGGCATGTACGTCAAGTGCTCCGCGGAAAATGTAAGGGAATCCAATAACATTATTAATCTGATTTGGATAGTCCGTACGACCTGTTGACATCAGCGTGTCGGGACGTGCTTCCATAGCGTCCTCATAAGAAATCTCAGGAACAGGGTTAGCCAAAGCAAAGATAACAGGGTCTTTGGCCATTGTCTTTACCATTTCTTTTGAGAGCACATTGCCTTTCGATAGTCCGACAAATACATCAGCACCGTTGACGGCTTCTGCCAGCGTCTTGATGTCTGTACGCTCTGTAGCAAAGAATTTCTTCTGCTCGTTTAGGTCTGTACGGCTGGTCGAGATGACACCCTTTGAGTCGAGCATTACTATATTCTCTTTCTTAGCACCGATGGCCATGTAGAGTTTAGTACAAGAGATGGCAGCAGCACCAGCACCATTGACAACGATCTTCACTTTTGAAATGTCCTTGCCAATCACTTCCATCGCATTCTTCAGACCGGCAGCAGAAATAATAGCTGTGCCGTGCTGGTCGTCGTGCATAACAGGAATGTCGAGTGTCTTCTTCAGTCGTTCCTCGATATAGAAGCACTCAGGTGCCTTGATGTCTTCCAGATTGATACCGCCAAAGGTAGGTGCGATGCGTTCCACAGCTTCGCAGAATTTCTCAGGATCTTTCTCAGCCACCTCGATATCGAAAACGTCGATACCACCGTAAATTTTAAAGAGCAGTCCCTTGCCTTCCATCACGGGCTTACCTGACATTGCGCCAATATCACCAAGTCCTAATACGGCTGTGCCGTTAGAGATGACAGCTACCAGATTACCTTTGTCAGTATAGCGGTAAGCAGCATCGGGGTTATCCTGAATTTCCAGACAGGGATAGGCAACGCCTGGCGAGTATGCCAGCGAGAGGTCTGTCTGCGTACGGTAAGCCTTTGTGGGCTTTACTTCAATCTTTCCTGGGCGTCCGCTTTCGTGATATTGTAAAGCGGCTTCTTTCGATATCTTCACCATATTTATATAGTTGTTTGTTGTTGTGTTTCGAAAATCGCCCGCAAATTTACAAAAATATTATGAATTATTCACTTGTCTGCCCCGCTTTTTTTTCTTAAAATCATGATGATTAATCAAAATTTTAGTACCTTTGCACCAAAGTTGGAAACTTATGCAAGAAAACAAGCGTATTTCATCCTATCGGCAGTCTCTTAAGGAGCAAATTGTCACAACGGCTATGTCGCTTTTCACGAAGCATGGCATTAAGGCGGTTAAGATGGACGACATCGCCTCTCTGTTGGGTATATCAAAACGAACACTCTACGAAATCTATGATAATAAGGAGGTGCTGCTTTTCGAGGGAGTCCGACGCTATCACGAGAGCACTTGGGCCGATTTTCGAACATATATGCAAAAGGCCGATAATGTAATAGATATAGCGCTCTACGTTTGTCGCGTCAAAAATCGTGAGTGCCAACTTACATGCCCACAGTTCTATGAAGATTTACAGAAGTATCCGAGTGTTATCAAGTACTTGAGTAAGGAACATCTTAAGAACCAAGTAAAGCAACAAGCATTTATGGAACGGGGTGTAGCCGAAGGCTACTTCCGTTCTGACATCAATTTCAAACTAATCAACCTCATGTTTGAGGCTATGGGTAATTACATACGTGACCACCGGCTCATACAGCAGTTCTCGTCCGACGAACTGTTCAATAACATTCTTTTTGTCACGCTTCGAGGCATTTGCACCGAGAAAGGTATTGCCAAAATGCAAGAAAATGACCCATTTTTGTGAATTTATGCTCAAATATTTGGCTAAATGAAATAAAAAGTGTAATTTCGCAGCGCAAAACGAAAAACCGTATGCAAATACATTGAAAACTTGAAGTTATAAACCTAATAAATAAACAAAAACAATGAAGAAGTACAACTTTAATGCTGGTCCTTCGATGTTGCCCCGCGAGGTCATCGAGGCTACCGCTAAACAGTGTCTTGATTTCAACGGCTCGGGTCTCTCTCTGATGGAGATCAGCCATCGTGCAAAGGACTTCCAGCCTGTCGTTGACGAGGCTGTTGCCTTGGTTAAGGAGCTCCTTGAGGTTCCTGAGGGCTACTCAGTCATTTTCCTCGGCGGTGGTGCCAGTCTCGAGTTCTGTATGATTCCTTACAACTTCCTCATCAAGAAAGCCGCCTATTTGAATACCGGTGTATGGGCTAAGAAGGCTATGAAGGAAGCCAAGCTTTTTGGTGAGGTTGTTGAGGTCGCTTCTTCAGCCGATGCCAACTACACATTTATCCCCAAAGACTGGACAGTTCCTGCAGATGCCGACTATCTGCACATCACCACTAACAATACTATCTACGGTACAGAGATTCGCAAGGACCTCGATGTTCCCGTACGTCTGATTGCCGATATGTCTTCCGATATCTTCAGCCGTCCCATCGATGTTGCTAAGTACGATGCCATCTACGCTGGCGCTCAGAAGAACCTCGCTATGGCCGGTGTTACCATTGCTATCCTGAAGGACGACGCACTGGGCAAGGCTCCCCGTGAGATTCCCACCATGCTCGACTACCGCACACACGTCGATAAAGGTTCTATGTTCAACACACCTCCTGTGGTGCCCATCTACAGCGCCCTCGAGAACCTGCGCTGGATCAAGAAGCAGGGTGGTGTACAGGCTATGGACAAGCTGGCTCAGCAGCGTGCAGAGATCGTCTATGGCGAGATTGACCGCAACAAGATGTTCGTAGGCACAGCCAAGGCCGAGGACCGCTCGCTGATGAACATCTGCTTCG
>JAGBQP010000135.1 GCA_017632825.1 Prevotella sp. | reverse complement strand
TCGATGAAATCCTTCATCTCGGCTATCTCTTTCTGTTGGTTTTCATAGGCGCGCAACTGCTGTTCACGACGCTCTTGGCGCAACACGACATACTCGTTGTATTTAACCTTATAGTCAATAACACGGCCACAACTGATTTCCAGCGTACGGTTAGAGACATTGTTGATAAACGCACGGTCGTGACTTACCAACACTACCGCCGACGAAGATTGTGCCAGCCATTGTTCCAACCACTGAATAGACTCGATGTCCAAATGGTTTGTGGGCTCATCGAGCAACAACACATCTGGGCGCATCAACAGAATTTTAGCCAGTTCAATACGCATGCGCCAGCCACCAGAAAACTCACTCGTGGGACGCTCAAGGTCTGAGCGTTCGAAACCTAATCCTACTAATGTACGCTCTAATTCGGCCTCACGACCTTCCACGCCCATCATCAGCAGCCGCTCATGCTCCGTGGTGTAACGTTCCACCAGAGCCATGTATTCGGGGCTTTCGTAATCTGTACGCTCGGACATTTCCTGCTCCAATCGCTTCACACGCGCCTCCATCTCGCTGATGTTGGCAAATGCCTTCTGCGCTTCTTGACGCACGGTAGTCGAATCCTGCAGGTTCATCACCTGAGGCAGATAACCCACAACGGAGTCTGTGGGTACACTCACCGTACCTGCCGTCGGCCGCTGTAGTCTGCAGAGAATTTTCAGCATCGTCGATTTTCCCGCTCCATTTTTACCTACCAAAGCAATACGGTCTCGGGGATTGATGACGAAACTGGCATCCTGAAACAGTGGCTTAATGCCAAACTCAACCTTCAGTCCTTCTACTGATATCATATCCTTTCGTTTTGAGTTGGCAAAGGTACAAAAAAAGGCTGGAAGCACCAAACTTCCAGCCCTCTTTCAACGTTTTATCTGTTTATTGAAAGTTACCTGTATCGCTTAATGATATTATATGCTGTGTAGAGTCCCATTTCACCAGCTTTACTCAAATCAGAAATACCCTTTTCCTTCTGACCGGCAAAGATACAGCAAAGGCCTCGGTTGTACCATGCTTCCGCCAGATGGGCATCGAGTTCCAAAGCACGGGTATAATCGGCAATGGCACGCTGATAATCCTTCCGATAGGCATAGAGGGTGGCACGATTATAGTAGAGATAAGCGTTCTGCGGATCAAGACGCAATGCCTGATTGAAATCACCAAGTACATTTGCAGTCTTCATGTCTATATTGGTACCCTCGGAGGCATGGAACTGGTTCTGCTTTGACTGGCAGACAGCACGTTGCCAAAGTGCAAGAACAGACGTGCTATCAATCTGAAGATAGGTACTGAGGTCGTCTATGGCACTCTCAAAGTTCTGCAGTTCGCTGTAGGCAACTGCTCGTAGCATCAGGCAGTTGGCTGCAGGACCAATAACAGAGGTACGATCAATGGAGGTCCCTAAAGAATCGATGTATGCAAAGAAAACATTGGATGACTGTTCGTCGAGGGACGACTGTGAAAGACTCACATAGAGCTGACGTTGGTTTGAACGCCGATTGAAAGCCTCAACATGACGGTCAAAAGCAATACCGGAACGTACACCATTATTGGTTGGGAAGAGTGTCAGACCGAACATGGGCAGCAATGTCTCATCGGTTTTGTGATTCTGTACACGACCACGATACTCACTGTTGTACTCATGCTCCACCTCCTGTTCGTCGGCAACCACAATTTGATTATACTTCTCCATATCCTCATCACTACGATGACGCATCTGCTGACGGTTCAGACGAGGCTGGCGACCACCATAGCGTTTATTCATCTGTGCCTTGAGAATGCGGAACTCATCGAGTTCTGCCTGACGGGTCTGTCCCAAACGGCGGTAGCAGTCGGCGCGATGCTGAAGACCAAACCAAAAGTTAGGGTAATCGGCAATAACCTTCGTATAATCGCGGATAGCACCCCGCAAGTCACCGGTCTGCTCAAGCAACAAGGCACGGTTAAAAAGTGCCATAAGATTATCAGGCTCGAGTTTCAGAACAAAATCAAAATCCTCGATACCACGATTATCATCGCCTACCTGAGCACGTAGTAAGCCACGGTTGTAATGACCTAAAAAATTATTTGGGTCGAGATCCAAAGCCGTATCATAATCTGCCATCGCTCCACGGAGGTTGTTCTGGTTGAGACGAGCCAGGGCACGGTTAATGTAGCTAACAGCATGATGTGGCAACAAGTGGATGGTCTTGTCGAGGAAATGCTCAGCCTCCTTCCACTCCTGTCGTGACAGGCTGATGACGCTACGGCCTGCCCATGTCTGACCATCATAAGGATCAATCTCCAAAGCACGGTCAAATGCTGCAATGGCACGTGTCGTGTCTTTCTGCAGCAAACAGACTTCAGCCTGCATAGCATAGCCACGAGCATATTGTGACCAGCGTGTCAGCATGGTGTCGAGCTGTTGCTGGGCAAGGTCGTACTCCTTATTCTGAATATGACAAAGTATGCGATTGTGCCACAACCCTTGATTCTCCGGATCATAGCGCAACGCATGAGTATAGTCTGCAGCTGCCTCCGAATAGTGTTCCTGACGGATACGACAAATGGCTCGCAGTTCGTAGATGTTGGTCACATAGGGATTACGCTGCAAAGCCTCACTACAATCGGCCTCTGCTCCGGCAAAGTCATCGAGATAGAACTTCGCGACACCCCGATAGAACCATGGTTCATAGAGATAAGGCTTCGCAGCAATGGCCTGATTGAAATACTGCATGGAGAGGACATAATCCTCATAGTAAAGTGCCGACCGGCCCACATTGATGAGACGGTCGATATTATATTGCGCATGCAAAGGTAAGATAGTCATCAAGTAAAAAGGTAAAAGAACTAACAGTCTTTTACCAATTACCAAGGACACAGAATACCTGGCTTCTGTCTTTTTCATCCTTTATTACCTTTACTGATGCTTACTTCACTTCCTCACGGGTTTCGTCTTATAGCCACAACGATAGCGGCCAAGAGTAAGTGCCTTGAGTTTACTCTTGATGAGCTGCTTACGCAAGGGTGAGATATGGTCAATAAACATCTTTCCATCAAGATGGTCGAACTCGTGCTGCATGACACGGGCCAGATAGCCTTCTACCCACTCATCATGCTGCTGGAACTGCTCGTCCTGCCACTGCACATGAATACGTGTGGGACGTACCACCTTCTCGTGGATAGCAGGCAGAGACAAGCATCCCTCCTCACTCGAGTCGGTGTTTGTTTCATCATACTCAATGATGTGAGGATTGATAAACACCTGACGGAAGCCCTTATACTCAGGCAGGTCATCGCTCAGCAAGTCAAGATCAATCACAACCAGACGTATGGCACGACCTATCTGAGGAGCTGCCAGTCCGATACCATCGCTCTCGGCCAATGTATCCCACATATCGCCGATGAGTTGTTGCAACTCAGGATAGTCGGGGGTAATGTCTTCGGCCACCTTGCGAAGCACAGGCTGACCATATATATAAATAGGTAAAATCATTTTATATTTTGAATTTAGAGTTATCGCCTTCAACGAAGTAACTGACTAAGCGTTACTTCCGTGACCGCATATAGTCCTCAAGAATGATGGTAGCAGAGATTTCGTCAACTAAAGCTTTGTTCTGACGGGCTTTCTTGTGCAGGCCACCATCAAGCATTGCCTGATGGGCAAGGACGGAAGTGAAACGCTCGTCATAGTATTCGACAGGAACCTCGGGAACTGCCTTTCGCCATCGGTTGACGAATTGCTGCACACGGGCAAGATTCTCACTGGGTTGTCCGTTGGGCTGACGCGGTTCTCCGATGACGATACGTTCAACAGGTTCACGCGCTATATATGCTTTTAACCAATCGAACAACTCAGAAGTAGAAACAGTCGCCAACCCTCCGGCAATAAGCTGCAGAGGGTCGGTGACTGCCAATCCGGTACGTTTCTTACCGTAGTCGATTGAGAGTATCCGAGCCAAGGCTTTTACTGCTTGTAAAGCAACCAAGCACCCTGATAGGTAGCACGCAGAGCATCGCGGCTGTTGATAGCCTCAGCCTTATTGTCGAACGTGGTAGCGATAACACGGAACCAAGCGCCGTCAACAGCATCCTTACGGACAACCTGAGCATCGAAGCCATTGTTACGGAGCTGCTGCTGCAGACCTTCGGCGTTAGCCTGGCCTTTGAAAGAACCAACAACAACGCTGTAAGTCTTCAGACCAGAACCACTTACCAGCTGAACAGTCTCAGCACGTACATCCTTGTCGGGGGCAGCAACAGTGGTCTGCGTGGCAGGCTGCGTCTGAACAGGCGTCACCACAGCAGCGGGTGTGCTGGGAGCTGGTGTCGTAGGCTGTTGAACCTGCTGGGCAGCCTCCTGTGACTTAGCCTTTTCATAGGCTTTCTTGTAAGCACTCTCGCTGCTCTTACCACAACTTGCGAATACCATTGCGAGGCTCAAGCCTGCGCACAATACCATGTACTTTTTCATTGTTCTTGTTATTTTTATAGTGAATGTTTGTTATCATTATTATCAGATGACAGCGCGAAATTACAAAAACTTATGCGAAAAGCCGCTATTTTACAACCTAAACTTTGTTAAATACGGAAAAACTAACCGTTTTAACAAAAAAAATCGCCCCAAAAGCGTGATTTTACAAATCTTTTCGTATCTTTGCGAAACCAAAGCGTAATAAAGACATGCTTTCAGAGAAAAAACCGTATTAACTCACATCTTTAGCACATAAGACTATGAAAAGTTTAGGTTACTTAGGCGCCTTCCTTGGCGGAGCCATTGCCGGCGCAGCTATCGGCATCCTCGTAGCACCCGAAAAAGGTAAAGACACACGTGTCAAGATTACTGATGCCATTGATGACTTCATGAAAAAGCACAACATCAAGCTCAGTCGCAAGGAAGTTGGTGACCTCGTTGATGACATTGAGGACCTGACAGATGAGGAATAGCACTTCGCCAACGCGAAGCAAGATGAGAAGCTAAAAACAAACAGTGATGCTATCAAGCGATAAGAATGTTGAAACCATTGCGCAACTCGTGGAAGTGCTGAAGCACTACTTTGGGTTGCAGAAAGAATATGTCAAGTTGGACATTATCGACAAGGTAGTGCGGCTGCTGACTGCCGCCGCACTTGCCATTGTTTTCTTCTTGTTGCTTATCGCCGTCATGATGTTCCTGTCGTTTGGATTTGCCCATTGGCTCAGCACATACACGGGATTACCTTTGGCCTATGTCATCGTAGCAGCCCTGCACTTATTACTGCTGCTGTTGGTGTTCACCTACCGCAAACCATGGATAGAAAAACCGCTGGTCAAAGTTCTGGCCGGCATACTCATGAGCGAATAAACTATGCCTGGACTACCTGTACAGAAACCAACCCCTACCACCTACCGCACGCTGGAAGAAATCCAGCAGCGCAAGGAGCAGCTCACAGAAGAGCTTCAGAAGGACAGCACGCGTTTCTCGACGTTGTGGGGACAGTTGTTCGTCAAACGCAAAGATGTTTCAAAGGGAGAATTTATTGCCAGCATGGTGACCAACAGTATTACTGCCATTGACGCATTTCTGCTGGTACGCAAGCTACTGAAGAATTATCGCCACATTTTCAGGCGATAGTTATTCAACTCTTGTATATCCAACGATTCTGACGTTGACATTTCTCAAACGTCAATCACCATTCCATCGTATGCCAGTTCTATACCTGATGGTAATTTCTTGTTAACTTCCTCATGTAATCCAATGTCATGACAAGAATGAATCAGCAGTGTACGCTCAGCCCCTACCCTTTGTGCAAAGGCAACAGCATCATCAACCAGTTGATGAGAATGGTGCGGTCTGTCAAAACGTAGGGCGTTAACCACCAGAACCTTAACATTCTTCAGATACTGCATCTCGTCCTCATCAATGGTCTTCATATCGGTGATGTAGGCAAAGGAGTCATGGCCTAAAAGGTCGGAAGCAGGAGAAGAGTGGTGAGAAAAACGATAAGCCAGTATGGGCAGTTTGCCATGCATGACGGTAAAAGGCAGCACATCGATGTCACCAAATACGAGGGGATTGTGAGGCATTATCTCATGCAGCTGTATGGCTGGCACACCTGGATAACGGTGTTCTGCAAAACAGTAAGGTAGCATACTTAGCAATCCCTGCCTGGCGATGGAATCAGCATAAACATTAATTTCGCCAAACTGACAATAAGGCCGTATATCGTCCATACCACCCATATGGTCATAATGGGCATGAGTAATAAGAATACCATCTATGCGACGGAAAGGCTGTGGAAGAATCTGCTGCCGAAAGTCGGGTCCGCAGTCTATGAGCAGGCGTGTCTTGTCTGTCTCCACTAATACTGAGCACCGCGTACGTTTGTCCTTGGGATCGGTACTACGGCAGACCTCACACTGACAACCAATGACGGGTACACCGCACGATGTTCCTGTACCTAAGAATACAACCTTCATATAATATTTACTTCGGGGTTGATGGTAATACCGAATCTCTCGTGTACATCTCTTCGGATGGCTTCGCAGAGCGCCACAATCTCACTACCCGTTGCGCCACCGCGATTGACAAGCACCAATGCCTGCTTATCGTGTACGCCGGCACGCCCTAACGAACGGCCTTTCCAACCACACTGGTCAATCATCCATCCTGCAGGAATCTTCACGTGACACGAATCAACTTTATAATATGGCATATCGGGATACTGAGCAGCCAGTTTTTCGTAGCACTGAAGCGTTACGATAGGATTCATAAAGAAACTGCCGGCGTTGCCCATCTCTTTCGGATCAGGCAGTTTGGCATGACGAATGTCTATGATTGTTTCGCGAAGTTGTTGGGCAGTTGGCTCTACAATACCCTTCCGTTCCAATTCGGCACGTATGTTGCCATAATCAAGATGGGGAGTGAACGATGGCGAAAGAGCATAAATCACATGGGTTATCAGAAAACGGTTTTTCCAATCTTTCTTAAAACGGCTTTGGCGATAGCTGTAATCGCACTCTCCATTGTTGACGACACAGGGTTCTCCAGTGTTAATATCAATCATGCGAACACACTGTATAAAATCTTTAGCCTCAACTCCATAAGCGCCAATATTCTGGACAGCACTGGCTCCCACGTCACCAGGAATCAGCGACAAATTCTCCAACCCATAATAACCATTGGCAATGCTGGCTGCCACCATGTCATCGAACACTTCACCACTTCCACACGTCATACGATAGCAGGTATGGTCATTCTCAAAAACACGGCCTTTGACGGCTGAGCGAACCACAATACCATCAAAGTCTCTCGTCAGCAGCAAATTACTGCCACCACCTATTATAATATAAGGGAGTACAGACTGACGCAAAACCTTTGCCACCTCTTGTGCCTCCAGTTCGTTCTCGAACTCCAGGAACCGCTTGCACCTTGCCTCGATGCCAAACGTGTTATGTGCCTTCAGGCTATAGTCGGATATATCTTTCACTCTTCTGTATAAATTGTCAGTATTTCCTTGTCATTTATCGGAGACTGCACTTCGCTCTACATCGTCAACTTGGCCAGTCTCCACTTGTCACCATGCTTCCTGAATGTCAGTTCCAACTCAAGGCCGTTGGCTATACCTCTCAACATGAAAATCATTTGGTCGGTACGTGGTTTACGAGGACCATAAACAATATTATAGAGCATCTTGTCTGGCAGTTCAGGCGCAAAGGCAGGCCATGTGTCTGGTGTCAGGATGCCCTCCATCTGCTGGAAGTCATCATCGGGATCTGGTCCCACGAACTTCACAGTCTCCTCAAGGCTCTGGTTTTGGAATAAAGAATCGGTCACAAACTGATGATAGAACTGTAGGAACGACGCATTGGGATTAGACGACAGAGGCTGAGTATCAACTTGAGTCAGCATCCAGGCCCCTCGCAAACGATGGAACTGATATTGAATGACGGCACCCGTATTGAAATAAATCTTCTCTACGACAGCCTCAGTCAGTGATGTGTCATTCATCATTGCCATCTCCTTGCGCGAACCAAATAGCAGCGTATAATAGCCTTGACGCATAAAGAAACGCTCCATTTGCCATTGGGGCCGCTGTGTCTTCGTTGTGTCGCCATTGCGTGTTACCGTCAAAGGAAATGCCACACGCTCCATCTGTAAGTTCTTGTTGGCAGCAAAATTAAAGAGGAAGTCGTCAAACAACTCGTCGGCTGCCTGTGGCATGGGCGTGTCCATAATCAGCAGTTCCTGACTATCAACAGCAGCAGAATCGGCCGTGTCTTTCGCAGTCGTTGTATCAACATCATCAAGGGGGGCTGCAGTCTGACGTCCTTTACACGAAAACATCAGCACCAGCAATGCCATCATCGGAATAATGAGCCTTTTCATAACCGTCTCTCAAATACAGCGTGCAAATTTACGAAATATTTCGCAATACAGTACGCTTATTTCGGATTTTTTTTCTACCTTTGCACGCGAATTTCGAAATTACTTATTCAGATATGATACTTGACAAGATAGACGAGCTTCTGAAAGAAGTGCAAACGCTGAGCGCCAAAAACGCTGACGAAGTGGAACAGCTTCGTCTGAAGTACCTCAGCAAGAAAGGCGAAATCACTGCCTTGATGAACGACTTCAGCAATGTCGCTGCTGACCAGAAGAAGATGGTTGGCATGAAGATTAACGAACTGAAAACATTGGCCACGGAGCGTATCAACGAGTTGCGCGAGGCCTGTGAGACACAGGAAACAGGCGACGTTGCTATTGACCTGACACGCACACCATACCCCGTCAAATTGGGAACACGCCACCCACTGACCATCGTGACCAATGAGATTATCGACATTTTCTCACGCATGGGCTTTGTTCTGGCTGACGGTCCTGAAGTAGAGGACGACCTGCACGTGTTCACCAAGATGAACTTCGCGGCCGACCACCCTGCTCGCGACATGCAGGACACATTCTTCGTCTCGCAACATCCCAACGATGTTACGAAAAACATCTTGTTGCGTTCACACACATCATCCGTTCAGGCACGTATAATGGAGAACATGCACGATGAGAATGGTCAGCTGACATCGCCTATCCGTGTCATCTGTCCTGGTCGTGTCTATCGTAATGAAGCCATTACTGCTCGTGCGCACTGCTTCTTCCATCAGGTAGAAGGTCTGTATATTGACAAGAACGTGTCGTTTACTGATTTAAAACAGGTTCTCTTGAGTTTTGCCAAGGAGATGTTCGGTGCCGACACAAAGATTCGCCTGCGTCCCTCTTATTTCCCCTTTACTGAGCCTTCTGCAGAGATGGACATCTCATGTTTCATCTGCGGTGGCGAGGGCTGCGGCTTCTGCAAGCACACTGGTTGGGTTGAGATACTGGGCTGTGGAATGGTTGACCCCAACGTTCTGGAGCAGTGTGGCATCGACTCAAAAGTATATAGTGGCTACGCTTTCGGCATGGGTGTCGAGCGTATCACCAACTTAAAATATCGCGTTAACGATCTCCGTTTGTTCTCGGAGAACGATACCCGCTTCCTCGAGGAGTTCGAGGCTGCGGACTAAGGTAAAAGAGAAAGGATAACAAAAGGGCCTGACCATATGGTCAGGCTTCTTTGTTTCTTATAGATTATGATTATTGCACTTCCAGCAAACCTACCAAGCACCTTCCATCTGACGATGGCAACATCTTGGTTGATTTCGCGTAGGCTTTAGAATGCTTTTACACTTCCCACCCTATAGCACTGGCCCCAAGAACAGCAGCAGATGCACCATCGAGACCGCTAACCAAAAACTGCGCTTTTCCACGAAAGACAGGCATAACGTGAGCGTCATAAGCTTCACGAATGGGACGCATGATAAGGTCCCCAGCCTTCACCATACCACCAAAGAATATAAATGCCTCGGGCGACGAGAAAGCAGCGAAATCTGCACAAGCCTCACCCAGCATCTTTCCAGTAAACTGATAGATTTCCTTAGCCAGTTCGTCGCCCTTTCCAGCCGCAATTGAGACATCAAGCGATGTAATGTCTTCGGGTTTCATATCACGCAGCAACGATGGGCGGTCGGTCTTCTCCAGCAGTTCACGGGCAGTACGGGCAACCCCTGTAGCCGAGCAGTAGGTTTCCAGACAGCCCTTGCGACCACAACCACATAGGCGTCCTTCCTCGCCGCGCACCATTGTTACATGTCCCAATTCGCCAGCAAATCCATCGTGTCCATATAGCAGTTGTCCGTTGACGACAATACCACTACCGACTCCAGTTCCCAAGGTTATCACAATAAAATTCTTCATGCCTCGGGCTACCCCATAGACCATCTCACCAACGGCAGCCGCATTAGCGTCATTGGTCATCGCCACAGGAATACCTCCCAGCCGTTCGCTAAACATCTTTGCCAGGGGAACCACACCGTTGTGAGCCCACGGAAGGTTCGGCGCAAACTCTATCGTACCATTGTAATAGTTTGCATTAGGCGCACCGATACCCATTGCCTTGATCTTCTCAAGACCTCCACACTGCTCGATAATCACCTGCAGGGCTTCTACACAAGCATCTACGTAGGCTTCAGCCGTATCAAATCCACCAGTTTTAATAGCAGTTGTAGCCTTAATGTCGCCACGTGTATCGACAATACCGAAGACAGAGTTTGTGCCTCCCAAATCCAAGCCGATAACATACGGCTTCATCATTTGCTGTTCATTCATTACAATATGTTTTTTCCGTTGTTCAGTTTTTTGGGTAGGCAAAGGTAATGATTTCCGAGTGAAACTCATAGTGTTTAACTCCCTTTAACTTCACGAACTGCTCTAAATCAATAAAAAGTAGTACCTTTGCACTCAATATGTTTCATATGCCCATTAACATCCTTGATATTATCTTCAAGGGTATGCTTATAGGAATGATTGCATCGGCGCCGATGGGGCCGGTAGGCATTCTATGTGTACAGCGCACATTGAACAAAGGACGCTGGTTTGGCTTCGCCACCGGTTTGGGGGCTGCCATCAGCGACATCATCTACGCTGCAGTGGCTGGTTTCGGCATGTCGTTTGTCATGGACCTTATCAGCAATGACCAAAACCGTTTCTACCTGCAGATTGCAGGCAGCATCATGTTGTTGTTTTTCGGTTTCTATACTTACCGTACCGACCCGACGAAGAAGATGCACCAATCGGGTGTTCAGAAGGGGTCACTGTGGTACAACACATGGACGGCTTTTCTCGTGACATTCTCAAATCCTCTGATTATCTTTCTCTTCCTGGCCATGTTTGCGCAGTTCGCGTTTGTACTGCCCAGCCATCCGTTTGAGATGCTTGTAGGTTTCATGAGTATCGTGGGTGGCGCCATGCTGTGGTGGTGGGGGCTGACATGGTTGGTTGACAAGATACGTACGAAGTTCGATGAGTACGGTATCCGTCTTATTAACCAGATTATCGGCGTTGCCGTCATTATCGGCAGCATCATTATGTTGTTAGGTACAACGACCAACCTGGTACGCTGGTTCTAAATTAGCAAAGAGAGACACAACAGATATATTAAGTACAACATCACGTATGTTTATAGCACAAGAACTTAGAAAGAAGAACATCGCCGAATACCTGCTGTATATGTGGCAGGTGGAGGATACGATACGTGCCTTTGGCTGCTCTCTGCAACGCATCAAGGCCGAATATGTTAGCCGTTTCGACTACGACGATGAACAGATGGAGGAAGAGATTGACTGGTATGGAAATCTCATCCGCATGATGAATCAAGAGGGTTGCCGCGAGCAAGGTCACCTACAAATAAATAAGGTGACAATGCAGATGCTTGCCGAGTTGCACGCACAGCTGTTGGCATCCCCCAAGTTCCCGTTCTACAACACGGCCTACTACAAGGTACTACCCTTTATCGTCGAGCTGCGCAACCATGGGGCCAACAAAGAAGAGAATGAGATTGAGACCTGCTTCAACGCCTTATACGGAGTCATGATGCTACGTTTGCAGAAAAAAGAGATTACGCCCAACACGCAGCACGCTGTCAAGGAGATATCCACCTTCATCGGCATGCTCAGTGACTATTACAAGAAGGATAAGGAAGAAGGACTGAAATTTGAATAAGTAGCCATAGCGTATGAGGATATTAATTACGGGCTGCAACGGCCAATTGGGAAACGAGATGCAATTGCTGGAGGAATTGAACCCCCAGCATACCTATTTTAATACAGACGTTGCCGAACTCGATATCACCAACCAGCAAGCAGTAGAGATGTTCGTTGAGGAGAATCAGATAGACGGCATCGTCAACTGTGCAGCCTATACGGCTGTCGACAAGGCCGAGGAGAACTGTGAATTGGCACACCTACTGAACGCAACTGCACCTGGCTATCTTGCAGAAGCCATAGAAAAGCGTAGCGGTTGGATGATTCAGATATCGACCGACTATGTCTTCGATGGCACCAGCTATCGTCCCTACACCGAGACCGATGCAGTCTGTCCCAATAGTGTATATGGACGTACCAAGTTGGCGGGCGAAGAGGCTGTTTCTACCAAATGCAAGAAGGCCATGATTATCCGTACCGCCTGGCTCTACTCCACCTTCGGCAATAACTTCGTCAAGACGATGTTACGCCTGGGCAAGGAGCGTCAGGAGTTGGGTGTCATCTTCGATCAGATAGGCACCCCCACCTACGCCCGCGATTTGGCATCGACTATCTTTTTGTCCATCAACAAGGGTATCGTTCCCGGTACTTATCACTTCTCCAATGAAGGTGTTATCTCTTGGTACGACTTCACGAAGGCTATCCATCGACTGGCCGGCATCACCACTTGCCACGTCCGGCCGCTGCATACCTGCGAATATCCCACACCAGCACATCGTCCACATTACTCTGTACTCGACAAAACCAAAATAAAGACGACCTACGGCATTGAAGTGCCTTATTGGGAGGAGTCATTAAAAGATTGTATTGAGAAATTATGAATCAAGAAATAGAACGTAGAAGAACATTTGCGATCATCTCGCACCCTGACGCCGGTAAGACCACACTGACTGAGAAATTCCTGCTCTTTGGTGGGCAGATTCAGGTAGCCGGCGCCGTCAAGAACAACAAGATCAAGAAGACTGCCACCTCCGACTGGATGGACATTGAGAAGCAGCGCGGTATCTCGGTATCAACCTCTGTGATGGAGTTTGACTACACCCCCGAAGGCAAGGACATTGAGTATAAAGTAAACATTCTCGATACCCCTGGCCACCAAGACTTTGCAGAAGACACATTCCGTACACTGACAGCCGTCGACTCAGCCATTATCGTAGTCGATGGTGCCAAGGGTGTGGAGACGCAGACGCGTAAGCTGATGACAGTCTGCCGTATGCGCAAGACACCTGTCATCATCTTCATCAACAAGATGGACCGTGAAGGCCGTGACCCTTTCGATCTGCTCGATGAACTTGAACAGGAGTTGGAAATCAAGGTACGTCCTCTCTCTTGGCCTATCAACCAGGGAGCTAAGTTCAAGGGCGTTTACAATATCTATGAACAGAAACTCGACTTGTTCACACCCGACAAGCAACGTGTCACCGATAAAGTAGAAGTAGATATTGACAGTACCGAACTCGATGAGCGTGTAGGCGAGCAAAATGCTGCCAAACTGCGCGAAGATTTGGAACTGGTCGATGGTGTCTATCCTGAGTTCGATGTCGAGACTTACCGTCAGGCAGAGGTGGCTCCAGTTTTCTTCGGTTCAGCATTGAACAACTTTGGTGTTCAGGAGTTGCTGAACTGCTTTGTTGAGATAGCCCCCAGTCCCCGTCCCACTAAAGCCGAGGAGCGTGAGGTGCAGCCCGACGAGCAGAAGTTCACCGGCTTCATCTTCAAGATAACAGCTAATATTGATCCCAACCATCGCTCGTGCATAGCTTTCTGCAAAGTGTGCTCCGGAAAGTTCCAGCGCAATCAGCCATACCTGCATGTTCGTCAGGGCAAAACAATGCGTTTTACCAGTCCTACGCAGTTTATGGCGCAGAGAAAATCTACCATCGATGAGGCGTGGCCGGGCGATATCGTGGGTCTGCCAGACACCGGTGGCATCTTCAAAATCGGCGACACCCTTACCGAGGGAGAGCAGCTGCATTTCCGCGGTCTGCCCTCGTTCTCACCCGAGTTGTTCAAATATATTGAGAATGATGACCCCATGAAAGCCAAGCAGCTGCAGAAGGGCATCGACCAGCTGATGGACGAGGGCGTAGCACAGCTTTTTGTTAATCAGTTCAATGGTCGTAAGATTATCGGTACTGTCGGTCAGCTGCAGTTCGAGGTCATCCAGTACCGACTGGAGAACGAGTATAATGCCAAGTGTCGCTGGGAACCAGTACACCTGCACAAAGCATGTTGGATTTCAAGCGACAACGAGCAAGAGCTAGAGAATTTCAAAAAGCGCAAGTACCAATATATGGCTAAGGACAAGGACGGACGCGATGTCTTCCTAGCCGACAGCGGCTACGTGCTCTCAATGGCTCAGCAAGACTTTGAGCATATACAGTTCCACTTCACATCAGAGTTCTAATTACTCATTATCACATTTTCAATATGACTCGCGAAGAAGATATCAAACAAGCCGTTGAGGTGATGCGCAAAGGTGGTGTCATCCTCTACCCTACCGACACCGTATGGGGTATCGGTTGCGATGCCACCAATGCAGAAGCCGTGAAGCGGGTATATGAGATTAAACAGCGCGATGACTCCAAGGCACTCATCTGCCTGGTTGACTCAGACGCCCGTTTACAACGCTATGTCAGGAATGTTCCTGATGTTGCTTGGCAGCTCATCGACAGTCTCCAGGAGAGCGATGCCCGACCAACAACACTCATTCTTGACGGAGCCATCAACCTGGCCCCCAACCTCATTGCTGAGGACGGTTCCATAGCCCTGCGCATCACTCAGGAGCCTTTCTCCAAGGAGCTGTGCTACCGCTTCCAGAAGGCCATCGTCTCGACATCGGCCAACATCAGCGGCGAGCCGGCAGCACAGAACTATCGCGATATAGATCCGAAGATTCTGGAGGCTGTTGACTACGTCTGCTGGAGTCGTCGTCAAGAGCACCAGCCTCACCAGCCAAGCAGCATTATCCGTCTGCGACAGGATGGCGAGGTAGAAATCATCAGGAAGTAAAGCATTATTATAGATAATGACGATACAGGAAGGAAAGAATAGAGACTGGCTGCACAGGTTGCACGACTGGCGCAAGGAACACATGAGCGAACGGATGTTCATGATTATCCTGGCGCTCATAGTGGGCTTTCTGTCGGCTGTTGCAGCCTATGTGCTGCACGGCATCATCAACCTCATCGTAGCTCTGCTGACCGGTCAGTTTGCCAGCGACTCCTATAACTGGCTCTATCTGGTCTATCCCGTCATCGGTATCTACTTGACGTCGCTCTTTGTGCGATACATCGTTCGCGACAACATCTCGCACGGCATCACACGCATCCTCTACGCCATCTCCTCGAACAAGTCGCGCTTGAAGTCGCACAACACCTGGTCAAGCGTTATCGCATCTGCCATCACCATCGGTTTTGGCGGTTCCGTAGGTGCCGAGGCACCTATCGTGCTAACAGGTTCGGCCATAGGTTCCAACCTTGGTCAGCTGTTCCATATGGACCGCAAGACGCTCATGACACTTGTTGGCTGTGGTGCTGCCGGCGCCATTGCCGGCATCTTCAAGGCCCCGATAGCCGGTTTGGTGTTTGCCATTGAGGTACTGCTGATAGACATGACCATGTCCTCGCTACTACCCATTCTCGTTAGCTGCGTCACGGCGACCTGTTTCACATACATCTTTAGTGGCGATGCCTCGTTGTTCACCTTTCATCTTGACAACGAGTGGAACGTACAGCGTATACCAGCCTGTCTCATGTTAGGCATCTTCTGTGGCCTTACAAGTCTTTACTTCATCCGTACAATGAGCTTTGCTGAAGGCATTTTCTCACGGTTCAAGGACAAACCATATGTCAAACTGGCTATTGGCGGTTCCCTGCTGAGCCTGCTGATTTTCCTGTTTCCGTCGCTCTTCGGCGAGGGCTACCACAGTATCAATCTGCTGTTGAACGGTAAGACCGAGACCGACTGGGCAGAAATTCTAAACAACTCGCTCTTCGCCGGCCACACATCAATGCTCATGGTATATGTAGCTTTAGTGTTACTAACGAAGGTATTCGCAACCAGCGCTACTAACGGTGGTGGTGGCTGTGGCGGTACGTTCGCCCCCAGCCTTTTCGTAGGCTGTTTCGCAGGCTTCTTCTTCTCGCGTCTGTGGAATATCTATCAGATTGGCGTCTACGTACCCGAGAAGAATTTTGCGTTGATGGGGATGGCCGGTGTTATGTCGGGCGTCATGCACGCTCCATTGACAGGCATTTTCCTGATTGCCGAATTAACCGGTGGCTATAGTTTACTGCTACCACTGATGATAGTCTCTGTGTCCAGCTACCTCACCATCATCATCTTTGAGCCTCATAGCATCTATGGTGCCCGACTAGCTAAGGAAGGTAAGCTGTTGACACACCATACCGACCATGCTGCACTGACGTTGATGAACCTCGACTCGGTCATAGAGCGCGATTACGAAGCAGTCAGTCCCAATATGGAACTAGGACAGATTGTCAACAAAGTAAGTCGCAGCCGTTCCAGTATGCTGCCCGTCATCGATGCCTCAGGTGCCTTGTTAGGCGAAATTGACATCATGAGTATACGAAAGGTGATGTTCCGCATGGAGCTGTACCACCATTTCTTGGCCAGTCAGTTGATGAAAGAGCCTGCTGCCACATTACGAGATACAGCTCCTATGACAAGCGTCATGCGCACGTTTGAGGCCACGCATGCCGACTGGCTACCGGTGCTTACAGACGATGGACACCTGAAAGGCTACATTTCACGGCAGCGACTGTACACATTATATAGAAAGATGGTGCACGATATGAGCGAAGACTAACGTGCAGCATTTTGTGACGCTTATGGACAAAGGATAATGGAAAAAGGAGAAAGGACAATGAAAAAAGAAGATTTAAGAATCATATTTATGGGAACGCCGGAGTTTGCAGTGGAGACGCTGCGAGCACTGGTAGAGAATCATTATAACGTTGTGGCAGTCGTGACTCAGCCGGATAAGCCCGTGGGGCGCCATCAGACGGAGATGCAGCCTTCAGAGGTAAAGAAATTTGCCGTAGCACACAATCTGCCTGTGCTGCAACCCGAAAAGATGAAGGATCCGGTGTTTGTCGAACAGTTGCGTTCCTACAATGCCAATCTACAGGTGGTTGTTGCTTTCCGTATGCTACCCGAGGTCGTATGGGCTATGCCCAAGTACGGAACGTTCAACGTTCATGCAGCCCTACTGCCACAGTACCGCGGTGCAGCACCTATCAACTGGGCCGTCATCAATGGCGAGACCCAAACAGGCGTAACTACCTTTTTCCTCGATCACGACATCGATACGGGCCGCATTATCCTTCAGAAGCCTTTTCCTATTCCTGACGATGCCAACGTGGAGTATGTTTATGACGGCTTGATGCATCTCGGTGCCGATATCTGTCTGGAGACGCTGGAGAAGATTGTTGAAGCCGACGGCCATCCGAAGAGCATCGCTCAAGACGATTCTTCACTCATAACTCTTCACTCTTCACTTAAAGCAGCCCCCAAGATTTTCAAGGAGACATGCCAGGTCAACTGGCAACAGCCAGCCAAAAAGGCATATGACTTTGTGCGTGGTCTATCACCTTATCCAGGAGCTTGGACTACACTCGTCAGTTCTGACAACAAAGAGGTTGTACTGAAGATCTTCAAGACCTCAAAAACAACTCTGCCCGCCACCGAGCCTGGTCGCATCAGCGCTGACAAACGCCATCTCTACATCAGCTGCAAGGATGCCCTCCTGCAGATTGACGAGTTGCAATTAGCCGGCAAGAAGCGCATGGACGCCACATCATTTATCAACGGCATCAAAGACATAGAAAATTATTTTGCAAGGTAACATAATAAACTGCCACGTTGTTACGTTTCATTAATAAACAACAAACGTTACAGCCTATGCAGATATTTACCCGCGAAGAAACGACACCGAGCGAAAAAACGCTCCAACGCATCAAGCAGATAGCCTACACATTCCGCGTTAAGAACGGTCTGGCATATTGCTTGAACTAATAAAAAACGAATAGTCAAGACATGACAAAAGTTTCTCCTTCGCTGCTCGCAGCCGACTTCTTGCACTTGGACAGCGAGATTCAGATGATTAATCGCAGTGAGGCCGACTGGCTC
>JAGBQP010000027.1 GCA_017632825.1 Prevotella sp. | reverse complement strand
TCTGGCAACCACGGTCCTGTCTTCCGTACTGTAGGCGGTCAAAGCTCTTGTCCATACGAGGGGCAGGAAGTGACGAAGTACTATAAACCGGGGACTGAGTTATCAGCAGCCACTGTACAAATAGACCAGCCCGAAATAATCTGCCACAACAACATGCTCACAGGCATACCAAGTGGCGGCAAAGCTCAGTTTGAACTTGAATTATGGAATAATAGCGGCATCGGTGCTGATGCATACTTTGAGCTTGTACCAGTGGACGGCGCGAACCCCAAAGGTGCCAAATTAAGCTTACCCACTGGTGACATTCAGAATGGCCGTTCAATATTGGTACCCGCTGGTAACAAGCCGGTAAAGATTATTCTGACTCTGGAGCAGGTAGATATCGACGTGACAGACTACGAGAACATAAAATTAGCTCTGAGAAGTTCCTGTCAGAACGACGAGACTACCATACATGGTGCCATAAAAAGCGAAGTGAGTCTGAACGCTCATTTTGTTCCTGCCAGTACGCCAGTGACACTGACCATCGACAAGACAGTGGTAAATACTCAAAACGTGAATGACGACATCATGCTGAAGGTGACAGGCTTCGACCGTAACTTTAGCGGTCTGCAGCGCGTCGACATCCAGTACATGGCTCCGGGCGCCACTACGTGGAGCCTATTGCAAGGCTATATTCCCGAAGAGCTGCCTGAAGATGGTGTGATAACCCTGCCGCTGGGCATGAATTCGAAGAACTGGATAGACGGTACCTACAAGTTCCGTGCACGCAGCTCGGCGACGTATAGTGGCGCTCCCGTGACGGCAGAGAGCGAGGTGCTGACGCTGGTGAAAGACGTACATCGTCCGCAACTGTTCGGACTGGCAAGCCCGACCGACGGCATATTGAACACCGGCGATGAGATTAGCCTGACTTTCAACGAAGATATTCAGAAGGAGCTGCTGACGGACAACAATTTTGTGGTGAGCGGTGTCCTGAATGGGGCAGATGTGGCCCACGACGTGGCCCTGTCAGCACAAAATACAGAACGTGCTGCCTACACTGAGGCCAGTTTCAATTTGGCTCAAAAGGACTTCTCGGCTGATATGTGGGTGAACGTGACTGCAGCTGGTGACATCTTCGCACACGGTAATGGCGAAGAGAAGTTCAAACTGAGTATCGATGATGACAACCATCTCGTGGTATCTATCGGTTCTAAGCATTACACGTCAACGAAGACCATCGAGAAGAACACGTGGACATTCCTGGCCTTCAACTACAACTACGAGAGCGGTAGCAGCGTGCTGAATGTGCGCGCCGTGACAGACAACGCAACAGAGGACCTCTTTGTCAATACGGCTGTGGCTGACTATGCCGGCACAGGCAAAATCATGCTGGGCCAACACTTTACCGGTGCCATTCAGGAACTGGCGCTGTGGGACAATGCCCGCAGCGTGGCCGATGCACAGGCCGAGATGCATTGGACGAAGAAACCATCGACACCTCACCTCATCGGCTACTGGAAGATGGACGAGGGCAGCGGTACGGAGATTCGTGACTACGCCCGCAGCCGCCACATGACGCTGCCGAACAGCACATCGTGGTATCTGAACAATGACAACAAGGCCGTGACGCTGAACGGAACGGATGCTCTGAAGCTGAATATTGCAGAGTGCAGCGTCCTCGATACCGAGGACTATGCCGTGGAGATGTGGTTCAAGGGCGACAAGGCTCAGAACACGACGGCCAGCTCACTGCTCTATACCAACGAAGAGTCTGTGGGCATCGGCTTCAACAACGGCGGCATGCTGACTTTGACGGCTGGTAATCAGGCCATAGAACTGAGTAAGAACAACTATCTGGACAATGCCTGGCACCATCTGGCACTGAATGTGCTGCGCAATGGCAATGCCACAGTCTACGTGGACGGATATGCCGTAAAAACAATGTCGGCACAGATTGTGCCTTCACTGGAAGGAGCCTATTTATATATAGGAACGCGCGATGGCAACCAGCCGTTCATTGGTATGGTCGACGAAATCCGTCTGTGGAAGTCCTCAATGACGGGTGACATGCTGAATAATCTGCGCACACAGCGACTCGTCGGCGACGAGAGCGGCCTGGTAGCCTACTATCCGTTTGAGACTTTGACACGCAATACGTCGGGAATCATCTCATCGGTGAGCAGTGACCAGGACTTTAGTGCTGGAGCGAAGACAGCCGAAACATACAGTGGCGCAGCCATCACATACAACGATGAGGCACCAGCCATGAAGGTAAAGCCTGTCGCTACGAATGTGCTATACAGCTATGTGGCCAACGAGCGTAGCATTGTCATCACACTGAACGAGGATGTCAACCGTCTGGAAGGCTCGACAGTGAACTTCACTGTAAGGGGCGTGAAGGACACCAATGGCAACGAATCGAACGCCATCAGCTGGTCGGCCTATGTGCGTCAGAACAGCCTGCTATGGAAGGGTGAGACGGAGGCGACGATAGAGAAGACGGTGGGCGAGGCAGCCACCTTCGAGGCAACCATCATCAACGAGAGCGGCCTGTCGGAGAACTGGACGCTAACGGGCCTGCCCACATGGCTGACGGCCAGTGCCACAAGCGGTACGCTGAAGGCCACGATGTCGAAGAACATCACCTTCACCATCGCGGAGAGTGTGCCTATCGGCAAGTATGAACAGACCATTTACCTGACGGGTAACAGCAACATCGCAGAACCGCTGACTCTGAACCTGAATGTGAAGGGCGAGGAGCCCGACTGGATGGTGAATGTCGGTGACTATGAGAGTTCGATGAATGTCATCGGATATGTCGAGCTGAATGGTACACTCATGAATGATGAGAACGATATTGTAGCAGCTTTCATCAACGATGAGTGTCGTGGTGTGGCACATCTGGATTATAAGGAGCGTTATGACGGCTACTTCGTTACGATGGACATCTATGGTGACGAATCTGATGCCAACCAGAAGGTGACCTTCCGCTTCTATGACGCTTCAACAGGTACTGTTTATCCGGCTGTGGAGCCCAACCTTAACATCAAGTATGAGTCACTTGCACTCATCGGCAAATACAACGAGCCAGTCGTATTCTCCATACTCGACAAGGTTGAGCAGTCCACTAATCTGAAGTCTGGCTGGAACTGGCTGTCTTTGAACGTAAAGGCTGACAACATGTCGGCAGAGGCGGTCTTTGAGAAGATTGCCAGCGACGTGAGTGTCATTAAGAGCCAGAACAGTGGCTACCTCATGTACGAAGAAGGTGAATGGGATGGCAATCTGGAGACTGCCCTCACCAACGACCAAATGTATGCCGTGAAGATGTTGAACGACCGCAACCTCTATCTCGTTGGTAGTCGCGTCACGCCCGGAAACTGTCCGATAACGGTGTACAAGGGTTGGAACTGGATAGGCTACTACGGACGTCAGTTGTCTTCAGTCGAAAGAGCCCTTAACACCATGAATCCCGAAGATGGTGACATCCTGAAGGGTCAGAAGGGCGTTTCCTACTTCGATGTCAACGAGTGGGCTGGCTCTATTAATATGATTGAACCAGGCAAGGGTTATATGCTGAAGGGCGTCAGCGATGATGTGCGTATCTTCAGCTATGACGCCGTATTGGTTGCCGGCGCAAGAGCTGCCGCGCAGCTTGCATCACGCCCTGCTCGCCGCTCACCCGTCACCGCTTTTGTTCCTGTTGACTTCCGCACCTACTCGAATAACGCCATAATGGCTGTCAAGGTTGTAGATAACGGTTTGCCTATAGTTGGCGTTGAACTGGGAGTATTTGCAGATAACGAGTGCCGCGCGGCAGCCTTTACCAACGAGAAGGGCATTGCCTTCCTCACAATCCCTGGCGACGATGCCGCTACACTCACCTTTAAGGCTGCTGTGAACGGGCTGGTCGTTACTCCTGCGGAGACCGTGGAGTACGAGGCCGACGGTATTTACGGTTCACCGAAGCATCCGCTCGTCATCGAACTCGACAATGCTACTGGCATTGAAAGCCTTAACGCAAGCATTAACACGAACGGTATGTACGATCTGCAGGGCCGCAAAGTTCAGCTGAACGGACAGGACAAGAAGCTGCGCAAAGGTGTGTACATCATTAATGGAAAAAAGCAGGTTAAATAAGATTCTGATTTTTGATGTTTTGTAATATTTTTAAGATACTATGTTCAAAACTATCCCTTCCTCTCCCTTTTAGGGAGGGGATAGGGGTGGCTTTGCTTCTTTTAGTGGGGCCTACCAGCCTGATGGCTCAGATGAGTGATCCCTTTGGTGAAGTTGATTCACACGACTATTATTCCAGCATGAGCCTGACGGTAATGGTGAAGATGAACGGAGACACGCTCAAAGACATCACGCCAGCCGTCTTCTCCGGCACTCAATTACGAGGAAAGGGGGAACTGTCATCCAAGAATCCCGGGGTGTACTTTATCACCGTGTATGGCGATCAAACCGGTGAACCATTACATTTCAAAGTGTTCTCTGGCGGCCGTATCATTGAGACTGATGACGGTATGTCGTTTATCATAAATGACGTAAAGGGATCACCCAAACATCCCTATATTGTCGATCTGCCAGCTCCTGTCATCTCCATGACAAGTGTGGAGGGATGGGCTACGACGTGTTTACCATTCAATGCCGAGATTCCTGAGGGCGTCACCACATATACCGCTACAGGAATTGAGGACGGCGAATTGAAGGTGACAGCGCTGACAGGTAACATCCTTCCGAAGAACACACCGGTACTAATTAAGGCCAACGGAAAGAATAGTGTGGAATGGCTATCGCGAATAGCTACCGTAGAAACTCCCACTACAAACATTTTCAGTGGTACAAATGAGTCTATGGCCGTGGAGCCCAATAGTGTGCTCACATTAGGTCACAACAAGGAAACTGGTGAGATAGGCTTTTGGTGCTATAGCGGCTCCAGTATCGCTGCTAACCGAGCCTACATCGCTAATATCCCCGCTGGATCACGAGGAATGAGGATTGTCTGTGAGCCGACGGGAGTTAGTAACACCATGCGCCTACATAATAACGGTCAAACAAATGAGAAAGTCTACGACATATCAGGTCGTCAACTGAGCAGCAAGCCCACGACTCGCAGCATCTATGTCAAACATGGAAAGAAAGTTATTCTCAGATAGGAGGATAGACATATGAAGAAAAGATATATCACACCAAGCACGGTGGCTATCGCCGTTATGGCACATGACGGTCTGCTGTTGCCTGCCTCAGAGAACGGGTACACAGACGAGAATCTCTCACGCCATTATAACCAAGACGATAATGTCTGGGACATAAACGGAGAAGACTAACAGCAAATAATTATTTTAAAATGACCACGGCACCACGGAGTCTCAGTACTTCGTGGCGCTCGTTTTTTTTCACTTAACTGCAAGAGTTTAACAAGAGTATTGAGAGCCTTTATATTGATAGTCACGTTATTTGTGTACCTCGACGTCCTCAGCAGCATTAGTAGCTGAGTCGATCACATTGCCGTACTCTACAATGGAATAGAAAATGTAGCTGAAGACGACAATGCCAGACAGCGAGAGAACGATGTAAGGCCAAATAGCACTGGGGAAGGCAGCGGTTAGGGCAACACTACCCAAGCCGAAGATAACAATCAGGTGACAACCGAGAACAAACGAATGATAACTGCCAAGGACCGTACGCTTCGTGTCAGGCGTCCACCAGCTGGGCATATCACCACCTGCAGGCAGCTGTTCGATAGAATGACGCACCTTATAATAAATATAATAGAAGGTACTGGCAACAAGCGTTGCATGTACGAAGAAGACGAGGAACAGAAGATTGGTGAGGTGCAACGAGGACTGACCGATAAGGAATGGGGTCCAATAGCACACAAGACCAACGATTAAAAGGGTGAGATCGCGAATAACAATTGACCTGGTCAGATAGTTTGGGCGCATCAACGAGATGTGGCTCCAACCGAAAAGAACAGCACCAGAGTGGAAATAGCTGACGGTGAGAGCATCGGCCACCGCAGGCAACGACAGACGCAACTGGTAATGGGCATGGAGAATGAAGCCAACGGCAAAAATGGCATAGTTGAGGGCCATCAGCGTGCGCGAACGGCGATAAACATCGTAAGTCCGAAACCACATGTTATTATGCAGCAAGGCGAAGGCGATAATCAGATTAACGCCTGCAGCTAATAAGAGCATCGTTGAATAGAGTCGGACCTCCATGGTTAATTGGTTTATACAGTGTGCAAAGATACTGACTTTTTTTATTATTGACGTACAAAAAAGGAGAAATGTGTGGAAAAACGTACAAAATTGTGTGTAAATTATGCAAATTTACACACTTTTAGATGGTTTTTCCATAAAAAAGGAGTAATTTTGCATCGTCGCAAAGCGTATATGAAAGACTATGTTGCTTTGATAGGTAGGTTATGGAGAAGATGCAATTTGCAGCCTTAGTGCTGATGACAATACTGACAATAAAGCTTCTTGTGTTACCCCGTTGGTCGGTAAACACACCCACTATGAGCACCGTACGCTGGCTGATGGCTGCCGGAACAGCACTACTCGGAGTACAGTTTTTGCTACAGTTCACACTACAGCTACGCACAACAGGCCACATCAATCAGGCCATTATGTTGAATATCGCGCTTTTCATTCCCTGCTCAGCATTACTATCATTGGCAGTGCTCTATCTGCATCGACGAGGACGTGTCACCTATTTAGAGAAGTTCATAGGCTTACCCATTTGGTTCTTGGCGATGATACTGATAGCCATTGGCATTAAAGTGGACGGCGGTAAGATAGACTCTTTTGCGCCGACACTGAAACTGGCGGAAATCGGTGCCAGTACAAGCTACGCACTGATGCAGTTCTTCTACAGCATACAATCCATGCGTGAGATGCGAAGAATCAGGCAGGCAATAGCCAACTA
>JAGBQP010000134.1 GCA_017632825.1 Prevotella sp. | reverse complement strand
TATCTATGTAGCCATCGGACAGAAAGCCAGTACGGTAGCCGCTCTTGTCAGCACACTGCAGGAGCACGGCGCCATGCCATACACCATCGTGGTGGCAGCAACGGCTGCTGACCCCGCTGCCATGCAGTACTACGCACCGTTTGCCGGTGCCGCCATAGGCGAGTACTTCCGTGACCGCGGTCTGCCAGCACTGGTTGTTTATGACGACCTGTCGAAGCAGGCTGTGGCCTATCGTGAGGTGTCGCTGATTCTGCGCCGTCCTTCAGGACGTGAGGCTTACCCTGGCGACGTCTTCTATCTCCACTCACGTCTGCTTGAACGTGCAGCCAAGATGAACGAGCAGCAGGAGGTGGCCGAGCAGATGAACGACCTGCCAGAGTGCATGAAGGGACACGTTAAAGGTGGCGGTTCTCTGACCGCTCTGCCTATCATCGAGACACAGGCCGGCGACGTGTCGGCTTACATCCCGACAAACGTTATCTCGATTACTGACGGACAGATATTCCTGGAGAGCGACCTCTTCAATCAGGGCTTCCGTCCGGCCATCAACGTTGGTATCTCGGTATCGCGTGTGGGTGGTTCGGCACAGATTAAGTCTATGAAGAAGGTGGCCGGTACACTGAAAATTGACCAGGCACAGTATCGTGAGCTTGAGGCCTTCTCGAAGTTCTCGAGCGATATGGACGCCGTCACAGCTATGACACTGGACCGCGGACGTAAGAACAACCAGTTGCTGATTCAGCCGCAATACAGCCCGATGCCCGTTGGCGAGCAGATTGCCATTCTCTATTGTGGCGTACACGGACTGATGCGTCAGGTGCCCATCGACAAGGTTCGTCAGTGTCAGGAGCAGTTCCTCGACAAGCTGCGCTCTGCTAATCCCGAGGTCATCGAGACGCTGGCAAGTGGTAAGATTGACGACGAGACAACCAAGAAAATCGAGGCTGTCATGGCCGATATTGCCGGAACGTATAAAGCATAACCGCCTATGCCGTCGTTAAAGGAAATCAAAGGCCGCATCGCCTCCGTCAACTCCACGCGAAAGATTACTTCCGCGATGAAGATGGTGGCCTCCAGCAAGCTTCATCACGCACAGGTGGCTATTCAGAATATGCTGCCTTATGAGGAACTGCTGGAGCACATCCTCAAGTCGTTTCTGGCAGCTGAAGCCGAAGCTCAGACCATCTACGACCAGGAACGTCCGGTGAAAAGGGCCGCGTTGGTGGTGTTCTCAAGCAACTCGTCGCTCTGTGGCGGCTTCAATGCCAACACCATCAAGCTCATGTCGCATGTAGTTGACGACTATGCCAAGACCATTGGACGTGACAACGTGGAAATCTATCCCATAGGCCGCAAGGTCTATGAAAAAGCACGCAAGATGGGACTACAAGTGCAGGGAGAATACTCTGCACTTGCTGATCACCCCAACGTGCAGCAGTGTATAGAAATTGCGATGGAACTGGGTCGCAAGTTCGCACAAGGAGAGATAGATAAGGTGGAACTGATCTACCACCACTTCAAAAGTGCTGGCTCGCAGGTGCTCACTCGTAAGACTTTCCTGCCTATCGACATCGAAGAGGAGCTGAAAGCCGACCATGAACGCGATCTGACGTCGGTCATAGCTACTAAGGAGTCGCAGGAATATCTCAAGAAACGAGGCGAACGGGAACGAGAGGAGAAGCAGGATGACGTGAAGCCGCTCAACGATAACTTTATTGTAGAGCCGGACATGAACACCGTTCTCTCGCAGCTGATGCCAAAGCTGGCGCACCTGATGCTCTATACGGCTTTGCTGGATAGCAACGCGTCAGAACACGCCGCACGTATGGTGGCTATGCAGACGGCAACCGACAATGCTGACGAACTGCTGCGTCAGTTGAATCTGCAGTATAACAAGAGCCGCCAGCAGGCTATTACGAGCGAACTGCTCGATATAGTGGGCGGTTCTGTGAACAACTAACAGAAGGTAATTATGAAGAAGATTGTTATCATGATGCTTGCTATTGCCTCGATGTCGGCTGTATATGCACAGACACCAAGAAAGGCTGCTAACACCCGAAACGCTCAAACCCTGAAAGCGGACACCGCACAGTTTATGCGCGAGTGCCGGCAGTTTGACCATTATGTGAGGACTACTCCCGTCAATAAAGCGATTATTGACTCTCTGGCAGTATGTCAGGATACGCTGATTGCACACTATCACGCAGTCAAGCCAATGCTGAACGACAAGCAGATAGAGGAATATAATCGTGCAAAAGGACGCTATGCCCGCTGCGTCATCGAATACAAAGGCGAGAAGGTCGGCGACGGCCTTAAAGCTACTGGTGACAGCATTGCTAAGGCTGCAGGAAAAGTTGGTAACGTAATTGGCGGATACTTCAAGGGAATTTTTGGACGATGACAGAGTGTTAATATTCAAAAAAAAGGCTGATTTTTCAGCCTTTTTTTGTAATTTTGCGCCCAATTAGTAACAGAATGTAACAAAAACTATCATTAATATGTCAGACAACCATTCCTTTATTGGTCATAAAATCAAAGGTATCAGAGAGTCTAAGAATCTTAGCATCGAAGAGATTGCCGAACGTAGCGGACTGACCATCGAGCAGATTCAGAGTATAGAAAACGACGTAAACCTTCCTTCGTTGGGACCGCTCATTAAGATTGCACGAGCACTTGGCGTTCGACTGGGTACATTTATGGACGATAGCGATGCGCTTGGTCCTATCGTAACACGTGCTGCCGACAGAGAGAAGAACAGCAGCATCAGCTTCAGCAACGATGCTACGGATGCTCGCAAGCACATGGAGTATCACCCCCTGGCTCAGCAGAAGGCCGGTCGTCACATGGAACCCTTCGTAATCGACATCAATCCCGAAGAGAGCCTCGAGTTTCAGCTGAGTGCCCACGAAGGCGAAGAGTTCATCTTCGTGATGCAGGGTGAGATAGAGATAGTTTACGGAAAGGAGACTTATACCCTTCAGGAGGGGGACAGCATCTTCTACGATTCTATCGTGAAGCATCACGTACACGGTGCACCTGGTAAAAGTGCAAAGATTCTCGCAGTAGTTTATATTCCTTTTTAATAACTGAGGAATGGAAGCAAAGAATGTAAAACTTGATATGGCCGGAAGGCCATTGCCCGATAGAACATATCCCGCCGAAACAGGCTCTAAGGGATATCAGCTTCACGAAAAGACATTAGGACAGTGGCTCGAGTATTGGGCTGAGACAACACCCGATAAAGAATATATTGTATATAGCGACCGCGACCTGCGTTTCACCTGGAGCAAGTTCAACGAACGTGTGGACAATCTGGCGAAAGGCCTGATTTCCATCGGTGTGAAAAAGGGTTCAAATGTAGGTATCTGGGCTACTAACGTGCCCGACTGGCTCACCTTTCTATATGCCACTGCTAAGATTGGCGCCGTACTGGTTACGGTGAACACGAACTACAAGCAGAATGAGCTGGAGTATCTGTGTAAGGACTCTGATATGGAGGTGCTCTGCATAACCGATGGTACGTGGGACTGCAACTATGTTGATATGACATACACCATGTTGCCCGAACTGAAAACCTGCGAGCGTGGTCACCTGAACAGCGAACGTTTCCCCTATCTGAAGAACGTTGTCTATATCGGCATGGAGAAATATCGTGGTATGTACAATACCGCAGAGCTGCTGCTGCTGGGACAGAACGTTGAGGACGAGACGCTCAACGAAATGAAAAAGAACGTGAGCTGCTATGATGTCTGCAACATGCAGTACACCAGCGGCACGACAGGATTTCCCAAGGGCGTGATGCTGACGCATCATGGTATAGCCAACGACGGATACTTTACCGGAGAGAACATGGGCTTTACACAAGACGACAAACTCTGCGTCTGTGTGCCTTTGTTCCACTGCTTCGGTGTGGTGCTTGCCACCATGAACTGTCTGACACACGGTTGTACCGAGGTGATGGTCGAGAAATTCGACCCTCTGGTAGTACTGGCCTCTATCCATAAGGAACGGTGTACCGCTGTCTATGGTGTGCCCACCATGTTCATTGCAGAGTTGAACCACCCGATGTTTAAGATGTTCGACCTTACCAGTTTGCGAACAGGTATCATGGCTGGAAGCTTGTGTCCTATCGAACTGATGAAGCAGGTGTCTGAAAAGATGTATATGACCATCACGAGTGTTTACGGACTGACAGAGTCATCGCCCGGTATGACACAGACCTGCCTTAACGACAGCTTCGAGCAGCGCTGTACGACCGTTGGCCGTGACTATCCTTTCGTGGATGTGAAAGTGCTCGACCCTGAGACTGGCGAGGAATGTCCCGTTGGCGTTCAAGGCGAAATGTGCTGCAAGGGTTTCAACGTCATGAAGGGCTACTACAAGAATCCTCAGGCTACTGCCGAAGTCATCGATAAGAACGGCTATCTTCACTCAGGCGACTTGGGCGTTAAGGATGAACAGGGATTCTACAAGATTACGGGACGTATTAAGGATATGATTATCCGCGGTGGTGAGAATATCTATCCGCGTGAGATTGAGGAATTCCTATACCACATGCCTGGCATTCGTGATGTCCAGGTGGCTGCCGTTCCTTCGAAGAAATATGGTGAGGCTGTAGGT
>JAGBQP010000133.1 GCA_017632825.1 Prevotella sp. | reverse complement strand
TTCGTACCTTTGCAGCCGCATTGGACGATGGTGTAATGGTAACACTACAGGTTTTGGTTCTGTCATTCCCGGTTCGAATCCGAGTCGTCCAACTACTAAAACAACTTCTAAAACAAACAGAATTATGGCAAATTTATTTTCACTTGAAGGTAAGAATGCATGGATTACAGGTGCATCTTATGGAATTGGTTTCAACATTGCTAAAGCTTTCGTAGCTGCTGGTGCAAAGACCATCATCTTCAACGACATCAACGAGGCTGCCCTGCAGCGTGGTCTGGACAATTACAAAGAGGCTGGCATCAGCAACGTAAAGGGCTATGTCTGCGACGTGACTGACGAGAATGCTGTAGCGGCTCTTGTGGAAACTATCCACAAGGAAGTAGGTCAGATTGACATCCTCGTTAACAATGCAGGTATTATCAAGCGTATCCCCATGCACGAGATGAAGCGTGCAGAGTTCCAGCAGGTCATCGATATCGACCTCGTTGGTCCGTTCATCTGCTCATCGGCTGTGATTCCTGAGATGATAGAGCGTCGCGAGGGCAAGATCATCAACATCTGCTCGATGATGTCTGAGTTAGGTCGCGAGACTGTCAGCGCCTATGCAGCCGCCAAGGGTGGTCTGAAGATGCTCACCCGCAATATCTGCTCTGAGTATGGTGAGTACAACATCCAGTGTAACGGTATCGGCCCAGGTTATATTGCGACTCCACAGACAGCACCTCTTCGCGAGCGTCAGGCTGATGGCAGCCGTCATCCGTTCGACAGTTTCATCTGCGCCAAGACACCTGCTGGCCGTTGGCTCGATCCTTCTGAGTTGGGTGGTCCTGCCGTCTTCCTCGCATCTCATGCTTCAGATGCTGTCAATGGACACGTGCTCTACGTGGATGGCGGAATTCTTGCCTATATCGGCAAACAACCGAAATAAAATAGCACAAAAAAGGGGCTCCGTTTGGAACCCCTTAATTTTTGTTTACAAAATAAGGTTTAGAGAGCGTCTGCGAGCTCAGCACCAGCCTTGAACTTAGCAACCTTCTTGGCAGCAATCTTAATCTTCTCCTTGGTAGCGGGGTTGATACCCTCACGAGCTGGGCGCTTGGTTACACTGAATGTACCAAAACCAACGAGCTGTACCTTGTCACCATCCTTCAGAGCACCCTTAATAGCTGCTACTGTTGCGTCAAGAGCCTTCTTTGCGTCTACCTTTGAGAGACCAGCACCTGCTGCAATCTTCTCTACCAATTCTGTTTTGTTCATAATGATGTTAATTTAAAAAATTATAGTAAAAATTAAAATATTCATGAATTCCTTCGCAAATATAAGGGAAAGTTATTAAAAAAACAACAAAAAAACCGAAAAAATTGCTTTTTTATTGAAAAATAGTTGATAAAGCCCCATTTTTAGCCCCAAAACAAGATATTTTTCGTAATTTTGCGCCAAAATACTGAAAAGTGCTTGTGCATCCTATCAGTTATCACAAGAGATTACAAATTAGCAAATTACAGAAAAAAGATGTTTCGCATACCCACTATTACAAAGAATCTGTTGATTATCAACTTCATCGCATTTCTGGCGACGGTAGTCTTGCAGATGCGTGGAATCGACCTCGCTGATATCGGAGGTCTTCACTTTTTCATGGCTGAGGATTTCCACTTCTACCAACTGGTCACTTACCTGTTTCTACACGCTAATTTCATGCACATTCTGAGCAATATGTTCGGCTTGTGGATGTTCGGCTGCGTGATAGAAAACGTATGGGGTCCGAAGAAATTCCTTTTTTATTACATTTGCTGCGGCATAGGCGCTGGTTTATGTCAGGAAATAGCCCAGTTTGCTTCTTTCTATTTTACTATCCACGAGCAAGATCCGAGCATTGGTGTAGCTGAGCTCTTCGTAGTGGGACAGCAACTCAGCCAACAGTTAAATGCATGGACCACCATTGGTGCTTCAGGTGCCGTTTATGCCGTCATCCTCGCCTTTGGTATGTCGTTCCCCAACGAACGGTTGTTTATTATACCCTTCCCCTTCCCTATCAAAGCCAAGTGGTTCGTACTGGGCTATGTGGCCATCGAGTTCTATTCGTCCATCACAGCTGCAGGCGACGGTGTGGCTCATACGGCCCATTTAGGTGGTATGCTCTTCGGATTCCTGATGATACGCTATTGGAACCACCATCCTGACTCCAATTTCGACCGTAGTCGTGGACGCGAGTTCTTTGAAGGCCTGAAACGCAACTTCGACCAACGCCAACAACAGAAGAACACCAGTAATCCTAACATGCACGCAGAGCGGGGCGGTTCGAAGCAGGACGATATGGAATACAACGCCCGCAAGCGTAAAAACCAGGAAGAGATAGACGCCATACTCGATAAAATCCGCAAGAGCGGTTATGACAGTCTGACCAAGGAAGAAAAACAAAAATTGTTTGAGGCCAGCAAGCAATGATCAAGCAAATCAAGTCATTTGTTGTCAATCTGATTGCTGGCGCCAACATCGCTACCATCTTGCTGATGTTGTTGGCTGGCTATTCCGACAGGATTAATCCAGAGCATCATCCCATCCTTTCCGTCATGGGCATGACTTTCCCAGTATTCCTGCTGGTGAATCTATTGTTCCTGTTCTTCTGGCTCTGCATCAAATGGAAGAAGGCCTGGATACCTATAGCCGGCTTTGCAGCAGCATACGTGCCCATCACTTTGTTCATGCCGCTCAACATGCGTCAGGATGTACCTGATCAGACCATTAAACTCATCTCGTATAACGTCTGCACCTATGGAGGCAACTATAAATACGAGAAAGGTTTCGACACCGTCTTCAACTATCTGGCGCGTCAGAATGCCGATATTGTCTGTTTGCAGGAGGATGTCGATACCTGGCGAAGGTTCGTTATGCAGCGATATGAGAAAATATACCCCTACAACGATACCACTGTGCTTCACAAGAATGCCCTCATCTTCAATTGCGTGGGCATCCACACCCGATATCCCATTATCCGCAAGGAGCGCATCCAATATCCCTCAAGGTCCAACGGCTCAGTGGCCTACTACCTGAAAACAGACAAGGACACCCTACTGGTTATCAACAACCACTTGGAAAGCACTCACCTCACAGATACTGAGCGCGAGAACTACGAGCGCCTGATACGAGGCAAGATGAAGCGCGATACCGCCAAAACCGAATCGATGTTCCTTATCGAGAAACTGGGAAAGAACAATGCCAAACGTGCCCCTCAGGCTGATGCCGTCCATCGCTATATCGAAGCCCATAGGCAATACCCCATCATCGTGTGTGGTGACTTCAACGATACCCCCATCTCCTACGCACGACGCACCATCGCCCAAGGACTCACAGACTGCTTCCAAACAACTGGAAAAGGTCTCGGTTTGTCATATAATCAGAAAGGATACTATTTCAGAATTGATCATATTTTATGCTCACCAGACCTTCAACCATACAATTGTCAGATTGACGACGAAATGGACGCCAGTGACCATTTTCCTATCATCTGCCACATAAAAATGAGGGAAAATCCTTAAAAAAAGTGTCTTTTTTGACGAGAAATTTTTCCCTCTCAAAAAAAAGCACTATATTTGCACGCTAAAATATGCACGAACAGAATATAATAATATCAAATAATATTAAAAATCAAAATGCAAAACAAAGGAATTGTTAAATTTATTGCAGTGCTTCTGATTCTTGTGTGCTGCTTCTACCTTTCCTTCTCATTTGTGACACGCCACTACGAGAGTAAGGCTGCTGCCATGGGCGAGGAGGCTGGTGCAGAGTACCTGGATTCAATCAACAACGAGAAGGTGTATATGGGCATCTATTCTCTGAAGCAGTGCCGTGAGATGGAAATTGGCCTGGGTCTTGACCTGAAAGGCGGTATGAACGTGATTCTTGAGGTATCCGTACCTGATGTGGTTGACGTACTTGCTGACCACAAGACCGACGCTACCTACAAGAAGGCAATGGAACTTGCCAAGAAGGAAGAGGAGACCAGCCAGAACGACTTCATCTCTCTGTTCGTGAAGTATTGGAAACAAGAGGCTAACGGCCGTCCCCTTGCCGCTATCTTTGCTACCCAGCAGATGAAGGGCAAGGTGAGCACACAGTCTACCGACTCTGAGGTAGAGAGTGCACTGCGCGCTGAGGTGCAGGCTGCCGTTGACAACTCATTCAATGTAGTTCGTAACCGTATCGATAAGTTCGGCGTTGTTCAGCCCAACATCCAGAAGCTGGAAGGTCAGGCTGGCCGTATCATGGTCGAAATGCCTGGTATCAAGGAGCCCGAGCGTGTACGTAAGCTGCTCCAGGGTTCTGCCAACCTCGAGTTCTGGGAGACCTATAACTCTCAGGAGATTACTCCGCTGCTGGCTCAGTTGAACCAGCGCTGGGCTGTACAGGGTGGCGAAGTGGTTGACACCACAGCCATTGAGTCTGTTGTTGAGGAGGCTCAGGCCGCTGACTCTGTAAAGGCTGACACTACTAAAGCTGCTACTGGTGACCTCGCTGCCAAACTGGCCAAGAAGGATGCCAAAGCTGTTGATGATAAGACTGCCGAGCAGGCCAAGAAGCAGAATCCCCTGTTCTACTACTTCCAGCCCACACAGGGTAACACCCTCGCTGTCGTAGGTTATGCCAACGCACGCGATACCGCTGAAATCAATAAGATTATCTACTCCGACCTTGCCCGTCAGATCTTCCCTGCTGAGTTGAAGCTCCGCTGGGGTGCCAAGCCTGAGGACTTCGGAGGTGAGACCAAGGGTGACATCTTCGAGCTCTATGCTCTGAAGATTACTGAGCCTTCAGGTCGTGCTCCGCTGGAGGGTGACGTCATCACCAACGGTAAGGACGACTTCGACCAGATGGGTCATCCCTGCGTATCTATGCAGATGAACTCTGACGGTGCCCGTCGCTGGAGCCAGATCACCAAGCAGAACATCGGTAAGGCCGTAGCCATCGTGCTCGATGACGCCGTCTACTCTGCTCCACGTATCCTCACCCAGATTGATGGAGGTAACTCTCAGATTACTGGTAACTTCACCATCGAGGACACCAAGGACTTGGCTAACACGCTGAATTCAGGTAAGATGCCGGCTCCTACACGTATCGTGCAGGAAGAGGTGGTTGGTCCGTCACTGGGTGCTCAGTCCATTAAGCAGGGTATCATGTCATTCATTGTGGCATTCATCCTGCTGATGATCTACATGATCCTGCTCTACGGCTTCATCCCTGGTATCCTCTCCGATATCGCCCTGCTGTTCAACCTGTTCTTCACATTGGGTATCCTCACCTCGTTCCAGGCTGCTCTGACGATGCCTGGTATCGCCGGTATCGTGCTGACGCTGGGTACTGCTGTGGATGCTAACGTGCTGATCTACGAGCGTATCAAGGAAGAGCTGAAGAAGGGTCTCAGCGTGAAAGAATCCCTCAGCAAGGGTTATTCTAACGCTTTCAGCGCTATCTTCGACTCTAACTTCACATCATTGATCACTGGTATCATCCTGCTTTACTTCGGTACAGGTCCTGTAAAGGGCTTCGCCACCACTTGGATCATCGGTATCTGCGTATCGTTCTTCACTGCCGTCTATATGACCCGTCTGGTCTATGACTACATGCTGAGCAAGGATAAGTGGACCAACCTGACCTTCGTGACCGGTTACTCTAAGAACCTCATGCAGAATGCCAAGTACAACTTCATGGGCATGTATAAGAAGACCTTCGTTATCTGGGGTGCCGCAGCCATCCTGTTCTGCATCTCGTTCGCCGTTCGCGGCCTG
>JAGBQP010000132.1 GCA_017632825.1 Prevotella sp. | reverse complement strand
GGTCGCCTGTATAGGTGGCACCCTCAAGTGCATTTTCGAAACCAGGATAACAGGTGGCTTTCTTGCCATCGAGCAGGCCTAATGGAGCCAGGACGACAGCGGGAGCCGCACAGATGGCAGACACCTTCTTGCCGGCAGCGAGCTGTTCGCAGACTGCCTTGCAGACACCCTCGTGTTGATAGAGGTTGGCTGCGCCGGGCATGCCGCCAGGCAGCATCAGCAGGTCGGCATCCTGATAGTCGGACTGCTCAAATTGTATGTCAGCCTCGATATTAACACCGTGTGCAGACTCCACCAGCGGGAACTCGGTGGTACTCACTGTTATAACCTCAACACCACCACGGCGCAGTACATCGATGGGTATTAAAGCTTCGACTTCCTCAAAGCCGTCGGCAAGGAATACATAAACTTTTGCCATAATCTCTTCGTTGTTTCAGGAAAAATACTTAAATTTGCAGTCGCGAAGGTTCTTCGCCCGATTTTATTCGGCAAAGATAGCAAATCTTTTTTGAAACAAAGAATAATCAACGGGAAAAATGACGCAACGCAAGCTAAGATTCGCTCTTTTCGGTAATATATACCAGGCAAAGAAGTCGGCCAGCATACAGAAGGTGCTGGCAACGATAGCCCGTTATGGGGGTGAGTTGTATGTCGATATGGAGTACTATTACTTCTTAAAGGACAATCAGCGTCTGGATGTTAGCGCCACAAAGGTTTTTTCTGACGATGATTTTGTCGCTGACTTTGCCATATCCATGGGCGGTGACGGAACCTTCCTGAAAACGGCTTGCAGGGTGGGAAAGAAAGATATACCCATCCTCGGCATTAACATGGGACGTCTGGGATTCCTGGCCGATATCAGTCCTGATGATATCGAACTGACGATGGAGTCGCTTCATCGCGATGACTATGCCATAGAGAGCCGTGCTGTCATAGAGGTGACGGTTGACGGACAACCGGCGGGCGAGTGCAGCTATGCGCTGAACGATGTGGCGATATTAAAGCGAGATACGGCATCGATGATCAGTATCCGAGCACACATCAACGGGCAGTTGCTGACAACCTATCAGGCCGACGGCCTGGTGGTGTCAACACCGACGGGTTCGACGGCTTACTCGCTGTCTAATGGCGGACCTATCATCGTGCCGGGAACAAAGGTGTTCTCCATGACGGCTGTTGCCCCTCACTCGCTGAATGTACGGCCAATCGTGATACCCGACTCTTCTGTGATAGAACTGGACGTGGAGAGTCGTAGCCACTCGTTCCTGGTGGCTGTTGACGGACGGTCAGAGAAGTGCAAGGAGGGCACAAAGGTTTCGCTGAGGCGTGCACCTTATTATATTAAGGTAGTTAAGCGTTCCGATCATCGGTACTTCAACACCCTGCGCGAGAAGATGATGTGGGGGGCCGATGTAAGGTAGTTTTAAGACTGATATCATAGATTTTTAGCAGATTGTGAATTTCTTACAGAAACTGCATAACCCGGAGAGTCGCTATACCGTGCGTCAGTTGCTGAGGTGGTTGTGGCGCGTGCTGAAAGGCAATCGCCTACAGACACTGATGAACGCGGCCATTGGCGTGGTTGGCGTCTTCGTCAGTCTGCTGATGGTGCTTGTCATGCAACGCACCATCGATGTGGCCGCAGGTGCACGGCAGGGCTCTATCTACTGGGGAGTGGCCATGATGGGAGGCTTGATTCTCTGTGAGTTCGGACTGAACATTCTGCGTGTGTGGATTAAGAATATCCTGGGCGTCAAGGCACAAAATGTGATGCAACAGCAGATTCTGGACAGGCTGCTGCGCTCTGAGTGGCGAGGCAAGAATGCCTATCACACGGGTGATGTCATCAACCGTATGGAGGAGGATGTTAAGACGGTAGTAGGTTTTATCACTGAGACCTTGCCCAAGACACTGTCGGTGGTGATGATGTTTGTGGGTGCTTTCTTCTATCTGATGCAGATGGATACCTGGCTGGCAATTACGACCGTTGGCATCCTGCCAGTCTTTATCTCTGTCAGTAGGATTTACGTGGCCCAGATGCGTAAACTGTCGCGTCGTGTGCGAACCAGTGACAGTCGTATCCAGAACCTGTTGACGGAGGCTGTTCAGCATGTGACACTGCTGAAAACGATGGAGGCGGGAGAGCAGATGGTGGGCCAGCTGGAAGGTCAGCAGGCAGAGCTGCGTCATCATGTTCGCCAGCGTACGAAGTTCTCGATTGTCTCCAACTTGTTCGTCAATGGCGGTTTCTCATTAGGTTATCTCATCGCTTTTCTGTGGGGTGCTGTCAGGATGAGTGCGCACACGATTACCTTCGGACAGATGACAGCATTCCTGCAACTGGTTTACCGCATACAGGGTCCTGCCCGTGACATGATTCGTCTGGCACCTGCATTTGTAAGTGTCTTCACGGCTGCCGAGCGACTGTTGGAACTTGAGGAATGTCCTGTCGAGAAACAAGGAGAAAGCGACTCGTTCACGGGTTCTTGTGGCATACGCATCAAGGATGTGTCGTATTGCTACGAGGGCGATAATTCTCCAGTGATACAGAACCTGTCGTTTGACTTCAGACCGGGAACGTGTACTGCCATTATGGGCGAAACGGGGGCAGGAAAAACGACTTTGCTAAGACTGATATTGGCACTGATAAGGCCAAGCGATGGGCGGGTGGAAATCTATAATGACGAACGTGCTGATGAGATATCTCCGTTGCATCGCTGTAATCTGGTATATGTCCCCCAGGGGAATACGCTGCTGAGTGGAACCATACGCGACAATCTGCTGATGGCGAACCCGAAGGCGAAGGATGAGGAATTGTGGACAGCGCTACGGATGGCTTGTGCTGACTTTGTGGCCGACTTGCCGCAACAACTCGATACCGTTTGCTCGGAGTACGGTGGCGGCCTCTCCGAAGGGCAGGCACAGCGAATAGCGATAGCCCGTGCCCTGCTGCGCAATCGTCCGATTATGCTTTTTGATGAGGCTACATCAGCCCTTGACGTAGAGACCGAACGGCGCTTGCTGGAACAGGTGCTGAATAATCACCACAAGACCATCCTCTTTATTACTCACAGGAAAGCCGTCGTTGACTATTGTGACCAGACGCTACATATTAATTAGTCCACTGGCAGTGAGACGATGAAGCGGGCACCATGCTGATAATTGGTGTCGAGTGTGACGTCGCCGCCTAACTGGCGGGCTGAGCGACGTGCAAGTGGTAATCCCAGTCCGATGCCTTCTTTATAGTTGTCAATCTTGTAGAAATGATTGAAAATCTTTTCTTTGTCTTCTGCAGGAATACCGATGCCATTGTCGGTGATGCTGATTTCGGCCTGTTTGGTTGTTTTGTTGAATGAGTTCTTGATGACAATGCTTCCATGTTCGGTAAACTTACAGGCATTGTTAAGCAGACAGTTCATGATTTTCTGAACTTCCTTGCGGTTTGTCTGTATCATGAAAGAATCGCGCAGGTCGGTTTTGAACAGAATCTCTGACGTGCAGCTGATGGGTATCTTGAAATCGTTGATGATATCGCGAATCAAGGCATTACAAGGAAGATGGTCGTCCTTCGCCATATATCTTACAGACTCTTTGCTCGAGATGTCAAGAAGTTCCTCAATGATACGTGTGATGTTGTTTGAACTCTTCTGAATACGCCTGGATATTTCCTTACGTTCCTCGGGTGAGGTCACGAATTCGGGTGAGCTGACAATCTGCGCAAAGCCGCTGATAATGTTAAGCGGTGTGCGTATCTCGTGGTTCATGTTGTTCAGGAAGTTCATCTTCATGCGTTCTGACTCCTGGGCCTTGTCGCGTGCAATCTCAAGTTCCTTGTTCTTCTGCTTCATCTTACGAAGACTGAGACGGCGGCTTCTGACGAAGCAACCCAGTATGATGATGGTAACGCCGGCCAGGCAGATGATGAGAATATAAGTCTGCTCTTTCAGTTTGGCCACCTCGTTTTTGTGCTGTTCCTTTGCTACGTCCAGGTCCTGTGCTGTCTCTATCAGCTCTTCGCTCATGATGACGTTGTTTATCGAGTCCTTTGCCTGCTGGTAGCGCTCCAGTGCCAGCACAATCTTGGCGCTGTCGCCTTTTACCTTACTTATGTCCAGTTGAAACTTGTAACGGTCGGTAGCGTTGGTCAGCTTGTTTGTATATGCCATTGCCTCTTTGTATCGGCCGTCGCGTGTAAGTTTGCAAATCATGACGTAATTATAATAGGTACGGCTGAACTCCTCGGAATACTCCTTTTCTAACCGCAGGTATTCCGCATAGCACTCGTCGAGCAGGTTCCAGTCGTGCATAACGAAGGCTATAATAGTCTTAAAGCCGATGGCGTCGCTATATTCGTATTTCAGATTTGCTTTTTTGATGATGGCAATGGCTGTATCCAAATGCTTCAGGGCGTTCTCGGGCTCTTCGTCCATCTCGATGTTGGCCAGGTCGATGTAAATGCTTATGAGGCTCGTCTGTTCAGCGTGGTCAACCTCTTCAATGGCCTTTTCGAAATAGCGCTTGGCCAGCTCCAGATTACCCTTCATAGAGTAAATCATACCAATGAGGTAGGTTGCGCGGAAATACTCTTTGGTACATTTGCGCTCTACCATGTCTTTTTGCATGGCCTTGGCCTTTTTCATGGCGCGGTAAAAGTGGTTGAAGTTTATGTCGTACAGTATCTCGTCTTCAAGGCCCTTGTAGTAGTAGCGCAAATCGCCCCGCTCCAGATAGTACTGTCTGAAATTGGCCGCTGCCACATAGAACGAGTCTTCCTCAGGTTCGGTAAAATATTTCCTGATATCGTCCAGTAGCCGTTGCTCTACTTTTTTATCGTTGTTTTGGGCGTACGCGGTAGCACGTCCTATAAGTAGTCCGCTTACAAGGGTGATAATAAATAGTAGTCTCATTGAAAGTCTATAGTTTCTAAAGTATTTCTTAGTGCAAAGGTACGCATAATAATCTGTGCGACCAAGGGTTCGCTGCTTGTTTTTTTGCTAATATTTATTAATCTCAACTTTTGCATTTAATACTCCATTATATTAAGGTGTGAATGTTAAAAAAGCCTATCGAATGACATTTTTCTGCCTAAAAATTTGGAGCGTAAGCATAAAATGTACTACCTTTGCAGTGTAATAGAAAAGTAGTACACCAAAACACTAACCAATATGATTGAAGTAAACAACATCAGCTTTTGTTACCCGGGTCGGAAAGAACGGGTATTCGATGATTTCAGCCTGAGGCTGGAGGAGAACAAAATTTACGGTTTATTAGGTAAGAACGGTACGGGTAAGTCAACGCTGCTCTATCTGATTGCTGGTCTGCTGCGTCCAAAGTCCGGTTCGGTGTGTTACGATGGCATTGAAACATACAAAAGAGAGGCTGGGGTGCTGGAGGAGATTTTCCTTGTGCCCGAGGAGTTCGACTTGCCGTCGATGACACTGAAACGCTATGTGGAGCTGAATGCCCCGTTCTATCCCCACTTCAGCCAGGAGCGGTTGGACGCCTGCCTGCGCGACTTTGAACTGACAGCCGATCTAGACCTTGGCGGTCTGTCGATGGGACAGAAGAAAAAGGTGTTTATGTCGTTCGCTCTCGCCACGAACACGAAGTTGCTGCTGATGGACGAGCCGACCAACGGTCTCGACATTCCCTCGAAGTCGCAGTTCCGCAAAACGGTGGCACAGAATATGAGCGATGATCAGATTATCATCATCTCCACCCACCAGGTGCACGATGTGGAGGCGCTGCTCGACCACATTCTCATGCTGAACCAGCGCGAGATGCTGCTCAACGCCTCGGTGCAGGAGATGATGGACAAATACGTGTTTGAGTACCGCCAGCCCAGCGAGATGGAGGGTGTGCTCTACGCTGAGCCCACACTGCAGGGCAATGCTGTGATGGCCTTGCGCCAGGAAGGTCAGGCCGAGACACAACTGAACTTGGAATTATTGTTTAACGCTGTAACGAAAGGATTGGTAAAATGAAAAACTTCAATATGACACGCTTCGGCCATGTGCTGAAGCTCGATTTCGCCGAAGGCCGCAAGGCCATGATGTGGGGCGCACTCTGTATGTTGCTGCTCTATCTGCTCTTCTTCTGGTTTGCACATAACATTGGCTATCGTTCTTACGACGTGGTTGACTGGGACAAGCACATCAAACAAATTTGCTATGGGGTTTCTACGTTCAGTATGATAGCTATGTATATCTATTTCCTCGTCACGGCCAGCACAATCTATCGCGGTGAGCAGAAGAAACAGCAGCGCATAGCCTGGCTGATGCTGCCGGCCACTAATCTGGAGAAATTCCTGTCACGCTGGATCTATATGCTGGTCTTTATGCTGGTAGGCGGCGTGCTGCCAATTGGCTTAGCCGATTGCATACACATGGTCTGGCTACAAATAGCCGACCATCCCGTCTACAGTATGACGAAAGAGTTTGTTGATCACCTGCCCAAAGTAAACGAGTATAGTCCGCTGTTAGCTGTAGTGAATAACTATCTGTCCTTCGTTTTCATCCACGCTCTATTCCTGCTGGGCGGCGTGTTTTTTAAGAAGTATCACTTCATTGCTACTTCGGTCGTATTTGCCATTTTGTCTGCCGTTGTCGTCTGGACAATCAACTCATTAGGCTACCGCGACACGCCTACACCACAGTCGGAGCTGACCATGAGCTATATCTTCTGGATGTGTTTCCACACCTGCTTGATAGCTGCCTTCACTTGGTTAGCCTACCGTCTGTTCTGCCGCTACCAGGTTGTAACCCATAAATTTGCAAATATATGATTTTTACAAACGATAAACCTATCTACATCCAGATGGCCGACCGCCTCTGCGATGAGATACTTGCCGACAAGTACAAGGACGACGACCGCATTCCGTCGGTCCGCGAGTACGCCGTGCTGCTGGAGGTGAATACCAACACAGCCGTGAAGGCTTACGACGAGCTGGCTCGCGCGAACATTATATATAATAAGCGCGGACTGGGCTACTTCGTAACGCCTGGTGCCAAGAAGCAGATACTGAAGGAACGCAAGAAGGAGTTCATGAAAGAGCGCCTGCC
>JAGBQP010000131.1 GCA_017632825.1 Prevotella sp. | reverse complement strand
GCCTTCTGACAGGGAGCCAGACATGCCTGGATGAGGTCGTGGGCCAGCTGCTCGAACTTGGCACGTGTCAGTGTCTTTACCAGGTGCTTAGGCACACCGCCTACAGGCATGATGTAAGGCAGGTTGATTTCTGTCGATGTAGAGCTTGACAGTTCGATCTTTGCCTTCTCGGCAGCCTCCTTCAGACGTTGCATAGCCATCGGGTCGGCCTTCAGGTCGGCACCTTCGTCGTTCTTGAACTCCTGTACGAGCCAGTCGATAATTACCTGGTCGAAGTCGTCACCACCGAGGTGGGTGTCACCATTGGTAGAGAGTACCTCGAAGACACCGCCGCCGAACTCCAGGATAGAGATATCGAATGTACCGCCACCGAGGTCGAAGACTGCAATCTTCATATCCTTATTGGCCTTGTCAACACCGTAGGCCAGAGCTGCTGCTGTAGGCTCGTTGACAATACGCTTAACATCGAGACCGGCAATCTGACCAGCCTCCTTGGTAGCCTGACGCTGTGAGTCAGAGAAGTATGCGGGTACGGTGATGACAGCCTCTGTCACCTCCTGTCCGAGATAGTCCTCGGCTGTTTTCTTCATCTTCTGCAGCACCATTGCTGAGATTTCCTGTGGCGTGTACTTACGTCCGTCGATGTCGACACGGGGATAACCACCCTCGTTGACAACAGAATAAGGTACGCGTGAGATTTCCTTCTCGGTCTGCTGCCAGTTCTCACCCATGAAGCGCTTAATAGAGTAAACGGTGTTCTTGGGGTTGGTGATGGCCTGGCGCTTGGCGGGGTCGCCAATCTTACGCTCGCCGTTTTCAACAAAACCAACGACTGAAGGCGTTGTGCGCTTGCCCTCGCTGTTGGCAATCACTACTGGCTCGTTACCCTCGAATACGGAAACGCAGCTGTTGGTAGTTCCTAAGTCAATTCCAATAATCTTTCCCATAATTGTATCGTTTTTTAATTAATAATTCAAATTTGTTTGGACGTCAATCCGCCAATAGTATAGCAAAGCGCGTGCCAAAAACACTTTTTTTTCATAAAAATGATGGTTTGTTGCGTCATTTTGGCACAAGTTACGGATTTATTTTCTATCTTTGCATGCGAAAATCGTTAAACCGCCTAAATATGAAGCGTTTATTTCTTTCTGTCGGTCTGACATTAGCCTTCGCTACAGGCTATGCACAGAGTCCGGACGACTATATCGTAAAAACCAGGGGTGCCAAGAAGGTGTCGGTGGCACAGATGTCTGATGTTAATACCAACTCAAACGTCAGCAGGGAAAACGAGCCCACCGACTTTGTAGGCAAGAATTTCAGGTTCTACAGTTTGTGTGACTGGAAACCAGGGATGAAGTTCATGGTGATGCCCGAGAAATACGACTTGATTGTTAAGACGTTCTGCGACGCATCGACGGGTAAGGAGGTGAGCAGCATGACTCTGCGGTACCAGATTATGGTTTATCAAGGTCATTCTGTCAGTTCCGAAGGTCATGCACGTATCAACTTTAAGTGTGAAGGTGACGGCAGAATGTACTACTATGAGGTGTTGAACGGTACGTTTGAGGACTATTGCTATAACAAGATGGGCGTGCCGACGCTGGCCTATTTAGGCGATGTTGACATAGCCCGCGAGAAACTGGTTGGCAAGAAACTGCTCACCAAGAGTACCATATTCTTTGTTGATAACGACTATGAGAGTGATGGCCACAAGGAGGTGAAGGTTCCTTTGAATATGGAGGTTACGGTTACTCAGGTTGGCGTCGGTACCCGCAGCTTCCCCGTTAAGATTGTCGTTGAAGACGCGAAAGGCAACGAGTTCTACCAGAATGTGGCTCTCTCGAAGACCAACTGCGGTATGCGCGATGACGAGTTCGTGATGGACAATGCCCGTCATGCTTTCTATGGCTCGTTTGGCGTACTGGATGACATAATGGCAGTCAAAGGTACTTACGATGATTATATAGGTAAGACCGTTCACACGAAGTACGTTGCCAAAATGATTTCGAAAGGTGACGGCCGTGAGCGTATTGTACGCGTTCCTAAGCTGACGACTTTTGTTATAGACCGCATTACACATCTGCGTGGCGACTATGTCACTTTGGCACTTACAGAGAATGAGTCTCGTCGCCAGTATTTCATGGATATCATTTTCAATACAGAGGATTATCTGATTGACAGCTCCGAGAGCAGGGAGCATCTGTTCGGTTATCTCTTTGCTATGGGTGAGGGCGTTGCCAGACAGACGAGTCCGGCTGCCCGTGCTGCCATACGTGCCGGACGTGTTATTGCCGGTATGTCAGAGGATGAGGTCCAGCTGGCTGTTGGTGAGCCCGACCGTGTGGCTGCTGATAGCAACGGCCGCAAGGACTGGATTTACATGCGCTCAAATGGAAAACTGCTTATTGTCCACTTCGACCGCAGCAACCTGGTGCAGAGTTATAATACGATTCTCGACTCGTCGAAGAAGTCTGCCAAGAGGACCGTCAAAAAGAAACCGGTCAAGAAGACAACTACAAAGAAGAAAAACGAGTGGGACCTGTTGAGTGAGTAGGTCGTCACACAACAGATAACCAGACTATAGAACAATAAAAATCCCGTCCTGCAAAGACGGGATTTTTTATGATGGCTGCTTATCTTCTGATTATCTGTTCTTGATAGCCTGCATGATTTTGGCTTCCAACTCTTCGCACAACTCAGGATTGTCCTTGAGCAACTCCTTAGTGGCATCGCGTCCCTGAGCCAGTTTCTGACTGCCGTAGCTAAACCATGAGCCGCTCTTCGCGATGATGCCATTCTCCACTCCGAGATCCAGAATCTCGCCAATTTTGGAGATGCCTTCGCCAAAGGTGATTTCGAACTCAGCCTTGCGGAAAGGAGGTGCCACCTTGTTTTTAACTACTCTGACGCGTACCAGGTTGCCGATGATGTTGTCGCCATCCTTGATGCTGGTTACCTTGCGGATGTCCAAACGAACTGAAGCGTAGAACTTCAGGGCGTTACCACCTGTAGTGGTCTCGGGACTGCCAAACATGATACCGATTTTCTCGCGTAACTGATTGATGAAAATACATGTGGTGTTGGTCTTGGAGATGGTAGCGGTCAGCTTGCGCAGGGCTTGCGACATCAGACGAGCGTGCAGACCTACGGCCGAGTCGCCCATGTCGCCCTCAATCTCCTTCTTAGGTGTCAGGGCTGCTACTGAGTCAACGACGAGAATGTCGATGGCTGCCGAGCGAATCAGCTGGTCGGCAATCTCCAGAGCCTGTTCACCGTTGTCGGGCTGTGAGATGTAGAGATTGTCAACATCGACACCCAACTTCTGAGCATAGAAGCGGTCGAAGGCGTGCTCAGCATCGATGAATGCTGCAATTCCGCCTGCCTTCTGGGCTTCAGCGATGGCGTGAATAGCCAGTGTTGTCTTACCTGAAGACTCGGGACCGTAGATTTCGATAATGCGTCCTTTGGGATAGCCGCCCACGCCGAGTGCATCGTTCAGAGCGATGCTACCTGTGGGAATCACCTCTACGTTCTCTATATTTTCGTCGCCCATTTTCATGATGCTTCCCTTGCCGAAGTCCTTCTCGATCTTCGACATAGCAGCCTGCAAGGCTTGCAACTTCTGCTGTTGCGGGGTCAGCTGTTCTTTGCTTTCTTCTTTCTTTGCCATATTTGATATGTTGTTTAGTTTTTACAATTACAGTTCCAAGTCTCCGTCGTGAATCTCGTGCCAAGGCAGTCCCTGCTTGTTGAGCTGCTCCATGAAGGGATCGGGGTCGAACTCCTCAACGTTGTGGACGCCGGGCTTCTTCCACAGACCCTTGCAGAACATCATGGCGCCAATCATGGCAGGCACACCGGTGGTGTAAGAGACACCCTGCATGCCGGTCTCCTCATAGGCGGCACGGTGCGAGCAGTTGTTATATATATAATAGGTGTGCTCCTTGCCATCGTTTCCGATACCGCGGATGCGGCAGCCGATGGAAGTCTCGCCTTCGTAGTTCTCGCCGAGGTCCTGTGGGTTAGGCAGCACGGCTTTCAGGAACTGCAACGGAACAATCTTCACCTTTGCTACGCCAGAGCCATCAGCCAATGGCGCCTCATAGACGACTTCGTCGATGCGGCTCATGCCGATATTCTGAATTACCTCCAGGTGCTTCAGGTACTGCTGTCCGAAGGTCATCCAGAAACGGGCACGCTTGATGGTGGGGTAGTTGATGACGAGCGACTCAATCTCCTCGTGGTGGAGCAGGTAGCTGTCGCGCGGTCCGATGTTGGGATATGTCAGGTCCTTGTGGATTTCCAGCGGCTCGGTCTCCACCCACTGGCCGTTCTCCCAGTAGAGTCCCTTCTGGGTAATCTCGCGGATGTTAATCTCTGGATTGAAGTTGGTGGCGAATGCCTTGTGGTGGTCGCCGGCGTTGCAGTCCACGATGTCGAGATACTGAATCTCCTTGAAATGATGCTTGGCGGCGTAGGCCGTATAGATAGAGGTGACACCCGGGTCGAAACCGCAGCCGAGAATGGCCGTCAGACCGGCTTTCTCAAAGCGCTCGCGGTAGGCCCACTGCCAGGAGTATTCGAAGTGGGCTTCGTCCTTGGGCTCATAGTTGGCTGTGTCCAGATACGAGCAGCCGCAAGCCAGACAGGCATCCATAATGGTCAGGTCCTGATAGGGCAGGGCGAGGTTTACCACGAGTTCGGGCTTGTAGTCGTTGAACAGCGCCTTCAGCTGTTCAACATCGTCGGCATCAACCTGAGCCGTCTTGATGTCCAACTTGTAGCCGGCCTTATGGATGTCCTCTACTATCTTGTCGCACTTTGCCTTGCGGCGGCTGGCAATCATGAATTCTGTAAACACGTCAGCGTTCTGTGCAATCTTGAACGCTGCTACCGTAGCGACGCCTCCGGCGCCAATCATTAATACTCGTGCCATATCTTATTTTGTTGTTTTTTAGTTTCTTAGAAGTCCTGATGACAAGGAGTTTATGCTTTTATCTCGTCACCTCTGATGCCCAGTGCGGCCATCAGCGAGTAGCCGAGAATCTCCTGTCGACACTGACAACCTGTCAGTGGTTGCATGGCAAAAAGCGTTATGCGCTTCTCGTCGTCGGCCTGGCGAAGCACCTGTGTCACCTTGCTTAATTTTATGGAGTCTTCGCTGTCGGGAATCACCATGATGCGCTTCACCGCCGGGTCGCTGCATATCATCTGTAGAGCATCGGCCAGGAAGTCGTCCTTGCTCACAATGTCCTCAACCGGATGCGTTTCGAAGACGAACTCGCCCAGATGGTCCTTGAAGGCCTGTCCGTTCAGCTCTTTTCCGTAGTCTGACGGCACGAAATTCTTGAGCAGTGTATGCTGCTTGTCGTGTATCAGCACCACTTGAATGTCGTTGTCGCCTTCGCGCAGTCCGCCGTCCAGTGCCACGCAGTCGGCCCATCGGGCTATGTCGGCTTTGGGTATTTGGCGGCCAATCATGCGCTCAAAGTTCACGGTCAAGTCAAAGGCTACGCGGTCTATGTAGTCTGCATCGGCCAGTATCACATTTTCCTTGAATTGTTTCATGAGGACAAAGGTACAAATAAGTGAGCGAAAAACAAAAGAAAAACTTATAAAATCATAATTCTAGGCGCAAATATCATTTTTCATGGGATATAAAAAGGGAATTATGTCTACCTTTGCATCCAATAAAATTTCAACAACAATGAAAAGTATCTTAGAGGGTCGTCCCGCCCTGAAAGAGGAAGTCTATAAGATTGCAGAGGTCGCCGGCTATCTGTGGCAGAACGGCTGGGCTGAGCGTAATGGTGGCAACATCACCGTGAATATTACAGAATATGTTGATGACGAAATCCGTCAGCTGCCAGCAATCAGCGAAGTCAAGCAGATTGGTGTCACCCTGCCGGCGCTGAAGGGCTGTTACTTCTATTGCAAGGGAACGGGTAAGCGTATGCGTGACCTGGCCCGCCAGCCGATGCTGAATGGTAGTGTCATCCGTATCCTTGACGACTGCGCATCATACGTTATCATTGCTGACGAACCTGTGATGCCTACCAGTGAACTGCCCTCGCACCTTACAGTACATGCCCGTCAGATAGAGACTGGCAGCGGCTACAAGGCTACCGTCCACACTCATCCCATTGAGCTGGTTGCGATGAGCCACAACCGTGCTTTCCTGGGTAAAGATGTGCTGACGAAAATCCTATGGTCGATGATTCCCGAGACCAAAGCATTCTGCCCCCTGGGACTGGGTATTGTGCCTTACACCCTGCCTGGCTCCAACGCTCTGGCTGAGGCTACGCTGAAAGAACTGGAGGACTACGACGTAGTCATGTGGGAGAAGCACGGCGTTTTTGCTAAAGGCAAGGACGTAATGGATGCTTTCGACCAGATAGACGTGCTCTCTAAGTCGGCCAAGATATACATCAATGCGAAATGTATGGGCTTTGAGCCAGAGGGTATGAGCGACGAGCAGATGAAGGAGATGACCGTCGCCTTCAATCTGCCCAGATAACACATAGGAGTCTCCATCGTGGAGAACCCACGGGAGAATTGACAGTAAAGTATAGCTTAAGAAATAAAAGAGGCCGTCTTACGATTGTAGGACGGCCTCTTTTGGTTGAATTTTCGAGAAAATTCGACGCTATCTCATGGAGTATTTAGTAATTCTCACCATATCTCTCGCGAGTGATGTCGTCTAATGAGCGACCGCGTGTGTTCGGCATGCCAAGAAGGCCTACTACCAAAGCAATTACCAGCAGTACCACCATGCAGTAGGCTGCCAGTGTGAAGCCTTCGCCGTTCTCACCATAGATAAAGGTGAAGACGAGGCCCCAGACAGCAGAGAGGCCGCGAACGATGAAGAACATCAGACCTTGGGCGCCGGCACGGAACTTAGCAGGGAAGAGCTCTGAACCCCAAAGGGCATAGAATACCTGCACGGAGCTGCCGTTGTTGATGCCCCACAGGATGGTGAACACCCAAATGCCGGCAATGCCAGTGATGCCGCCGCCGATGACGAGGAGCCATGCACTGAGGGCGGCTGCCAGACCGAAGACGTAGAACAAACGGTGGGCCACCTTGTCAACATAGAACGAGATGATGAACGTGGTGACGACGACGAACACCCAACTGACGCAGCTTAGCATGTTGGCTGTCTCGTTGCTCAGACCGCCAGCCGTCTCATAGACGTGGGGCATGAAGAAGCCCATGACAGAGGCTACGAGGTTCCATGTGAGGTAGATAGTTGCCAGAAACGCAACAGTCTTAACAGCTATTTTGTTGGTGAACAGCAGTTTGATGTTATCGACAATGCTGCTGCCCTTGTCCTCTGCCTGTTTAGCGGTGAACTCTGCGCTCTCTTCCAGCTGGCGCTGCAGTGTCCAGGCCACGAGTGCCACAGCAAACAGCGTGAAGAAGACCACACGTGACGAGAATACCTCGACGGCAGTCTGTGCTGCGTCGGCACCGATGATGGCGTTGGCCAGCGACTCAACAGGTCCCCAGAGCAATCCGCCTGGCGCCAGCAGCATGCCAAAGAAGAGAATGAACATCGGGCCCAGTCCCCACGACATCTGCGAGATACAGATGTTGCGGCCGCGGTTGTGTACCTCGGACGACTCTGAGATGTACGTCCAAGAGGCAGGAACGCCGATGCCGACGCTGATGCCCGTGACGAGGAAACCGCCCAACAACATGGGGTAGCTGAAGCTGAACATGACAATCAGCACGCCCAGCATATAGACCAGCAGATTGTATGTGAAGATAAACTTACGTCCGAACTTGTCGGCCAGGAAACCGCCGATGATAGCGCCGATGGCAGCACCCAGTGCGTTGGCGCTGAGAGCGTTGAGCCATCCCAGATGCATCTCCGACAGTCCCAGGTAGTTCTGCCACAAAGTGATGCCGCTGGAGCCGGCGACGATGGCACCGGCATCCAGATAGTTGTTGAGCGACACAGCGAGTGTGCTCTTCAGAGAACTGCTTTTTGACATATTGGCTATTGAATGCTATTAGACATTTTGACAATTTGACTTCTATGCAATGAAATGCTTTGACCAATCGTGCCTTGGCCCATATTAGCGCTTCGATGTGACGTCGCGCTCATACTGCTGGATGGCAGCAATGAACTCTTCGCCAACGGGCACGTTGTTCTTCAGGTTGAAGTAGTCGAAGACGGCACCGAAAGGCAGTGACTTGGCCTCTTCCATCAGGGCGAGACGCTCAAAGTACTGG
>JAGBQP010000026.1 GCA_017632825.1 Prevotella sp. | reverse complement strand
GGACGATTCTCCATCGACATTCCTGCGCCGTCCCATCTCCATTAACTTTGTTGACCGTCAGAAAAACGAGCTGTGGTTGTTGGTGGCCGTTGTCGGTCAGGGCACACAGCATCTGTCGCAGTTGCATCAAGGTGACATACTGAACTGCGTGCTGCCCTTGGGTAATGGCTTTAGTCTGTCTGAGGGCGGAAGTCTGAAGTCTGAAGTTGGAAGTGAGCCCTCAGCCCTCACCCCTCAGCCCTCACCCCTCTTGGTCGGAGGTGGTGTGGGCGTGGCACCGCTATTATATCTGGGATATCAGTTGAAGAGTCAGGGCGTGGAGCCCACATTCCTGCTTGGTGCCCGTACGGGCAAGGACTTGCTGATGCTCGACGAGTTCCGCCGCTATGGTCGTGTATTCGTTACGACAGAGGATGGCAGCGAAGGAGAGAAAGGCTTCGTGACGCAGCACTCCATCCTGAAGAAGGAATCGTTCACGATGATACAGACGTGCGGTCCAACGCCCATGATGAAGGCGGTAGCACGATTTGCTAAGGAGGCAGGTGTATCGTGCGAAGTCTCGCTCGAGAACCTGATGGCCTGTGGTCTTGGTGCTTGTCTGTGCTGTGTAGAGAAAACGGTAGATGGTAACCTTTGCGTCTGCAAGGACGGCCCCGTGTTTAATATCAATCGCCTATTGTGGTAGGAGGTGAAATCTTATTTCTTGTAATGTTATGGCAAAGTTAGATGTTAATATAGGCGCATTGACGCTGAAGAATCCCGTGATGACTGCCTCTGGTACATTTGGCTACGGTCTGGAGTTTCAGGATTTTGTGAAACTCTCAGAGATTGGCGGCATTATCGTGAAAGGAACGACATTGAAACCTCGTGAGGGCAACGACTATCCGCGTATGGCAGAGACGCCCAGCGGTATGCTGAACTGCGTGGGACTCCAGAATAAGGGTGTGGACTACTTCTGCGAACACATCTATCCCCAGCTGCTGCCTACGGGCGGTACTTATATTGTGAACGTCAGCGGTTCGTCGCCTGAGGATTATGCAGCGTGTGCGGCCCGTGTGGACGCTCTGGACCAGATTCCTGCCATCGAACTGAATATCTCATGTCCTAACGTGAAGGATGGCGGTATGGCTTTCGGTGTCACTTGTGCCGGAGCTGCCAGCGTGGTTAAGGCTGTGCGTCAGGCTTACCACAAGACGCTCATTGTGAAGTTGTCGCCCAATGTGACCGATATCACTGAGATTGCCCGTGCCGTGGAAGCCGAGGGTGCCGACGCAGTATCGCTGATTAACACGCTGATGGGTATGGCTGTCGATATCGAGAAACGTAAAAAGGTTCTGTCTATAGGTACTGGTGGCCTCTCAGGAGCTGCTGTGAAGCCTGTGGCGCTGAGAATGGTCTATCAGGTAGCACGTGCCGTTGATATTCCCGTAGTCGGACTTGGCGGTATCATGACAGCCAAGGATGCCATCGAGTTCCTGATGTGTGGTGCGACCGCCGTCGAGATTGGCACTGCCAACTTTATAGACCCAGCCGTGACGCTGAAGGTGCGAGACGGAATCAACGACTGGCTTGACCAACACGGTTGTCAGAGCGTTCAGGACATTATCGGCGTGATGGAATAATGACAATCGGAATATCAGCGTTCTTTTCTGCTGGTATTCCGATAATCATTTTTGAAGGTACGCCATTGGCATTTTTGTCGATATACCAATCATCTTTTTGAAGGTATATCATAGGTATTTTTGTCGAAATACCGGTTCATCCTCAAAATTGTTTTTTCGATGTTTTTTGCCGAAATTTCGATAATTATTACCTGTATTTCGATAGAATAGGGTAGAAACAAAAGAGAGCGGCCAAATGGACCGCTCTCAACCAACACAAAAACTAAACTAGACTTAACTTAGCGTATAGGGGTTTTCACAAATCCCTGATAGCTGTTTGCAAAATTAGTATTTATTCCTTTAACTTCCAAATTTTTTTGGCAATATTTTGCGATAATTGGCAAAATCTTATCTTTTGCCCCCGTTTTTTAACATCAAATGGTCTAAAATCGTCATTGCAGCCATTGCTTCAACAACGGGGACTGCACGCGGCAGCACACAAGGGTCATGACGTCCGCGTGCAGTAAATGTTGTGGCGTTACCCTCTATGTCAACCGTCTGCTGTTCTTGTAATAAAGTTGCAACGGGTTTGAATGCCACGCGGAAGTATATGTCCTGTCCGTTGGAGATGCCTCCCTGTATGCCACCGCTATGATTGGAAGTTGTTGTTACTTTTGTTGCGATAGAGTCATCGTCGGCTGCGTCTGTTCCGACAGGCACAAAGCGGTCGTTGACCTCAGAGCCGCGCTTGGTGACGCCATCGAACCCATCGCCGTATTCGAAACCCTTAACAGCGTTAATGCTCAGCATGGCAGCTCCTAACTCCGCATGCAGTTTGCTGAACTCGGGTTCTCCCAGTCCCACGGGACATCCTTTGATGACGCAGGTGATGATGCCGCCGATGGTATCGCCTTCGGCCTTGACGCGGCTGATGAGTTGAGCCATTTCTTCAGCCTTCTGTGGGTCAGGGCAGCGCACGTCGTTCTGTTCTGTCAGCGCGAGGTCGTACTGGTCGTAGTTCTTGTCGAGTGCAATGTTTCCCACCTGCGAGGTATATGCCTGTATGCTGATGCCCGTCTGCTTCAGGGCCAGCTTAGCCAGAGCACCGCCCACAACGCGGCTGATGGTAATACGTGCCGATGAGCGCCCGCCGCCACGATGGTCCCGCACGCCATATTTATTATAATAGGTGAAATCTGCGTGTGACGGACGAAACAGCGTACGCAGGTTCTCATAGTCCTGCGAGTGCTGGTTCTCGTTGCGTACGATGAAACCTATGGGGCAACCGGTTGACTTCCCTTCAAAGACGCCGCTGAGCAACTCTACCTGGTCGGCTTCCTGTCGTGATGTCGTCAGGCGGCTCTGACCGGGACGGCGACGGTTCAGCTCCTGCTGGATGAACGCTACGTCGATGTCGATGCCTGCTGGCATACCATCGACAACGCCGCCAACAGCGGCACCATGACTCTCGCCAAAGGTCGTCAGCGTGAATAGATGGCCAAACGTATTTCTCATTTCACTCAAAAAACTGTCGTTAAACTCTATATGCTATACTCTAATCGCTATTTTGCTCAGTGCAAGACTCTCTGTCTGCATGACGCTTAGTGGCAATGTCCGCAGCCGCTTTCACCACAGTTGCCTTCACCACAGTTGCCTTCTTGGCAACCGCCTTCGCCGCCACAACCCTTGCAGCCGCTGCATCCGCCAGTCATGTGCTTGATGAGCATTTTCACCTCTTCTTCTGAAGCAGGTCTGTTTTCCACGATGTGGCCGTTGAAGCAGAGTTCCATGCCGGCGTAGGGGTGGTTGGTATCGACGGTGACGCCACTGTCCTCAACCTTGGTCACGCGAGCCATGAACTGGTGGCCCTCGGCATCGTTGAGTGTGATGACGGCACCTTCGTATATGTTCTCGTTGTCAAACTTGCCATTGACTTCGAAGATTTCGCGCTTCAGCTTGTGTACACATTCCTGGTCGTAGGGACCAAAGGCCTGGTCGGCCTGTAGCTTGAGTTCGAAGTCCTGTCCTGTCTCAATGTTGACAACGTGCTGCTCCAGAGCGTCCAGCGTGGTGCCGAAACCGCTAATAAACTGGAACGGGCGTTGGGGTGACGTCTGCTCCAGCAGTTTCTTTTCACCATTCTCCACTTGATACAGCTGGTAGTTCAGTGTAATAAACTTGTTTTGTTTCTGATCCATGTTTTATATTAAATATGTATGTGGCTGCAAAGGTACGAAAAAGCGAGAGAAAAACCAAATGTATTTGAGTTTTTCCGAACTGTAGTACCTTCGGCATCGCCAAAGGTACAAAAAAGACTTGAATTAGCACACTTTTTCTTTTAGTTTCATATCTGAGGAAGAAAAAATGGCAAAAAATGTACATTCATTGATTTTTATCAATAAAAGTGGTGTTTGCGCACACAATTTAGCAAAAAGTCATTGCGGGATGCAAAAATCGCCGTACCTTTGCAGCGTCAAACAAGACAAATAACAAATAAAGATTGTCCCGGAAACGGGAACGGTGTTAGCTCAAAAGCGCACCGTCAGGATAACAAACCATTAAAAAATTAAGAAAGTAGGGGAGCAACGGTCTGACACAACCGCCCCGAGTAAAGAAAAGAAAGGGTAAAAAGATGAAAAGATTG
>JAGBQP010000130.1 GCA_017632825.1 Prevotella sp. | reverse complement strand
GAAGGCGGGAGACACAGCCCTACTATGCATGCCGCTCGACTACATTGCCGGAAAAATGATGGTGGTGAGGACGATGACGTGCGGACTACGGCTGGTCAGTGTCGTACCCAGCGGTTTGCCGCTACAGAGCGTAGAAGAACCGATAGACTTTGCGGCGATGGTGCCCATGCAGGTTTATAACACGCTGAAAGACAATGTGCTGCGCGAACGACTGATGGGCATCAGGCACCTGATAATAGGCGGCGGAGCTATAGACCAGGAATTGGCGGAAAGCCTGAAGGATTTTCCGCATGCGGTGTGGAGCACTTACGGCATGACGGAGACACTCTCGCACATAGCTCTGCGCCGACTGAACGGCCGCGAAGCGACGGAATGGTACACGCCGCTTGAGGGTGTGACGCTGAAGCAGACGGACGAGGGCTGTCTGGTCATAGACGCTCCGGCTGTACACGAGGGAGAACTGGTGACGAACGATATCGTGGAGTTTGACGGACAGCGGCACCGCTTCCGCGTGATAGGTCGCAGGGACAACGTTATCTGTTCGGGAGGCGTGAAGATTCAGGCGGAAGAGGTTGAACGTCTCTTGCGTGCGCGTATGCGTGAACCATATTTAATTAGCAAACGCGCAGACGCCAAGTTTGGTGAGGCTGTGGTGCTGCTCACAGAGTGGGACGACATAGAGGCCGTCAAGCGTATCTGTCAGGAGGTGCTGCCGAAATACTGGCAACCCCGACACATTGTTCACGTCAGCCATATTCCTTTGACGGCAACGGGAAAGCCGGCACGAAAGGAAGCTGAACAGCTGGCCGCTGGATGATGGCGAAGAAAACAGCTGGATGATGGCAAGAAAACTGATGGCCGCTGGATGATGGCAAAAAGGGAGGAAACATTTTTCAATTATTTTTTTCTGAAACCTATAAAAACGATCGAGGTGCGCTTCTCACGAAGAACACCCCGATGTGGTTAGTTGTAATAAATAGGTTTTAGGTCATGGATTGATAAAAGAGCAATCTAGTTAAAATGTAATTGGTAATAGGCTTTTTCTTCTCTATGTAAATCAACCCTCTCTATAGAAATCGAGGGCCTCCATGATCTCTTCTTTAGTGGCTGTCTGGTTGATGCGGATATCGCCGATATCGCCCAGCAGCGTGAAATTGATTTCGCCAGCCACGTTCTTCTTGTCGTGGGTCATCATGGCCAGCAGTGTGGGATAGTCGTCGCAGGTGATGGTCATCTGACCGTAGTGCTCGCGGACGGCTGTCACCGTTTGGCGCATCTTGTCAACAGGGAAGCCTGTCTTGATGACGCTGAGGTAGAGCTCGCAGATAAGGCCATAGGCAACAGCATAACCATGGAGTACGGGTTTGCGCTGCAATGCCAGCGACTCGAAGGCGTGGCCCACGGTATGTCCTAAGTTCAGCGCCTTACGAAGCCCACGCTCGGTGGGGTCTTCGCGGACAATGCGCTGCTTGACGGCTACGCTCTGGGCCAGGAGTGCTGCAAGCTTCTCAAGATTTTCCAGATTCTCCAGATTGTCCAGGTTCTCCAGAATATCTGCCCAGTGCTGTTGGTCGCTGATGAGACCGTGTTTCAGCATCTCGGCATATCCCGACAACTGGTTCTCCTGATCGAGCGTCTTGAGGAATGTGGTGTCGAGAATGACCGAACTGGCGTTGGAGAAAACACCAATCTCGTTTTTCAGTCCGCCGAAGTTGATGCCGGTCTTACCACCTACTGAGGCATCGACCATAGCCAGCAGCGTCGTGGGGATGTTGATGTAGTTCAAACCCCGCTTGAAAGTTGCTGCCGCAAAGCCTCCGAGGTCGGTCACCATACCACCACCGAGATTCACCATCAGAGAGTGGCGTGTTGCGCCGCCTTGTTGAAGCGATTGCCACACATTTGTCAATGTCTGTAAGGTCTTATTCTCATCGGTGGCACCGATGGTGATAACCTGTGCTCCCTGCATGCAGTCCATGTGGCTGATGAGGGGAAGACAAAGCTTGCCGGTGTTTTCGTCAACCAGGATGAACAGGCGGTCACGCTCGCATGAAGCCACAGCTTCGCGGAGTGTTTCTTCCAATTGGTGAGAGATGATGACCTTCTGATCTTCCATGGGTTTATAGTGGTTTCGGCTGCAAAGATACAATATATATTTGAGATTCTTGTCAAAATATCGGATAAATTGTCAAAAATACATTTTTTTTCTATACGTTGATTAAACGTTTAGGAAAATTTAGCGTCAAACAAGCAAATTAAGCCAAACCAATGATGAAAAAATTACTCATTCTAACCATTGCTCTTGTAGCATCTGTTGCTCTACATGCACAGCGTACCATTAGCGGTACAGTTATCGAGAAAGACACCCGTGAAGAAGTTATCCAAGCTACTGTCAGTTTGCTGAAAACCGACTCAACGCTTGTTACTAATGCAGTGACCAATTCGACTGGCCACTTTTCGTTGACAGCTCCATCGGATGCTTCTTATATCGTACGTATTACTTATGTAGGTTTCAAAACGTTCACCAAGCGTGTGACGGTTCAGGGTAAGCCCATCGCCATGGGAACTATCGAGATTACACCCGATGCCATCATGCTGAAGGGTGCTACCGTGACTGCTCACCTGGCTAAGGTGCAGTCGAAGGGTGACACCTTAATATATAATGCAGACGCTTTCCGTACACCTGAAGGTTCTGTCGTTGAAGAACTGGTAAAGCGCCTGCCGGGTGCTGAGGTCGATGACGACGGCAACATCAAGATTAACGGTAAGTCGGTTTCGAAGATTCGCGTGGACGGTAAGGAGTTCGGCGACGCCAAAACGGCTATGAAGAACCTGCCTACCAACATCGTGGAGCGCATCCGTGCCTACGACGAGAAGAGTGACCTGGCTCGTATCACCGGTATCGACGATGGTAACGAGCAGACCGTTATCGACTTTGGCCTGCGTGCAGGCATGAACCGCGGTACGATGGCTAACGTTGACCTTGGTCTTGGTACGAAGGACCGTTACAGCGGCCGTCTGTTCGGCATGATGATGCGTGGCGACCACCGGCTGATGGGTATGCTCAACGCTAACAACACCAACGACATGGGCTTCGGCGGCGGTGGCGGTCGTGGCTTCGGCGGTGGCCGCGGTATGGGCGGCGGCGGTCTGAACTCTGCCAAGTCTGGTATGCTGAACTATAACTTTGAGAAGACAGATAAGATTATTGCACAGGCCAGCGTAAACTGGAACCACCGCGACGGCGACTCTTGGTCACGCCGCTCAAGCGAGAACTTCGTTGGTGCTACATCGTCGTTCCAGAACTCGGTGAACCAGAACTTCTCACGCTCGGACAGCTGGACTGCCAGCGGTCGTATTGAGTGGACGCCTGACACGCTGTGGAATATCAACTTCCGCCCGAACCTCAGTTATTCTACAAATGATGGTCGTAGCTGGAGTACATCGGCTACATTTAACGCCGACCCATACGACTTCCTGACCTCGCAGCTCTCAGCCGCTGTGCTGCAGGAGATTCTCAAGAATAGCAGCTATGATGGTGTTAACCTCGACAGCATCCTCGTGAACGGCAGCAACAACCGGTCGCTGTCTTATGGCGAGAACAAGCGCATCGGCGGTACGTTGATGGTGAACCGCCTGCTGAACGGTCGCGGGCGTAACATCACCGTACAGTTGAATGCCAACTATAGCGACAACAAGAACCAGCAGCTCTCAAACAACCAAACTAAACTCTTCCAATCGACAACTACGTTCAACGGCGTTAGCGGACTTTCTGAGTACCAGACAAACCGCTACAACCTGACACCGACAAAATCGTGGGATTACAGCGCACGTGCTACATACAGTGAGCCGATTGCCTACGCTACGTTCCTGCAGTTCAGCTATACTTTCCAGTACAAATACAACGAGAACGACCGTCAGACATTCGACTACTCTAATCCGTTGCTTTCTGATCCTACCAGAAGCTTCGACTTCAGCAGCGTGTCACCTTCATACCGTCAGTGGAGTAACTACTTCAACCTGGTTGAACCCGGCTATTCTCCGACAAAGGATGACTTCTATTATAGCAAGGACCAGAGCCGCTACTCTGCTTACAAAAACTATATCCACACTGGCGAGCTGATGCTGCGCTTCATCCGCAATACCTACGATTTCAATGTTGGTATTCAGATTGTCCCTCAGAGTTCTGAGTACACACAGCGCTATCTGGGCGTTGACACGGTTGTGAACCGCACCGTTACTAACTGGAGCCCGACGGCCAACTTCCGCTGGCGCTTCTCACAGCAGGGTAATCTGCAGTTCCAGTATCGTGGTAGCACCAGCCAGCCGTCTAT
>JAGBQP010000025.1 GCA_017632825.1 Prevotella sp. | reverse complement strand
TGATCTTCATGGAAGTGACTGGAGAATACGTAAACAGGCTTATTCTTCTTCAGGAACGGGGACACAACACCATTCAAATCCACCCAATAGTCAAATATTAGGATGGATTTTTCTGTTTCAAGGACGAAGCAGCTGTGAAATACGTAGGTCAATGTCATGCTTGATGCCATACTTACAACAGAAACAATGCTATCGCGGCACAGGCCTCAGCATCGGCCAGAGCATGGTGATGATTCTCGAGGTTGTAGCCACAAGCGGCTGCTACGGTATGCAGTTGGTGATTGGGCAACGAATGACCAAACTGACGGCGTGAGGCTGTCAGAGTATCATAGAAACGGTAATCTGGATAATCCATCTGATAGACTCTGAAAACGGCTTTGAGGCAGCCTTCGTCGAAGCGGGCATTATGAGCCACAAATGGTAGGGCGGCTATCTGATATCGGGCATCGTCAAGTTCTTGGCCTGAGAAGAATATATCTGCGATGCGCTCCTCCAGCTGTTTCCACACGTTAGGGAACACTGGCGCATCGTCTGTTTCTATCTGGGTGATACCGTGCACTCGTTGACACCAATAGGAATAGTAGTTAGGTTCCGGCTGTATCAGGCTGTAGAACGAGTCTTCAACTTGACCGTCACGAACCATGACTACTCCCACCGAGCAGACACTCGATGGTTCCTGATTGGCTGTCTCAAAATCGATGGCAATGAAGTCTCTAAGCATTTTTATTATGTATTTCACGATAATCTGAGAGAAGATTCCAAAGACCATCTTCTGACAGTACTCCGCGTTTAAGGTCGGAGGGAAGAATCCCAGCCTCATCAGCAGCTAAGTCCTGTTTCCACAAATCGCTGCCATAGTATTTGCCGAGTTCGGCCACATCTGCTTTAACAGCCTTCAACGAAACAGCTGCCCCATCCTTAATGGCAGCCAAGGCTTTATTGAAGCGTTGCTCCATCCACTTGATTCGCTCAATTTGTAAAAGCTTACAGATTGAGTCCTCTCTGATAACCTTGGGTGCAGACCTCCCTGCCAACACCAACACCTTCTGACCACTACGGTAGATGTGAAGCTGTCGTGAACGGACTACCGCCGTCAACTCTGCATCGTCCTGCATAGCTAACCAAAGAGGATGATAGATACCATCCTCTTCAAACAGTTTCCGCTGCAAGTGCGAGCACATATTGCTGGTGTCAACAGTCATCAATAGTCTCAATGATTATTTGTAAGCCATTCATTTTGCTGGTTCCCACTTACAACGAACGGGTGACACAATGGCTCCGTCCTTCTTCAATTCTGCAAAAGCTTTGTCCACTTCTTTGCGGTCAGCGCCCAGAGCTTTTGTCACATCACCTGCCGATACGGGCTTCCCAGCCTCGCGCATAGCATTTAATACTTTTTCTTTCATAAGCTGTTGTTTTAATAAGTATGCAATATTGCGGCGTAAATATACGAATTAAACATCATATCGTAACAATACAAAGAGAAAAATTGTGATTATTTAGGAAATACACCACATAAAGATATCCTGATTCCTATCTATGCAAATACTTCCAAAGTTGAATGGAATCGTCGTGATGGCGCAGCTTGTTGACAATCATCACAAGTTGCTTCTGGAGTGCTTGTGGGGTAATTCCATGCTGTCGGGCCAGTTCCTTCACGGAACGTTGCTTGCAGCCCATGCCAAGTATCTGGCGAAGCAGCAGGTTCTCGTCATCAGTCAGCGCATGATCAAGCAAACTGTATATTTTCTCCGACAGTTCAAACCTTGGTGCACCTTGCAGCATATATGGGTCTTCTGTATCAACAATCCCATCCAGACTGCCAAAGTTCTCCCAACGGTCTTCGAGCTGCATCTGCAGATTCTCTTCGTCATGCAGTTCTGTTACGTCCATCCTTCTGTTTGTAATTACCTTAATTCAACTAAATCTGCGTGCAAAATTAACACAAAAAGCAGGAAAATCAGTATCTTTGCAGAACTATTTTGAGAATAAATGCATAAAAGGAGCACATTCAGATAATACTCCAATGACAAAAATACAGATTATTACTGGATTTTTCGTACTTTTGCAGCAAAATTACAAATCATCATGATTCGGAATCTGTTATTGATAGCTCTTGGTGGAGCCGTTGGGTCGGTATTAAGGTACCTGGTTTCTTCGTTGAACACCTCGTTTCCTTGGGGTACTTTCACGGTCAACATTCTTGGTTCACTGCTGATTGGATTACTGGTAGGATTAGTGAGCAAAGGCATGTTGTCACCTGAATTGAAACTGCTACTCGTGACAGGATTCTGTGGCGGTTTCACGACCTTCAGCACCTTTGCCAACGAGTCCTTTAGCATGGTGAAAGCCGGTGATATCCTGCTAACAGCACTCTATGTTGGTGCCAGCGTTTTTGTCGGTGTTATTGCCGTCTGGGGTGGCATGATACTATCAAACCATGTAATGAGAGGATAGCTGCATGAGACGATGTGCACTCACAAATGCTGTAGATGAGGTTAACAGAAAAACAAAGATATGGTACAACAAATAGAAATTACACTGACTCCAAAGCGTCGCGGTTTCCACTTGGTAACAAGCGAAATCATGCGACAAGTGCCCCAGCTGCCAAAGACGGGCATCATCAACATGTTCTGTAAGCATACGAGTTGTGGACTGAGTATCAATGAGAATGCAGACCCCGACGTAAGGGTGGATATGGAGACCATCTTTAATCGTCTCGTACCAGAGAATCTCCCGGAATACGAGCATACTCTAGAGGGCGCCGACGATATGCCTGCTCATGCCAAATCTACGCTGAGCGGTGTAAGTCTGACCATTCCCATTACCGATGGCCGACTAAACCTCGGTACTTGGCAAGGCATCTATTTCTGCGAATACCGTAATTATGGTGGTGCAAGAGAACTGGTAGTAACAATTATAGGCGAATGAAACTACCGAAGTTTATAATCACGATGGATGGTGTTTTCCGCATGGGAATGGTTGACCAGCACAAACACCTGCTGAAGCCAGGCGATGAGTGCATTGGTGGTGGCTATTACGCTTTCGACTTCGTTTCAAACCGCATCATCCTTGACAGGGAATCCTATGACTTTGGACTGCCTAAATGGCATCTGCTTGATACACTGAAGGTTCCTTCAACGTATCGCGGCCTTCGGATTGTCTATAAGTACGATGATGGTTTCCACGATGATTTCAATGTCAGCGAACAGCTGCAGATAGAATATGTTGACTGACGATATTATTCTGAGACATATTATTATTGAAGCACCTTAGATGGGGCGGCTAACGTTACCGCTAATTCTCTAATCGCGTCTGAGATATGCTTCCGGGCTACTTCTGGGCGCATCGCTTCTTGTAGAGGAATACCCTCGGGATTGATACATCTGACTTCAGAGAAACCGCCTTGCAAAAGCGCTTCCCTATCTTTGATGCGCCCGGCAATCAAACATACAGGTACATCGCCAGACTGCTGCAAAACGCCCATGGGTAGTTTACCCATCAGCGTTTGGCTATCGGCAGAACCTTCGCCTGTAATGACAAGGTCTGCATTGCTGACCACGTCGCTAAATCGCGCTGCTTCGAGCAGCACCTCAATACCTGGTCTGCAGGTAGCATGCATATACTGAAGAAATGCATAACCTAGTCCGCCAGCCGCTCCTGCTCCTTCATCCTCGGAACGGTCATAGCCGAAATGCTTAGCTGACACTTCTGCAAACTTCCGGGCACGTGCATCCAACTGCTCCACCATCTCAGGAGTAGCACCCTTCTGTGGTG
>JAGBQP010000129.1 GCA_017632825.1 Prevotella sp. | reverse complement strand
TTTTTTGCAGATTTTGCAACTCCAAACTCTCAAAATATACAATTTTTGTTTCAAAATCTGCAAAACTTGAAGGTTTTTTGTATTCGGATTTGGTTTATCTGAGGTTTTTGTTTACCTTTGTGCTCATATAACCTAAAACATATTTAAATTACATGGTACAAGATTTATATATTTTGATGATTACGGCCGCAGTGGTCAGTATCGTTTTTAAGTTTCTGAAACAGCCAGTGGTGCTGGGCTATATCGTTGCTGGTGTCTTGGTAGGCCCGAATCTGTTTGGTGAGACCCTTGTGAATGAGGAAAACGTCAAGGCATGGGGCGACATCGGCGTTCTGTTTGTGCTGTTCTGCATTGGTCTGGAGTTCCGCCTCAAGAACCTCATCAGCAGCGGCAAGGTCGCAGCCGTAGGAGCAATGACCATCATCTTGGGCATGATGTTGCTGGGCTACTTGGTGGGAAAGGATGCTAAATTAGATATGGTCAACTCCCTTTTCCTGGCGGGCATGCTTTGTATGTCGAGCACCACGATTGTGATGAAGGTCATCGATGAGGCTGGCATGAGCAAGGAGCGTTTCGTCAAGGGAGCCACCAGCATCCTGATTGTAGAGGATGTGGTGGCGGTCGTGCTGATGGTGTTGCTCTCCAGTATAGCCATCCGTCATCAGTTCGAAGGTGGCGAACTGGCCGGCAAGGTCGTCGACCTGGCCATCACACTCGCGGCATGGTTCATCTGCGGTATCCTGATTATCCCGACACTGATACGCAAAGTCAAGAAACATTTGAATGACGAGACGCTGATTATCCTAGCCTTGGGTCTGTGCTTAGGTATGGTGCTGACGGCCGAGGAAGCGGGGTTCAGTAGTGCGCTCGGTGCTTTTGTCATGGGTTCTATCCTCGCCGAGACGGTGGAGGCGCATCGTATCGAAAAGCTGATGACACCGCTCAAGAATGTCTTTGCTGCCATCTTCTTCATCTCCGTAGGTATGCTGATCAACCCGCCTACGCTGGCTGAATATTGGGTAAGCATCCTCTACGTCAGCCTGGTGATTATCGTCGGGATGATTCTTTTTGGTACATTGGGTTGCTGGTGGGGCGGTCAGACCATGCGCGACTCTATGCTGACCAGTTTCTCGTTTGTGCAGATAGGTGAGTTCTCGTTCATCATCGCTGCATTGGGTACCAGCTTGGGCGTGCTCAATCCTATCATCTATCCTATCATCGTGGCATCCAGTGTGGTGACCACCTTCCTCACACCTTATATTATGAAGGCTGCCCTACCCTGCTATTCGTTCCTTTATAATCACGCTCCAGCGGGCTTGCGCGCTAAGATCGACCAGCGAGAGCAGCAAATGGCCGAAGCAGAGAAGGCTACCCCATCCAGTGGCAAGAACTCATTAGCAGAAAGGGTGCGCCATGCCGTCAGGAATACCTTCATCACGAAGCGTCTGGTCAATCTGTTCATCAAGAACATGAGTGCTCATGACGAAAACCCAGAATAATTACTAATCTATAATATAATATGAAACAGAAAATGATTAAGAGATGCCTGTGTGGCATGATGCTGTTGATGGCAACCGTCTTTGGGGGAAGCTTCCTGACCTCATGTAAATCAAATGACGACAATCCCGTTGAAGCGAAAGTAACACTTGAGGATGCCCTGAACAATGGCACCATAGTGGCTTTTACTTTCAGCGTGAACAACGAGGAATTCTATGTCGCCTTTGTAAGAGTGGGCGACACCTACGAACTTCTGGACTATGGCAAGGCCATGACGCGTGGTGACGAACCAACCATCACAGAGAAGGATTGTGACTTTATTATGGAGCACGACAAGGCCAACAACGTACTCAAATTCACCGTCAAGGAGAAAACGACTTCC
>JAGBQP010000128.1 GCA_017632825.1 Prevotella sp. | reverse complement strand
GTCGTGTTGCGCCAAGAGCGTCGTGAACAGCAGTTGCGCGCCTATGAAAACCAACAGAAAGAGATAGCCGAGATGAAGGACTTCATCGAACGCTTCCGCTACAAGGCTACGAAGGCGGTGCAGGTACAGCAGAAGGTTAAGCAGCTGGAGAAGATTGTGCCTATAGAGATCGATGAAGTTGACAATGCTGCCATGCATCTGAAGTTCCCACCTTGTCTGCGAAGTGGTGACTACCCGATTATCTGTGACGAGGTCGGGAAGAACTATGGCGAACACAAGGTGTTTTCTCGCGTGAATCTGACCATCAAACGTGGTGAGAAGGTCGCTTTCGTCGGTAAGAATGGCGAAGGCAAATCCACTCTTGTGAAATGTATTATGGGTGAGATTCCGTTTGATGGAAATCTGAAGGTAGGACACAACGTTCAGATAGGCTATTTCGCACAGAACCAGGCACAGCTGCTCGATGAGTCGTTGACGGTATTCGATACCATTGACCATGTGGCCAAGGGCGAGGTACGTCTGAAAATCAAAGATATCCTTGGTGCTTTCATGTTTGGTGGCGAGGCCTCCGACAAGCGCGTCAAGGTGCTTAGTGGCGGTGAACGAAGCCGTTTGGCTATGATTCGACTGTTGCTGGAACCGGTGAACCTGCTGATTCTCGACGAGCCGACCAATCATCTGGATATGGCATCGAAGGATGTGCTGAAGGAGGCCATAAAGGCTTTTGATGGAACAGCTATCATCGTGAGCCATGACCGAGAATTCCTTGATGGACTGGTCAGTAAAGTTTATGAATTCGGTGGTGGACAGGTACGCGAGTACTTAGGCGGCATTTATGATTGGCTGGAGAAGGAAAAAGCCGGTAACGAGGCTAAGGCCAACGGCTTGAATGGCCAGTTGTCCAGAGCTGTCCAGCCCAAGCCGTCTGCTCCGTCAGATAATAATACCTCCAAGCAGAGCTATGCCGAGCACAAGGAACTGCAGAAACGGTTAAACAAGGCCGAGAAGGCTGTGAAGGAGAGTGAGCAGAAAATCGAGAAGATGGAGGCTCGCTTGAAAGAACTCGATACATTGCTCTGTGACCCGCAGAATGCTGCCGATATGACACTTGTGACGGAGTACACAACGACCAAGCAGGCTCTTGATGCTGAGACCGAACGATTCTTTGAGTTGTCGGAACGGCTGGAGGAACTTAGAAATTAAAAATCATTTTAATATACAACATGATGAAAAAGAAATTATTAACTATCATGGCCATAGCTACTATGGCCGTCGGAGCGACGGCTCAGTTGCGGTCGGGTATCAATCTGGCCGACATGGACACCAGTGCAAAGGCTGGTGACGATTTTTACACCTATGCTTGCGGTGGATGGATGAAGGCCAACCCCTTACCTGCAGCCTATTCACGCTTTGGGTCTTTCGACCGTCTGGCCGAAGACAACAACAAACGCATCAATGGTATTCTGAAGGAACTCTTAGAGAAAACCTATCCGGAGGGTACCACAGAGCGTAAACTCAGCGACCTCTATAAATTGGCCATGGACTCTGCCCGTCGTGAGCAAGAGGGGCTGGCTCCTGTGATGCCGCTTATCAAGAAGCTGGAGGCTGCCAAGACCATCCAGCAGCTCAATGATGTCCAGCTCACCATGGCGCCTTATGGTGACATTCAGTTCTATAATGCAGGCATGGGAGCTGACGAGAAAAACGCTTCACAGAATATTCTCAGTGTAAGTCAGGGCGGTCTGACACTCGGACAGAAGGACTACTACCTCGAGAACGATGAGGCTACGACGAAGATTCGTGAGGCTTACAAAAAGCATATTGTCCGTATGTTCCAGCTCTTTGGCTTCTCGAAAGGTGTTGCTACAAAGAAAATGCAGAATGTATGGAAGGTCGAGTTGGCATTGGCAAAGGTGTCAAAGAGTCGCACGGAGTTGCGTAACCCGCAGGCCAATTACAACAAGACCACGCTGGCTGAGTTTAAGAAGAACTATCCCCACCTGCGTTTGGAAGAGGTAATGAATGCCCAGGGCCTGCAGTCAAAGTACATGCAGGAGCTGATTGTCGGACAGCCTGCATTTATGGCAGGTGCCGAGGCCCTGGTGACTAAGATGAAGCCCGCTGAGTATCGTGACTATATGGAGTGGGGGGTCATCATGGGAGCTGCCAGTCGCTTGACTGATAAGGTGCGTGAAGCTAATTTCGATTTCTTTGGTCGCACCATGTCAGGCCGCAAAGAGGACTATCCCCTGTGGCGCCGTGCTACAAGTGCTGTTCAGGGTGCTATGGGTCAGGCATTGGGCAAGATTTATGTGGAGAAATATTTCCCTGCTGCCGCTAAGGAGCGCATGCAGAAACTCATCAAGAACCTGCAGATAGCTCTCGGCGAGCGCATCGCTGCTCAGGATTGGATGGACGATTCTACAAAGGTGAACGCCCTGCTGAAGCTTAATACCTTCTATGTCAAGGTGGGTTATCCTGACAAGTGGATTGATATGTCACGTCTCTCGATTGACTTAAAAAAATCTTACTATGAGAACATGCAGGAAGTCGGTAAGTTCTGGAACTGGTATGGCATCGACCACACAGCAGGTAAACCTGTCGATATCGACGATTGGTACATGACGCCTCAGACGGTGAATGCTTACTATAATCCTACCACGAACGAAATCTGTTTCCCCGCTGGAATTCTGCAAGTTCCGTTCTTTGATATGACAGCCGACGATGCCTTTAATTATGGCGCTATCGGCGTGGTGATAGGTCATGAGATGACTCATGGTTTTGATGATCAGGGACGCCAATTTGACAAAGACGGAAACATGCACGACTGGTGGAAAGAATCAGACGGAAAGAATTTTACAGAACGTACAGATAAGTATGCTGATTTCTTCTCGTCAATCAGCGTGTTGCCCGACCTGAAGGCCAATGGTCGTTTGACGCTTGGCGAGAATCTGGCTGATCATGGTGGCCTGCAGGTGGCCTATGCCGCTTTCAAGAATGCTACGAAGAATCATCCGCTGCCCGTTATCGATGGACTGACTGCTGATCAGCGTTTCTTCCTGGCTTATGCCGGCGTATGGGCAGGTAATATCACTGAGGCTGAAATCCGTAACAGAACCAAGAGCGATCCTCACTCTCTGGGACGTTGGCGCGTTAATGGCGCACTGCCCCATATTGATGCTTGGTATGAGGCCTTTGGCGTAAAAGAAGGTGATAAAATGTTTATACCGAAAGCGCAGCGCTTGCAGCTTTGGTAAGATTATTTCAGAGAAAAAATAAAAAATGCCGTCGTAAATGTAAATTTACGGCGGTTTTTTTGTTGCGTTTCGTGATTTTTTTGTATCTTTGCCCCAATCATTGCTAAAAACGACGAGACATTATGACAGAATTTACGATAAAACAAAACGATGAAGACGTCGGTAAGCAGAAGTTGCCGCACGGCAAACTCGTTGAAAAAGAACAATCTATACCAGAAGACACTCAAGTTGTAAATCAAGCGGCAGTAGGCATTGCATGCCCTTTTTGTGGTTCTTCAAACGAGCCAGGTGCAATGTTTTGCTTGTCTTGCGGAAAGCCTTTGCTAATGGGTGCTTGCCCCAATTGTGGAAGTGAGATGGACCCTGATTCAGACTTCTGCGAGATTTGTCATCACTATGTTAAGAGTGACGTGTGTTCGTTTTGCGGTGCCACGCTGGCCGGAACAGAGGCTTATTGCCCTGAGTGCGGCAGTCCACGTGGCGGTATAGTCTGTCCCACCTGTCATACTTTGAATGATTTCGCATTCTGTAAGCAATGCGGCACACCATTGACTGAGGAAGCCCTGCAGTTGGTGGCAGAAATGAAAGAGCGTCCTGACTATCAGGAAATGTTACAGTTGGCCCGTGAGTATGAGGAACTTCAGATGAAGCTGCCTTATTCCTCCGAGCGTGACTTGGTACGCGACCAAATGAACAGCAAACTGCGTGAGCGTGTTCTGACGCTCCTCGCTAAGGATCGCGGTCTTTCAGAAACCATTAAGACAGAACCTACAAAACGAATGTCCAAGGAAGAGCTGCAACAGCTAAAAGACCAAAAGGTTGAAGCCTTGACACAACTTCTTGAGGCAATGGCTGTCCAGGCACAGCCGTCACCTGTTAAGGCCCGAAACTATGCCATGGCTTTGAAGCCTGTTGGCGTACGTCTGGCGTGGGTCTGCAATTACAAGGGGGCTATGCACAGCAGTCCTTGTGGTTGTGCCAAGCCTCAGTTAGGAGGAAAGTGGATTGTCTTGGGCAAGAATACTAAAAAAGACATTAAAGACGATAAGTCATGATTGATGATAAAACAATAGTTAACCCGATAGGGAATCCTGCGCCGGCAGAGGATGAGGGCTTAGCTGCAACCTTGCGTACAGTACGTGTCGTTGAGCAAATGCCCTTGGCAGACCTCTCCCAGACGCTGAGAACCCAGACAGGAGAGCATGGACTTTCTGATACTGACAATTCGTTCTTCAAACTGAAAGGTGTCAACTATAGAAACCTGGAGTGTTTGAGCGACAATTCCGGCGAAGCGCAGGTGTTTCTTGTCGAGAACGACGAGAAGCCCTATGTGTTGAAGGTCTATTATCCCAATTTTGATATCAACAAGAAGATGCTTCAGGTCATCCGGTCGTTTGATTTCGAGATGATTGTGAAGATATACGACTTCGGTAAGACCTATGTTGACGGTAAGCACCGTTATTATGAGCTGATGGAGTATATGGCTGGTGGAACACTGAGCAACTATCGGTTAGATGGCAATATCGACCAGTTCCGCCGCATTGCCTTGCAGGGTGCCGCAGCTTTGGCCTATTGTCATAACTACAATATTCTGCATAAGGACATCAAACCGTCCAACTTCTTCTTCCGTGATAGTGCACATGAACAGTTGGTGTTGGGCGATTTCGGTATTTCCAGCATGTTGGAGAACGATGGAACCTCTCACCGCACATCACAGGCTCGTACGCCCATCTTTGCGGCACCCGAGATGTATTCTGATGTGATAGACGGCGTTGTTGAGGTGACACCTGCTGCCGATTTCTATTCACTTGGTATCACGTTGTTCTCACTCTGGATTGGCGATAACCCCCTGAGCTCCAATGAGCGCATCATGATGCGCCAGAAAAACGAGGGACGCCTGCCGCGACTGAACGAACTTCCAGAGGCCGTGAAGACCATCGTACAGGGACTGACCGTTGTCAATCCCCAAAGTCGTTGGGGTTATGACGAGGTAGAGCGCTGGTTCCTGGGCGAAGACGTTAAAGTCGATTTGTCGTCACCGTTCCTGAGGTATAAGAGCTTTATTGTTGACCCCGATCGTAATCTGGTGGCCGAAAACGTGCATGAGCTGATACCCCTTCTGATTGACAATGAGCGTCTGGCTATTGGTTATCTCTACAATGGCCGAATCAGTCAGTGGCTGGAGTCCTGTGGCAATCAGAAGCTGGCTACCGCCGTCAAGGATATTGTCGTCAATCGCTATCCCGTGGACCAGCATGCAGGCTTGATGGCCAGCATCTATACAATGGAGCCTTCCTATCCGTATAAGGATGTTCAAGGCACTCTTTGTGATGATGTCCATTCTATCGCGGTCTCGGTGTTGAGTTACGTCGAACAGTATGGTCTGATGTTGAAGAACCCGAACGACAGCCTGTTCATTTATTTGGAAACCCACACCAGGTGTGATGTCAAGCGTTTGCGTTCTTACTTTGCCGACCTGGATACCACAAAGCCCGAGCATGTACGAAAGGCTATCATGAAACTGGTTTTCGAGATGGACCCCGAAATCCCGTTCCTCACGAGATACCCGTCAACAACACTCCAGCAGATTGTACATTCCTTCGGTTATGGTAATCTGCCTGAAGATGCGTGGAAGAGCCTGACTGATGGCCGCCTGTTATCGTGGATGTATAGCCATGAGGATGTCATGGCCTGCGAGAGCCTCCGCATCATGACAAAGGGTCAGCCTTTCTCCATGACGCTGGCTTACAAGGTGCTTTACAATCTGGACCGCGATGCTGCCTATGACCTGCGTTCTGCCGATACGCCGGAGAAGGTGGGCTATCTGCTGAAGGAGCGTTTGAAGAATGCCGAGCACATGTCACCCGAAGAGTTCTGTGCAGAGATGGATGATGTTGCTAATCCCGACGGACGTTTCGTTTACTATGCCCAGTTACATGGCTGGATGGAAGAACTGTCAGCAGCCAATCGCTGCTTCGATATGAAATCAGAAGAAAACCGCGAACGGTTAAGCGCGTACGATTTACCTACTGCCGTCTATCGTTTCTGTAGTATGTTGGGTGTCGTTCCCTCTTATCTGTTGCCCGACGGTACCGAACTGCCCGATGGCTTGCAGATAAGTCACAATAGCAGCGGTCTGATTCGCAATGAGATACGTAACGGCTATTTCGCCCAGTGGTTGTCTGTGTTCTATCATGAGAATCCTCAGGCCGATTTCAGCGAAGAGTATAGTTACGAGCGCTCTTTGGAAGACTGGGTCATGACGTTAGGTTCATTCGATAAGAACCAGCGTTACTATAAGCGCTTCATGGCTGCCCGTCAGGAGACCGTCAACAAGATGAATTCCGTCAAGAAGGGGTGGGAGCGTGCTAAGCACAAGGAGGACAGCTGGCGCTATGTTTTCTATAGCCTCTGTGGCCTGTGGATGTTCCTCGTGCTTATCTTTGGCGTCACAGGCCGCGATTTCCTGCTTCGCCATTCCTTTATCACAATAGGCATACCCTTGGGTGGCGTGACACTGCTGATAGCCGCTATGCGTGCCTACTTCCGTGGCTTCGGCTTCTTGATGTCGGTGCTTTGCGGATTGCTGGGTGCCTTGTCGTGCATCATACCGATACAGATTCTGAAGTGGCTTAACGGTAGTATGCCCGGCATGTTCAATATCGCCATCATCATCATGACGCTGGTCTATATGCTGATATGTCATCTGACAGATTTCCGTGGCGATCAGAATGCAGACAATAAGCTCATCAGCGAGGTGTTCGATGACGATATCAAGTCATCGCTGTTGGAACCGCTTTATTACACGTTCAAGACGAAATCCTTTAAGTATAAGGGTTCGAAGTTTGCAGTCCTCGATGATGTCACAGATCAGATACGTTCAATCAGCGGTGAGTCCGTGATACATTATATATTATGGAGTACGCTTGTTGCCGTTTTGGTGGCAGAGTTCATCATCTTCAGTCCCAGTCTCATGAATGTCCGCAATCCCTATTTGGACAACAACTGGAAGTTGAAACCTCATGAAGTCATCAAGCAATTAGAAAAAGACATTGAATGATTTGCGAACACTGTCATAAGGAGAATCGCAGTATTGCGAAGTTCTGCAAGTGGTGTGGAAGACCGCTTGCCAACCAGCGTGTGCTTGACAGAATTGTAGGGCTCCATGAGGTAAAGAACCAGCTGAAGACGATTGTCGATACCTATGCCTATCTGCAGTCGCGTAAGGATATTGCCAATGTGCGCCTGTCGGTCAATACCATTATTGTTGGTGAGACGGGAACGGGCAAGACGGCGTTGGCCGAAATTTTGCGTGACTACTTTTATCAGCATAAAATCATCGAGAAGCCCAAGCTGACGATGGTCGATGCTGTGGACTATTCGCGTTTTGTTGACAAGTGGGACGACAATATCAAGAAGGCTCGTGGCGGTCTTCTGTTCTTCGATAATGTGCAGAAGCTGTTGCCCGACAAATACTCCAATCAGGTTAATCCCCTTGACAAGCTGTTTGTCGAAATGGACAAGTGGGATGACAATCCTATCGTCATCATGGCAGGCTTGCCCAAGGGCCTCGACGATTTCCTTGAGAGCAATCCTGCGGTGAAGAACCGATTCAAGTATATGTTCCGCCTGCCTACTCCGAATTATCAGGAACTCTGCGATATCACGAAGCTCGACCTTCGTATCAAGTATGGCATTACGAACTTCTCACCTGAGGCCGACCAGCAGTTACAGCGTCTCTTCAAGTACCGTATTAAGACGAAGGACGAGACCTTTGGAAATGCCCATGTAGCCATGAAGACGGCTGAGGATATCTTCACTGCCTTCATCAGCCGGGGGACCAATGCCGAACAGGTAGAGAAAGACGATATCGTCGGCTATGTGCCTAAGGAGCGAACGTTAGACGAGATTCTTGACGACATGAACTCGTTTATCGGTATGGACGAGGTGAAGCAGGCTGTTCGTGAGATTGCCTATGCCGTGCAGAACAGTGTGCAGCGTGCCGAGCGTGGTCTCGGTGAACAGCAGAAGATGGCTATGCACATCATTCTCACGGGTAATCCGGGTACGGGTAAAACCACCATAGCGCGTAAGTTAGGCGAGATTCTGGCTGCTATCGGCTATCTCGATAGCGGGCATGTGGTTGAGGTGGACCGTGC
>JAGBQP010000127.1 GCA_017632825.1 Prevotella sp. | reverse complement strand
GAGGTCGGGCAGCGTCATAGCGATGGTGGTATCGCGCATGTTCTGATTGAGGTTGACCGTTGTCGAGAGCGACAGGCCGATGCTGCTGAACGAAGTTCCCCACGAGACTGACGATGTGCGGGTTGACTGCGTCATCGACTGGGGGTTATACATTGACGTGAGGTTGTTCTTTTCATAGCTGCTGGTAGCGAAGTTGACCGACGCCGAGAAGTTCATGTGGGGGCTGGCCTTCTGGTCCTGGCGGTGACTCCACTGTACCTTGAAGCTGGTTTGCTTCATGTAGTCGGGCATATTCTTCTCACCGTTGATGGTATTCTGGTAACTGGCAAAGAAGGAGCCGCTGTAGCGGTAGCGTTTGCGGTAGTTCGAAGCAGCCGAGAGCCCCCACGACCCCTTGGTGTAGATTTCGCCGAGCAGCTTCAGGTCCATCTTGTCGTTGATGGCAAAGTAGTAGCCGCCGTCGCGCAGGTAGAAGCCGCGCTCCATCTCGTCGCCATAGGTGGGCATGATGAAGCCCGAGGAATAGCTCTTGGTGAACGGGAAGAAACCGTAGGGAATAGCCAGCGGCAGCGGTACGTCGCACACAACGAGGTAGGCGGGACCGAAGACCACGTCCTTGCCTGGGCGCACCTTAGCACGCGACAGGGCGATGTAGAAGTCGGGGTGGGGTTCGTCGCAAGTGGTGTAGCGGCCGTGCTGCAGGAAGAGCTCACCCGAGGAGCCGCGCTTCGACAGTTCGGAGGTCAGATAACCGTCCTCCTGCTGCGTATAGACCTGCGAGATAAGACCTTTCTTGGTCTTGAAGTTGAAAGCCATCGTGTCACTCTGGTACTCGTCGCTACCCATCTTGAATATGGGAGTGCCAAATTTATGGCCCAGGGTGTCGAGCGAGCCTGTGGCATGAACCAGCGACGAGTCGAGCACCATGAAGATGCGGTCGCTCTTGAGGTCCATATTCTGATACTCTACATGCGATTCGCCATACAGAAAGGCTCGGCCCGTGCCGGCCTCGTAGGTCAGCGAGTCATTGGCCGAGTACTTTACGGGAGCGTCGATGCCGTTCTTGCGCTTGCGGTTCAGACTGTCGAGCGCCAGAGAGTCATCAATCAGTTTGTTGTACTTGTAGATAGCCAGTTCCAGCGAGTCCATTGTGGTGGTGTCGCGCTTCATTTTGGCGGCAGCTGGAGCAGCGTCAGCAAGGTCGTCAGCACCTGTGGTAACAACAGAGTCGGTGGATGTAGCAATAGCGGTGGTGTCTGTAGCTATGGAGTCAGTAGCTGCTTCAACTGCATCGGCAGGTACTTCAGCGGCAGTACTGTCGGCAGGCACCTCGCCTTGTTCCAGCAGTTCCTTCGCCTTAGCGGCAGCCTTATTAGCTATACTGCTCAAGTCGTTATTCTGGACAAACGACTCTGCCTCCTTCACCACCTTCTTTCCCTTGTAAAGAAGCGATAAGGGAGTACAAGCTCCGAACACAATCAGAACCGTCAGCAACAGTATCCATACAGACTTTCTATCCATTGCGGATGCAAAGGTACGAAAAAGTTAAGAGTTTAGAGTTAAGAGTTAAGAGTTTTTTGCCGCAGCGGCTATTATTTTACGCTTTATTCAAACTTCTTTGCCCACTGCAGGAACTTTTCTACGCCCTCGCGACCGAATTTTGCCAGCGACTGCGCCGCTTCATCAACGCTACGCACGCTGTCAGGCTTCGATTTCGAGTAGAATTTATCTGCGTAGCACACCACCTGCTCCTCCAGCGTCTCAGGCACCATGTCGTGGTCGGGCACCGCTAACCCCTGGCGTTCAAAGGCTTCGCGCAACAGTCCCGTACCTGTGTGACGCTCGGCCACACGGGCGTGACGCTCGAACCCCTCGCGCCGAAGCACCTCGCTACCTATCTGACCGTGCAGCAGGTAGGGCTCGTGGCCGTAACAGAAGATGCCTGGAGCGTTACACCACCTGATGCCGATATCGTGCAGCATCGCTGCCTCTTCCAGAAACTGACGGTCGAGCTGCAGCTCAGGGTGGCGGTCGCATATCTGCAGACAGCGGTCGGCCACCTGACGGGAGTGAAGAAGAAGCAGATGACGAAGGTCGGAAGACCGCTCGCCATCTGCTTCTACTGCATAGTATTTGTCTATAATCGTCTGATAGTCCATGGGTATCTTACGCCTCGCGTTCAATCCAGGCGATGGTGTCGCCCTGACCAATCTGCTGACCAGGCTTCACGCTGATATCAACGAGCTTGCCACCCATCGCGGCAGGAATCTCGATGATCTCGCCCCACTTGGTCTGCAGGTAGCAGAAGGGCTGACCCTCCTGGTACTTCTGACCGATAAACGGTTCTACGCAGGGGGCTTTCACGCCCTCGCCGCCGAAGCTCCACAACAGCTGTCCGGCCAACGGCGACTTCACGGCATCGGCCTTAGCGTGCTTCAGAGCGTCAATCTCTTCCTGAGAAATTTTCTGACCGCCACCGAGTTTTGCATCCTTGGCCTTCTGGATGTCGGCCAGCAGCTGCTTCTTGGCCTGACCACTCTTAAAGGCACGATACTGCTCGGGGTGCATAGCCAGTTCGAAGAGTTCTTCGTTGTCCTGACCGTAGTCCCAGCCGTTCTCGTCCATCTCCTTCTTGAACCCGTCGAGGGCGTTCTCCAGCAGTGTGTGAGGATCGACATCGGTGAACTCGCGGCCCTGCTTCTTAGCCAGTTCCACCAGTTCGGCGTCAACGGTGCCAGGAATCTTACCCGACTTACCGAGAATCATGCCCCACATGGCGTCGTCCATCATCACGAAGCGACCCTTGCCCTGCTCGATGGTGAGCAGATTCATCAGAGCGATGTTCTTAGTGTACTGTGAGAACGGTGTTACCAATGGGGGGTAACCCACGCGTGGCCATACGTACTCAACCTCGTTGAACAGCTTCACCAGCATGTCGTCCATCGTCAGCTCGGCCTCACCCTTCTGGGCGCGCAGTTTGTTGATCATGGTCTGAATACCGCCGAGGTCGGCCATCATCGAGCCCATCATGCCGCCGGGCAGTCCGCAACCGAGCAGAAGGCTCGACATGTGCTTGTTGGCAGGATTGATGAAGTAACCCAGCCAGTCGTCGATGAACTCCTGTGTCAGCGTGCGAGCCTGCATGTAGGCATTCATGTTGATATCCTGCACCTCGAAGCCCTCGTTCTTCAGCATCGACTGCACCGAGATGATGTCCGGATGAACCTTACCCCAGCTGAGCGGCTCAATGGCGGTGTCGATAATGTCGGCGCCGTTGTTGCACACCTCCAGAATAGAGGCCATGGAGAGGCCGGGGCCAGAGTGGCCGTGATACTGTATGATAATGTCGGGATGCTTGGTCTTGATGGCCTTTGTCAGGGCGCCCAGCATAGCGGGCTGACCGATACCGGCCATATCTTTCAGACAGATTTCCTCAGCACCGGCGGCAATCACCTCGTCGGCAATGCGTGTGTAGTACTCAACCGTGTGAACAGGACTGGTGGTGATGCAGAGTGTTGCCTGCGGCGTCATGCCGGCTTCCTTTGCCCACTTGATGGAGGGAATGATATTGCGTGTGTCGTTCAGACCGCAGAAAATGCGGGGAATGTCAACACCCTGAGCGTGCTTTACCTTATACATCAGCGCACGCACATCGTCGGGCACAGGATACATACGCAGAGCGTTCAGACCACGGTCGAGCATGTGGGTCTTGATGCCCACCTCGTTGAACGGCTTACAGAAAGCGCGAACAGCCTCGTTAGGGTTCTCACCTGCCATCAGGTTTACCTGCTCGAAGGCACCTCCATTGGTCTCAACACGGCTGAAACAGCCCATGTCGATAATGACGGGGGCAATGCGTTCCAACTGATCCTTGCGCGGCTGGAACTTGCCGCTCGACTGCCACATGTCACGATAGACAAGGCTGAACTGAATTTTCTTCTTTGTCATAACTTTTTATGTTGTTTTTTGTCGATTTCCGAATAATTTGTGCAAAGGTACGAAAAAACTGTAAACTATAAACTATAAACTATAAACTTTTTCGTATCTTTGCAGCAAAAATACTGAAATATAATGAGAAAGAACACGTTTTTCTTTGCTGCTGTCATGCTCACAGCACTGACAATCGGCTGCGACGGAAACAAGGCCGACGAGCAGAATTCGGCCAACGACAGCGTGACAACTGTACTGCCGGGCGACTCCACCATCTACGGATTGGCTTGCGACGGCTGCAATGACACCATACTGGTTCTGCTACGCGACGTGACGCAAGATCCCGATACGTTTGAGATTCTCGAGGCATCACGCAATCAGCTGGTATTCGGACATCCGCGCATTGGCGACCAAATGGCCATCGTGCTGGAACATGCTGACACTACCGGCAACCACGTAAAGCCGGTGGCACGCATGGTCGTCGATATCGACAAGATTCTGGGGTCGTGGTGCTATATGGTCACACCGAAACTGCGCAAGCGGGCCGATATAGACAAGACCATGGAGCAGGAACTGCTGAAAAAGCTGCCCGACAGCACGCTTCAACGGCTGCTGCAACCGCGTGAATACGGTTTCGTGCTCAAGAATGAACACCAGGCACAACCCGTCGGTATGATAAGGACGGGCAACACCACCGACGACCGCAGCCCTGTGGAATACCCCACGCTGAAACGCTATCGCGAGTGGTACCTCTATAACGGACACCTCATTTTGAACGAGACACGCCGCGACAGTCTGGGCGAACAGCAACTGCTGAACAGCGACACCGCAGACTTCGTGCTCCTGCGACGCGACTCACTTGTTCTGCGCTTCAGCGATGGCGAACGCAGCTACTACCGCAAAAGCGACGAAAAAGAGGCTGAGAAGAACAACAAATAACAAATGATAAAAGCGACCCTTCTGAGGTCGCTTTTTTCTTGTTATGTGGTAACATGTCGTATCAAAGTATCTGGTGGTTGAGAAGTCGTTGCTCAGCCATCTGTTCGTACTTGGTTCCAGGACGGCCATAGTTGGCAAAGGGATAGATGCTGATGCCGCCACGAGGGGTAAAGAGGCCGGTGACCTCAATGTACTTGGGGTCCATCAGGCGTACAAGGTCCTTCATGATGATGTTGACACAGTCCTCATGGAAGTCGCCATGATTACGGAAGGAGAAGAGGTAGAGCTTCAGACTCTTCGACTCGACCATGCGCTCAGCAGGCAGATACATAATCTTAATCTCGGCAAAGTCGGGCTGGCCCGTGATGGGACAGAGCGACGTGAACTCGGGACAGTTGAACTGCACCCAGTAGTCGTTGTCGGGATGCTTGTTCTCAAAGGTCTCCAGAACCTCTGGAGTATAGGTATTCAGATAGCCGGTATCACGGCCTAAGGCTTTGAGATGTTCGTCTTTTCTTGTTGTCATAGTCGTTAAACATTAAATAATAACCACCCTAAGTAGGCGAGGTAAACGGTAGTAAGGACGGCACCCTCCCAGCGGGCCACCGTCAGTTTGGTATAAGAGAATAGCCACAACAGCAGCACCGATGCTACCATCATAGACATGTCAACCATCGTGATGCCGCCTATCTGCATGGGGCAGACGGTGGCCGTCAGTCCCAAGATGAGCAGGATGTTGAAAACGTTGGAGCCAATGACGTTGCCAATGGCCATAGCCGACTGCCCTTTACGAGCGGCGACAACGCTGGTAGCCAACTCAGGAAGGCTGGTGCCTCCAGCAACGATGGTCAGACCAATAATGCTCTCGCTGACCCCCAATGCGCCAGCTAATGCCGAAGCATACCTGACAAACAGCTCGGAGCCGACAACCAGCATCGCCAGTCCTAACACCATGAGTGCGAGGCACATCGGTATGCTCAGCGGTTTCTTGCTCTCTTCCGAAGTATCGGCTTTGCCTTTTCGTGCTTCGCGGAACGTGTAGAACATAAACACGGCAAACCCCAGTAACAGCAGCACACCGTCGAGCCGTCCAATTATGTTACCCGCAAGGCTGATGTGCTGGAAACTGTCGAGCGACACCAGCATCAGCAGCAGGGCGGCAACGACGCTGAACGGCATATCCTTGCTCACCGTCTGACGCGATATGGCCATAGGAGCAACCATCGCGGTGATACCCACAATGACCAGCGTGTTCATGATGTTGGAACCGACAACGTTGCCGACGGCCAAGTCGGGTGTTCCCTTGAGAGCCGACACCAGACTGACGAACAGCTCTGGAGCCGACGTTCCTGCTGCCACAATAGTGAGGCCTACCACCAGCTCGGGCACGTTCATGCGACGGGCAAGGTCGGCTCCACCCTTTGTCAGCACATCGGCTCCCTTGAGTACCATCATGATCCCGACAACTATCAGCAGTATGTTGAGCAGCATAGTTCTTACCTCCTTGTTTTCTTGTTAATCATCGTCGTCTTCGTCGTCATCGTCAAAGAAACTCCAGTCGGCTTCCAGCGAAGGACCGACAAAGGCATCCATAGCGCGACGGTCTTTTTTCGTGGGGCGACCGGTACCACGCTGACGGTCAACAAAGCCGCTGATGCGGTTCATCTCTAGTAGTTCGTACTGGTCGGGCGTGGTTATGTTCTCATAGATTTCCGGCAGCAGTTTAGCACCTACGCGCTGTTCAATAGTTTTCAAGATGCGGAACGAATAGGTGACGGGAGGCTTGCGAACGCTGATTTTATCGCCTACCTTGACCATACGCGATGGCTTGACGTTGACATCGTTTACCATCACACGTCCGTTCTTACAGGCGTCGGCAGCAATGGTTCGCGTCTTGAAGATGCGCGAGGCCCACAGCCACTTATCTATTCTCGCTTCGTTCATCCTTCTGTGTGATTAGGGGACTTGGGAGCAGCTTTAGCGCCTTTGCCCAACTTATTGAACTGATTCATCGTGATGTCGATGCCCGCCAGTACAAAACTCTTGATGATTTCAGCAGCGGTGTCGATGGCAGGCTGCAACTCCTTCAACTCGTCGTCGCTGTAGCGTCCCAGCACCCAGTCAATCTGTCCGCCCTGCGGGTAGTCGTTGCCGATGCCCATACGTAAGCGGGCGTAGTTCTGACCGATGAGCTGCTGGATGTGTCCCAAACCGTTATGGCCGCCGTTAGAGCCGTTGGCCTTCAGACGGAACTGTCCCAAAGGCAGTGCCACATCATCGCTGATGACGAGCAAGTGACTCTGGTCAATATTCTCCTTGTTGAGCCAATAACGTACGGCGTTGCCGCTGAGGTTCATAAACGTTGACGGCTTCAGCAGCACCACCTTACGGCCTTTCAGCGATGTCTCGCCAACAAAGCCGTAACGGCGGTCCTCAAAAACAGTATTGGACGCCTTAGCAAAAGCGTCCAACACCATGAATCCTGTATTGTGGCGGGTCAGCTCATAGTCTGGGCCGATGTTTCCCAAGCCAACAATCAAATATTTCTCCATTTTCTTAGTTTTTTAGTTGTCGGCCGATGGCATGCGCTTGGGAGCTCATGACCAAGAGCCAATAACCATTACTGGGCAGCCTCAGCAGCAGCGGCAGCGCGAGAAGCACGTGTAGCCTTAACTGAGCAGACAACAACCTCGGGAGAGGTGGCAATCTTCAGACCCTCGAAGCTCAACTGACCAACCTTGATGGCCTTACCCAGCTGCAGCTCGGTAACGTCGATGTCGAGCTTCTCAGGAATGTTCTTATAAGGAGCGGTAACGTCAATCTTACGGATTGAGAGGTTCAGACGGCCACCATCGCGAACACCCTGAGCGTGACCGGTAAGGTTCACGGGGATACCAACGGTGATGTCCTTGGTCTCGTTAACCTCGAAGAAGTCTGCATGCAGCAGTGCATCAGTCGTGGGGTGGAACTGGAGCTCCTTCATGATAGCCTTGTGCTCCTTGCCATCGATATTCAGATTAACCACATAAACATGGGGAGTGTAAACAGCCTTACGCAGTTCAGAGAACGATGCGGTGAATGCGAGAGCCTCAGGCAGACCATTCTCACCCTTCTTCTCACCATACAGATTACAGGGAACCATTCCCTCCTTACGCAGCTCCTTGCTGGCCTTCTTGCCAGTAGCGGTACGAGCCTGACCGCTTACATTGATTTCTTTCATAACTTGTTGTGTTACTCTAAATTAATACTATTGTTAATTCACCATCACACGGTGTGCTTTTCGGAAAAAGCGGTGCAAAGGTACAACAAAAAAGTGAAAAGTGAACCGCCAAACATAAAAAAATTGTGTTTTTTACACATTTTTCTTGCATAATCGCTTAAAATTGCGTATTTTTGCACTCGAAAACAACAAGAAAGACATCAATCAACAACGAAAGCTCAATGATCAATCGCGAAATTATCCGCATTAAAATTGTTCAGTTAACCTATGCGTACTATCAAAACGGTAACAAGAACATTGACGCAGCCGAGAAAGAACTGTTTTTCAGTCTCTCGAAGGCTTACGACCTTTACAACTACTTACTGTCACTAATGGTGGCCGTCTCTAAGGAGGCCCGCCGACGTCTGGAAGTGCTGCAGGGACGTGCTGAACGCGAAGGTACAGCGATGCCTTCGCCACGATTTGCCTACAACCGGTTCGCCATTCAACTGGAAGAGAACCGTCAGTTGCAGGAGTTTACCGAAACACAGAAGAAAACCTGGAACGACGAACCCGAGTTCGTTGGTCATCTGCTGGAGCAGATTCAGGACAGCCAGATTTACAAGGATTACATGGAAAGCGACGAAGACAGTTATGCTGCCGACCGTGAGGTGTGGCGCAAAATCTATCGTACGCTCATACAGGAGAACGAGGATCTCGACCACCTGCTGGAAGAGCAAAGCCTGTACTGGAACGACGACAAGGAGATTGTCGATACGTTCGTACTGAAAACCATCAAGCGCTTTGAGGAACAGAACGGTAAGAACCAGGAACTGCTGCCCGAGTACGACAGCGAGGAGGATAAGGACTATGCCCGCAAGCTGTTCCGTGCCACCATCATGAATGCCGATGAATATCAGCACTACATGAGCGAGGCATCACGCAACTGGGACTTCTCACGTCTGGCCTATATGGATGTGGTCATCATGCAGATAGCTATTGCCGAGATGCTCACCTGTCCCAGCATTCCCGTCAACGTCAGCATCAACGAATATGTTGACATAGCCAAACTCTACTCCACGATTAAGAGTGGCGGCTACATCAACGGCATGCTCGACGCCATTGCCCGTCACCTGATACACACTGGCAGGATGATGAAGCACTTAGAGGAGAAAAAACGATACGACGATTAAGAAACTAAATTAAGCATATAGAACAGAATTATGACAAACATTATCTCAGCTGCACAGGCAGCACAGGGTGGAGGCATGTCGATGATTATCATGATGGTCGCTATCTTCGCCATCATGTATTTCTTCATGATTCTTCCACAGCAGAAGAAGCAGAAAAAGATTAAGGAGTTCCAGAACCAGCTCGCCGAGGGCACAGCAGTTGTCACCGGTGGCGGTATCTATGGTACCGTCAAGAGCGTTGACCTCGCCAAGAACACCGTTGACGTCAAGATTGCCCGCGACGTGGTTATCACCGTCGATAAGAGCTATGTCTTTGCCGACATGGCCAGCACACCGATGCAGAAGTAATACATCTTGCATGATATGAGCCATCTGCGTGCGAGCATGCATCTCATCAGGAGCTTCCTGTTCAGCCGAGCTAACAAGGAGTTCCTGCTTTTCTTGTTCTTCCTCTTCATCTCAGGCGGTTTCTGGCTGCTGATGACACTCAACGAGAGCTACGAACAGGAAATAGCCTTCCCCGTGCACATCACGAATGTGCCTAAGGATGTGATGCTCACCAGCGATGAAGTGGACACCGTGCGTGTCACCATTCGCGACAAAGGCACACAGCTCATTGGCTACCTCTACGACGAGAAGGTACGTCAGCTGAAGGTAAACTTCCGTAACTTCGACCGCGGAAACGGTACGGGGTTTGTACCAGCTGCCGATTTGCAGAAGCTTATACAGCAGCGGTTGTCAATGTCGGCCAAGATTTCCGCTATTAAGGGCGATGGCTTACACATATTTTATAATACAGGTGCAAGCAAGCGAGTGCCCGTACGATGGAGTGGGCGCGTCACCCCCGAACACATGTATTTCATCTCGCACGTTGAGTATAGTTCCGACAGCGTGACCATCTATGCCTCTGAGCACATGCTCGACAGCATCAAGTCGATAGCCACCGAGCCACTCAACTATACTGGTTTCCGCGACACACTCAGCATCAGCTGCCAACTGCAGAAGATAAAAGGTGTCAAGATTGTGCCCAACCGTCTCAACATCACGTTCTTCACTGACGTTCTTACAGAAGAGAGCATCGAAGACATTCCTGTTGAGGGTATCAACATGCCAGAGGACAAAGTGCTGCGTACATTCCCGTCGCGTGTCAAAGTCAGCTTTGTTACGGGGGTTAACAACTATCGCAATCTGAAAGCCAGCGATTTCAGGGTTGTAGCCGACTATAACGAAATCATGGCACATCCGTCTGAAAAGTGTAACCTTCACCTGCAGGTGATACCGGCAGGCATCTCACGCGCTACACTGCTCACCACACAAGCAGATTATCTCATCGAGCAAGTAACACAACCATGACAACAGACAGCAACTCTCTGAAGATAGGTCTTGCTGGCGGCATTGGTAGTGGCAAGAGTTACGTGGCGCGGTTGCTGGCACAGCGCGGCATCAGGGGTTACGACTGCGACAGTGCAGCCAAACGGATTATGCGCCGTGAGGACATGCAGCAACAACTGCAGCAGCTCATAGGATGCAAACCCGACAAACAGACGCTAACACGATTTTTGCTGGCATCCGACGATAATGCCCGCGCCGTCAACGCCATTGTCCACCCCGCTGTCTTTCGCGATTTTGAAGCGAGCGGCATGCAATGGCTCGAATCCGGTATCATGTTCGAGTCGGGTGCCAACCACTATGTGGACCGCGTCATCGTTGTGACAGCACCCGAAGACCTCCGCATACAGCGTATTATGCAGCGCGACAGTATCAGCCGGCAACAGGCGCAAGAATGGTTACAGCGCCAATGGCCGCAGGAACGCGTTCGGCAACTGGCCGACTTTGAGATTGTCAACGACGGACAAACTGATCTCGACTCACAAATAAACCATATACTCCGTTCGTTGTAACATCATAACGTCATTTCGGAGTATCGAAAAAAATAAAGCAATATGAAAGAAACAATTTTAGCTATTGCCGGTAAGCCCGGCCTCTACAAATTAGTGTCACGCGGCAAGAACAATCTTATCGTTGAGGCTCTTGACGCTACACGTCGTCGCCAACCCGCTTTCGCCTCCGACCGTATCACGTCGCTTGGCGATATCGCTATGTACACAGAGACTGACGATGTGCCTCTGACCAAAATCCTCGACAGCATCAAGACGCTCGAGAATGGCAAGAAGTCATCAGTCGATTACAAGAAGGCTTCTTCCGACGAACTGCAGGAGTACTTCACCAAGGTACTGCCCGATTGGGATCGCGAGCGTGTACAGAACAGCCACATCAAGAAACTTATCCAGTGGTACAACATCCTCATCGAAGCTGGCATTACAGACTTCGTTGAGGCCGAAGAGGCTGAGGAAGCTGCACCTGCTGAGGAAGCAAAGGCTGAGTAAAACTAAGAGCCATTCTTTATTCAGAACACAAGCTTCTGTTCAGAAGATATTCTTAATTCAGAATACAAACTTCGATTCAGAAGACATTTGTTAGAACACAAGTTTCAGTTCTGGAAACCATAAAAAAAGGGGAGACATCAAGTCTCCCCTTTTTTATGTTGTTGGGTTTTATGGATTACATCATGCGTCCGCCGCCGAAGCCGCCGCCCATGGGCATTCCGCCACCGAAGCCGCCGCCGAAGCCACCGCCACGATTGCCACCACGGTTACCGCCACGATTACCACCGCGGTTGTTACCACCGCCCATAGGCATACCGCCGCCGAAGCCGCCCATACCCATGCCCATACCCATGCCCATGCGCATGCCACGACGAGCCTCGCGGGTACCGAAAAGGTTAATGCGGTAGATGAGGTGGAGCATTGCATAGCTGGTGATGGCGTTGTACTCATTATCGGTACGAGACATAGCAGAAATCGTACGCGAGAAGTTTGACTGCTGGTGCAGAATGTCATAGAACTGCAGCGAGAGTGTCAGCGGCTTACCCTGGAGGAAGCCCTGAGAAATCTGAGCATTCCAGATGAGTTCGTTGGTATTCATAGAAGCATCGCTGAAACCGCGACGGCTGTTCATACCCATGTCGGTAGCAATCTGTGTTCCCCAAGGCATGGTCAGCGTGGTGTTAAAGCCGTAGGCGTAAGTCCATGTGTCGAGGTTTGACTGTGGCTGCAGCTTGTTGTCGGTCTGGTTGTAGTTAACCGAACCATTCAGTTCAACCTCCAGCCAGTCGTTACGGAAGCTCAGTCCGAGACGGCCACCGATGATATTCTGCTTCGTGATGTTCTTCACAGATTCGCCCATCTGAGAGAGGTAGCTGACACGATTGTTGAAGTTGTCGTTCAGAGAGACATTGTAGCTGAAGTAACCCAGTGAGTCAATAGCAGAGCTCCACATGATGTTACCGCCTACGTTCCAGTTACCGTTGATGTTCTCAGGACGTGAGGTCTGACCACCAGTCTTAGGATCGTAGCTCACCTTGTTTGAGATGCTGTTAGCTGTCGTCGAGAAGTTAACGTTAGCATTGATGAAGCGTTGGTGGTTCATGATGAAGTTGTTGAAGCGCAGGTTGAAGCTCTGGGTGAACGAAGGCTTCAGGTCGGGGTTACCCGTTGTCTTATTCAGCGGGTTGGTATCGTCGTTGATAACGAGCAGCTGGTCGATAGACGGCTGACTGGTGCTACCACGATACTGGAACTGGAGGTTACCCTGCTGTGAGAAGCGCCAGCGGAAGTTAGCTGTAGGACTCCAGTTAGTGACAGTACGGTTCACGACTGTGTCAACGCCCAGATAGCGCTGTGTGTACTCAGAACTCTGAGGAACCACCTGAATACCAACATTGAAATCGTAGGTGTTGCGGATGAAGCGCAGCATCAGCTCGCCAG
>JAGBQP010000126.1 GCA_017632825.1 Prevotella sp. | reverse complement strand
TCGGTAAGATTACCTTTACTGACTCTTGGGAGGATTTTGATACGGGTGAAATCACCCTTTCTTCCGATCAGGGTAAGAACGATGGTTTCTATAGCTTTGCTATTAACCTCGGTTTTGGCGATGAAAACAACTTCTATTTCAAGGACATCGTCTTTGAGATTTATGGTGACAAGCCCGCTACTCCGACCGTACTTTCAGAGAACTTCAAGTGGACAGATCTGATTAATAACGGTGACGCAGAGGGTGAAGATGTTAGCAATTTCTATCTTCGTACCTATCCTTATGATGATGGAGTTATTGCTCCTCATGCAGTCATTGAAGATGGTGCTGGTGTAGATGGAAGTCGTGCTGTGAAAGCAGCTTCTGTTGCTAAGGTAGAACATGAATGGGATACTCAGTTCTGGATTGCATGTAATGAAACACTTCCAGCAGGAACGAGAATTAAGGTCGAGTTTGACTATCGTGCCGACGCTGATGCAAAGACTTCTACCCAGGCTCACATGATCAACCCCGGTGAGGGTGATGGTGGTGGTTCCTATATCACGAGTAGTATGATTGGCGACATCAATTTCACTACTGCGTGGCAGAAGTTCAGTAATGATAATGTCCTAATTTCTAATGACATGTCTACGGAAGCCAAGCCTTTCGGCTCTATTACCTTTAACATGAACGAAGTTGCAGATGCCAACGTCTATTACTTTGATAATATTGTCGTTCAAAAGGGTAGCCTCTTGAATGATGTCAGAAACGACGAGGTTGGTGGTTTCCAGATTCTGTTCACAGAATATACCAACATGCCTGACCTGGTTAAGTCTATCGTAGGTAAGAAGAGACGTGCCGTTCTGCCCGAGGCTATCGGTCAGGCTGCCGTTAAGATTACTGTTGACGGCGTTGAGGTTCCCGTTGATGCCGTTGAATACGACAGAGATGGCTCACTCTATGCCTTCTTTAGTGAGGACTATGGCACAATTGCTGACGGTGCAAAGGTTGTTGTAACATTCACCAACCCTGAAGACGCTAAGTATCGTCTGCTTTACACCCGTGGTGATAACCTGGGTAACGCTGTTGAGAACTTCGAGCAGGATTCTGAGTATGATGGTGAGATTAGCATTCTGCCTAGCAGCTGGCTCAGCCCTGATTTGGAAGACAGCGATCCTGAGGAAGGTTCATTCTGCCTGCCCGCTTCTACTAAGACATTCACTCTGACCTTCGACAAGCCCGTCAAGGCTTCTAAGATGGTTGCTAAGCTCGACGGTTCTGAGGCTTTGACTGTTGTTCCCGATGCAGAAAACGAGGCTGTGGTCAAACTGATGCGTGCTCCGAGTGCAGCTGCTCTGGCTGAGGGTAAGCACAAGATCAATGTGACTAAGGTTTATGCTAAGAATGACGAGCAGGAGTACGAGGATTCTCCTGTTGAGCTGACATTCAGCATTGGAGAGCCTGCCGTTGACGGCAAGTTGCAGCGCGCACTTGATGCTGCAAAGGTGGTTCTCGAGAATAGTGAGGATGCCCGTTTCCAGGGTGATGCCTATGCAGAGCTGAAGGCTGCTGTTGAAAAGTACGATGTTGAGGCTATTAACTACACCAAGCCGAGCGAGGTTCAGGCTGCTCTCGATGACCTGAGCGGTAAGAACGAGGCTCAGACTCAGCACTACAACAGCTGCAAGAAGTACGACGATAATATCTCGAAACTTGAAACAATTGTTGCAGAAAACGAGAAGTTTGCAGCAGTTCCTCTCTATGCAGTACTGAAGACTCTCTTCGAGAAGTATCAGGGTAAAGTCCTGACCGATGACAAACAGCTGGCTGATGCTAATGCAGAACTTGACAGCAATGTGAAGCTTGGTAATGACATGTTCACCACAGGTCCTTCTGATAACGGTAATTGTGGTCTCAAGGTTCTCGTTGAGCGTCTCCGTTTGGGTGCAGAGTCACTGAAGGCTAATTTCGGTGCTGCTGACGACGATGAGCTGGTTGTTGCTGTTGATAATGCTTATACTGATGATGACGAATTGGCCCAGTACATCAAGAACACTATCACAACCAAGGTTTATGAGAAACTGGCTGCTGGTGATGCTAGTCTGTTCTCTCAGACTGAGGACGAGGAGGGCAATGTCACTAAGAGTGGTCCTGACATGACAGTATTCGTCAAGAACCCGAACTTCTATGCTAAGGATGGTGGTCATAAGGGCTTCAATGCTGAGAATGTTCCTGGTTGGACTTCTAATCTTGCTAATAATCCTGGCTTATGGACGACTTGGGGTAGTGCCCGTAACATAGACGGACTGCCTGAGGATTGCGCTTTCACCACATGGTATGGCAACTTCAACGTTGAGCAGACTGTCACCGACCTGCCCGCTGGTGTTTACAATATAACCATCTACGGCTCTGAATGGCTGAATAATGGAGGTGGCGATGATCCTAAGGAGATTAACAGCTTCGTATATGCCAAGACTTCTGACACTCCTGCTGTTGAGGAAGGTGAAACGGAAGACCGCGACGTGAACTATGCTACTACATTGACTTGCTTCCATGCTGGTCAGTATAGCATGAGTGGTGCACACAAGCTCGAGGTTACTGTTACTGATGGTAAGTTGACCTTTGGTATCGCCATGAGAGGTGACTCTCAGTACCTCTTCGGTAAGGCTGAACTGACGCTTGTCGGTCCTGCTGAGGGCGTTGACTACGCTCAGGAGCTGCAGAAGTTCCAGACAGGCATCGAGACTGTAAAGACCACGAACAGCGCTGTCTTCTATGACCTCCAGGGTCGTCGCGTTGCAGCTCCTTCAAAGGGCCTGTACATCAAGAACAACAAGAAGGTCGTGATTAAGTAAGCTAAAAGCCGAAAAATCAAGGTCGTGATTAAGTAACTATAATCACAATACCAAGATAACCCAAGGGCGGGGTGACCATTGCGGTCGCCCCGCCTGCTTTATGTGAGGTCTATGTGAGGTGTCGGGACAACACCTCACGTGGCTCAAACGCTTTGTGTACGGGCGTTTCGGGGTGGTCATGGGTGTATGTGAGGTGTTGTTGAGACAAAAAAGAATGGAAACGATACGTTCAGACCTTGGAGGTTTGGATTCTTTTTATTACCTTTGCGCCATCATTAAAACCAAAAACCCGAAACAATGAAGAAACTGTTACTCACCTTGGCTGCTGTGCTCCTGATGGGAGGTGGCGCTCAAGCAACTATCAAGAATCCAATGCTGTGGGCTGACGTGCCCGATCCCGATGTTATCCGCGTAGGCGATACATTCTATCTCGTTAGCACAACCATGCATCTCATGCCTGGTGCGCCCGTCATGGCATCGAAAGACCTGGAACATTGGGAGACTGTGGGCTATATCTTCGACAAACTGACCGACTCGCCGAAGTACGATTTAGCCTTCTCGCTGCCACTCGAAGAGCAGAAGGGCGAGGGCGTCGGTACCGTCTATGGCCGCGGCCAGTGGGCAACGTCGCTGAAGTATCATGACGGCAAGTTCTGGGCGCTGCTCGCACCTAACGAGGCCGGCTCAATGGGCGATACCTATATATTCACCGCACCGAAGGCCGAAGGTCCTTGGACCATTCACTCGCGCCTGCGTCACTTCCACGATGCCACGCTGTTCTTCGACGACGACGGCACACCGTATGTCTTCTTCGGTACAGGCGAGATGTGCCAGTTGACACGCGACCTGAAAGGCGTCGTCGAGGGCTCGCTGCGTCACTACTTCCAGCGTGAGGCCGACGAGCGCGGTCTGTTGGAGGGCACACGTGTCATCAAGCACAACGGCACTTACTACGCACAGCTCATATCACATGTCTATGCGCCCGGTCGTCATCGCCGCGAGGTGTGCTACCGCACGAAGGACCTGAACGGCACCTGGGAGAAGAACACTATTCTGGAGTCTGACTTCGGCGGATTTGGCTATCTGGCACAGGGCACCATCGTCGATACCGAGGAGGGCGACTGGTACGGCATCATGTTCCAGGACCGCAACGGCGTGGGCCGTGTGCTCACCATCTCGCCTGTCCGCTGGATTGACGGATGGCCCCAGTTGGGCGACGAGAATGGTAAGGTGCCTGCTGCCCTGCGTACCTACAGAACAATTAATCCCGAAGAAAACTATACTGGCGGTATCGTACGCGCCGACGCATTCGACGCACCGAAGCTGGGCCTGCAC
>JAGBQP010000125.1 GCA_017632825.1 Prevotella sp. | reverse complement strand
GCTTACCGTCGCTGGCCACACGGAAGCGCACGTAGTGATCCTTGTTCGCATCCATGTAGGTTTGGCATAGCACACGGCGGTGTGTGCGGTAGTTACCAACGAAGAAGTTCTTGGCCGATGTACTGAAGTGGAACAGGGAGCGCGGTGCGCGGTAGGCACCAAGATTCTTGAGCACTTTCTGCTCGGCCGCCTTTTCTTCATCGGTCATCTCGTCATAGTTGGTAGGCCCCTCGTCGAATACGAAACGGTCACCCAGGAAGGCTTCGTCGTCGAGGAACTGCGTCATATCGAGTGGAATACCTTGTGGCACACCGTCGAAATACACTTGCGCCACGCCTCGGGTGGGGAGGGCACAGAAACCCAGACGTACCTGCCAGTCGCCGCTGTAGGGTACGGGCGGTATGCGGAACTCGAAGTCATAGTCGCCGAAGAGGTTCCATTCGTCGCCCTGCCACGACCAGAAGTTGATGTGTGGTCGGCGCAGTACAACATAGCAGTTTGAGAACGTTACACCGTCCAGATAACCCATGGGGAAGTAGAAGTTGCGGCCGTTCTTGGGCGTTGAGGCATCGTCAGGTACACCGGAGTTGTCATCCTGTGTCGGATCGCCCTCAAAACGCAGGTGATTGGACATCACTTCGGGGAATACACTTGAGAAATCGAGTCGGATTCGCATGTTCTGAACCTTGTTTTGAACCTCGTCGCTGAAAACGACAAGGTCATCAACAAAGAACATGTGGCCGTTCAGGGCATCATGGTCGAAGTTTGCCTCGATGGTCGGGTCCACATGGATACCCTCTATTTTGTATTGATTGTCGTAGCGACGGTTGATGTAGCGTTCACCCTTTTTGGCGTTGCCAAGCCATGCCGTCACGGTCGCTTTCTCAATCTTTACCAGGGTATGAGGCAACAGTGTATGGAACCACTCTATGGGATTGATGAGTGTCTCATCAAAACCGAATGCCCCCTGCACGACACCGATATTGACATCCATCGGTGTCAAATCTGCGGTACCGGCGGTATAGCGGGTCACCACGTGATACTGCATGAAGCGTTTCAGTGGGTTGATGCTGTCCGTGAGGTTCTCAAAGCTATGACCTTCCTTGCTGACATCTTTGGGATAGACCTTGTCATATATGCTGCATGCCAGGTCATAGAGGGCACGGATGTCGCCTTTGGCAATGCCGTACTTCTGCTGCAGCACCTCGTCGGGCTCAACAAAGACCGTGTAGCCATAGAGTTTCTGGTCGGGAACCCATGCCACTTCCTTCCAGAAGTCGGAGGTGTAGTAGTATTTGGATTACGCATCCTTATCGTAGTTCTCATCTTCTACAAGGGCCATCTGGCTGATGACATCAGTGGCTACCAGGGCATTGTAGAAGGTCTCGAATGGTGACTCGCTTGTTCCGGCATGTTCTCGCAGGATGTCGGCAATATAGCTGTTTGACTTTTCAATAACCATATCGACAGGCTGCATGATACCATTTTCCACAGAGTCGTCCTTCAACTCAAAGATGATGTGTGCTGAGCCCTGGAGGAATACAACGGCATTGCTGTCGCTGTCGAAACCCTGTGAGGTGGCCAGGTAGCGCCCCAGCATATTACAGGTGGCCAGACGGTCCTGCGTCATTTCCATCGTGGTGTACATGTTATTCACTATATGTGTGCGGGCTATCGTGTCGCAGTCTGCATCGGAGAGTTGCGATACACTTGTCAGGCCGCGCCCCCGCAGATAGACATTCACTGCGCTGTCTGAAGGAACGAAACATGTTAAGTGTCCGTATGAGGATAGCACTTTCATCACGTTGGCGCGCTCTACAATCTCTGTAAATTTGCTGTACTGCGAGCGGTTCTTCAGAAAGTCGCTGGCCAT
>JAGBQP010000124.1 GCA_017632825.1 Prevotella sp. | reverse complement strand
GGACGGCAGCTGTGTACACGTGACCTACGAGACGGGGCCGACTCACATAGGCAATTTCGTGACCATAGGCCACAACGTGACGGTGCATGCCTGCACCATCCACGACCATGCGCTGATAGGTATGGGCTCTACCCTGCTCGATGGTTGCGAAGTGGGCGAAGGAGCAATCGTGGCAGCTGGCGCCCTGGTGCTGCAGAACACGAAGATTCCTGCTGGCGAGATATGGGGCGGTGTACCGGCAAAGTACATCAAGCCCGTCAGACCGGGACAGACGGACAACGCCAAGCACTATGTAGAGTATTCAAAATATTACCTGAAAGAACAGCAGGAGAATCAGTAAACAATAAAGGTACAAATACAAAAAAGAGGAGTGAACAATGGTTCACTCCTCTTTTTTATTGATTTCTGCTAGCTCACTTCTTGTTTTTCTCGTAGTGTGCCAGTCCTTTCTGGACATTATCAATAATGGCCTGCGAAGAGAAGGTAGCACCAGTGACGGCATCAACCTTCTTGGCCTTCGCCTCCTTGACGGTCAGTCCGTCCCAGGCATTAAGCAGGGCTTTCTTGACCTTTACCATGTACTTGGGTGTCTCCTGATTCTTCAGAATCTCAATCTTCTCAATCTTATTCTTACGAATATAGATTTTTACAGGAACGGCACCTGCATAGCCCTCGACATCGGGACAAACGGTGGTGGTGTTAACAACCGTAACACCATTCTCCTTGGTGACGGCTCCATCGAAACGGGCGGCACCCATCAGGGCGACTGCCACGACTGCCAGAATCAAAAATTTCTTAGTCATTGTTGTTTCGTTTTATTAAGTTGGTATTCGTATTGCGTTATATTATAAGGTAATTTGCGAGAGAATCATATCGGTTGCACCGGCAAGGCTCTTGACGAACTGGCCAGCCTTCACTCCCTCGGAATGGAGGTAGTCTTCATCGGTAGCAAAGCGGCTCATGTAGGCAGCAAACTGCTCGTAACTGCTAATCTCAAAGCCACCACTCTGTTTGAGACTCTGTGCTTCCTGGAACTTCTGATTGTTAGGTCCAAAGAATACGGGCACCTCCCAGACTGCTGCCTCCAGCAGGTTGTGAATGCCCACACCGAAACCGCCGCCTACGTAAGCTACATCGCCATAATGGTAGATGCTGCTGAGCAGACCGAAGCAGTCAATGATAAGAACATCACTTGAGTTAAGAACAGAGAGTTGAGAGTTGAGATTTTTCTCTGCCTCGGTATAACGTACGACCCGACGACCAGCTAACAGTGTTTCTATCTGCTTGAGATGGTCCTCACCAATGACGTGGGGGGCTATGATGAGCTTCCACTCGGGATGCTCGTTGAAGTAGCGGATAAAGATTTCCTCGTCGGGCGGCCACGAAGAGCCTGCCACGAACACCTTGGGACGGTCCTGCCCCAGAAAAGCCTCAACAACGGGCAGGTGTTTGGCCTGCTCCTTGATTTGCAACACGCGATCGAAGCGGGTATCGCCCGTCACCGTCGCACAGCAAATACCGATCTGCGCAAGCAGCTGGCGACTCTGCTCATTCTGTACGAAGAAATGGGTAAAGCAGTTGAGTACCCGGCCATACTGGCAGCCGTACCAGCGGAAGAACACCTGATCGGGGCGGAAGATGCTGGAGACGCTATAGACGGGTACATGACGGTGCTTCAGAATGTGCAGGTAGTTATACCAGAACTCGTACTTGATGAAGAACGCCATGACGGGACGCACCAAACGGAGGAAACGCAAGGCGTTGATAGGGGTATCGAGTGGCAGGTAGCAGATGATGTCGGCACCGGCATAGTTCTTGCGCACCTCGTAGCCGGAAGGTGAAAAGAACGTGAGCAAAATCTTGTACTCAGGATGCTCACGGCGCAAGCTCTCCATAAGAGGACGGCCCTGTTCGAACTCGCCTAACGAGGCTGCATGGAACCATACGTACTTGGCCGCTGGATCGACCTTAGCCTTGAGCACGTCAAAGGCAGCACGCTCGCCGCGCCACATCGTACGTACCTTCTTATTGAAGAGGCTATAAACAGCGACGCCAAAGAGGTAGATGTATATAATGAGGTTATAGATCATTGACAACGGGGTAAGTGAAACAATCTGCACAACGGATTTATCCGAGTACCTCTATAGCCTGCTTCATGCGACGAATGGTCTCCTCCTTGCCTAAGAAAGCGGAGATGTCGAACATACCAGGGCCCTTACCTTCGCCAACGAGGGTGAGACGCCATGCATTCATAATGTTGCCAAGCTTATACTCCTTCTGCTCTATCCACTGATGGACTATCTGCTCCTGATTTTCCAGCGAGAAGTCATCGATGCCTTCCAGTACACCAATAAGCTCGGTAAGCTGGGCGGCGGAGTCTTCCTTCCAGCGCTTCTTGGCTGTCTTCTCGTCGTAAGTCGTAGGAGCCTCGAAGAAGAACGAGCACAAGGGCCACAATTCCTTAACGAAGCTGACGCGGTCTTTCATCATACGGCAGACCTCGGTGACACGCTCCAGCGTGGCGTCGGGACAGTGCTGTTGTACCTCGGGCAGCCAGAGTTGAGCAATCTCTTCATTGGACTTCTTGAGAATATACTCGTGGTTAAACCAGATGCCCTTCTCGTAGGCGAACTTAGCACCAGCCTTCGAACATTTCGTGATGTCAAACAGAGGCACCAGTTCGTCGAGCGTAAAGAGTTCCTGCTCGGTACCGGGATTCCAGCCCAGCAGCGCCAGGAAGTTGATGACAGCCTCGGGGAAGTAGCCGTCTTCACGATAGCCACGTGAGACGTCGCCCGTCTTGGGATCATGCCACTCCAAAGGGAATACCGGGAAGCCCAAGCGGTCACCGTCGCGTTTTGACAGCTTGCCCTTGCCATCAGGTTTGAGCAGCAGCGGCAAGTGGGCAAAGCGGGGCATGGTGTCGGCCCAACCGAAGGCCTCGTACAGCAGTACATGAAGAGGTGCCGAAGGCAGCCACTCCTCACCACGGATGACGTGAGTAATCTCCATGAGATGGTCATCGACAATATTGGCCAGATGATAGGTAGGCAGGTCGTCGGCACTCTTATAGAGTACCTTATCGTCGATGATGTCGCTCTTGACACGCACCTCACCACGAATGAGGTCGTCAACGAGCACTTCCTGTCCTGATTCTATTTTGAAACGCACCACATACTGGCAACCCTCGGCAATGAGGCGGTCAACCTCGTCCTTGGGAAGTGTCAGCGAGTTGCGCATCATGGTACGCGTCTTGGAGTCGTACTGGAAATTCTGAATCTCAGCACGCTTGGCGTCGAGTTCCTCGGGGGTATCAAAAGCAATATAAGCTTTGTCGGCGTCGAGCAACTGCTTGACGTACTGACGGTAGATGTCGCGACGCTCGCTCTGGCGATAGGGACCTTTGTCACCACCAAACGACACACCTTCATCAAACTTGATACCGAGCCATTTGAACGACTCGATGATATACTCTTCAGCACCGGGCACGAAACGGTTGGAGTCGGTATCCTCAATACGGAACACCAAGTCGCCGCCATGCTGACGGGCAAAAAGATAATTATACAAGGCGGTACGCACACCACCAATATGTAATGCTCCTGTTGGACTGGGGGCAAAACGCACTCTTACTCTTCTATCAGACATGTATCTTTTGCTAATTTTCTGCAAAAGTACTACTTTTTTTTGATATATACAGTTTTTTTTCGTATTTTCGCGTCGGAATAGCTACGAATTACGTAAATACGGACAAAAAATGAGTACTTTGAAGCAGTCTGACACTCTGAACTGGCGCGATTTCCTCATTCGTGCTGCCTTAGTCATCATCTCGGTCGTCGTCATCGTCGTGGCACTGCCGCGCGACAGCGACGTGAACATCAAAATTGAACAAGGAAAACCATGGCGCCACGCCGACTTTACGGCGCCATTCGACTTCCCTATTTACAAGAGCGACGCGGTGGTGAAGGCCGAGCAAGACAGCATATTGAGGCTTTACGAACCATATTATACGTACACACAGGAACTGGAAAGCAAGTACATCAGACAGTTCACCAAGGAGTATGGACAGGGCATCCCCGATTTGCCCGCAGACTTCATCAGCATTATCGCCAACCGTCTGCACCAACTGTATAGTCTGGGCATTATGAATACTGCCGACTACCAAAAGCTGAGCCGCGACACGACGACCATGATACGCGTGGTGAACGGCAAGAACGCCATCAGCGTCCCGATTACAAAAGTACTGTCCACCGTCAAAGCCTATGAACAACTGTTTGCAGACCCCGTCATTGCCGGTTACGAGGAACAGCTGAAGAAATGTAACCTGAACGACTACATCGTCGCCAACCTCATCTACGACAAGGCACGCAGCGAGGCCAGCCACCGCGACCTGCTGAACACCGTCCCCCTAGCCACTGGTGTCGTACAACGCGGACAGAAGATTATTGACCGCGGCGGTATCGTCGATGAGAAGACCTACAACACGTTACAGTCGTACCTGAAGGAGAGCGAACGACGCCATAAGGACGACAAGCAACTCAGCCGGACACTACTTGGACAAATTATCTACGTCAGCCTGCTGATGGTGGCTTTCACCATATTCCTGTCTATCTTCCGCAACGACTATTTCGACAAGATACGCTCGATGACGATGATTTACTCGCTCATCATTCTTTTTGCCGTACTCACCTCGCTGCTGGTCAGCCATAGTCTGCTTCACGTCTTCATTATGCCGTTCGCAATGGTGCCCATCTTTATCCGCGTCTTCATGGACTCCCGAACAGCTTTCATGGCGCATCTGACGCTAGTACTCATCTGTGCCTGCATTCTGCAGCACCCCTTAGAATTCGTGGCGGTAGAGACAACAGCCGGTCTTGTTGCCATTTTCACACTACGCGAACTGAGTAGCCGCTCACAGCTCTTCTGGACTGCCATCATCGTGACAGCCGTTGCCACCACCACCAACCTGTCATTAGAACTTATAAGAGCCAACAACATGACCGTCATCGACTTGAGCGACTACAACTACCTGCTGATTAGCGGACTCATGCTCTTCTGCTCATACCCCCTGCTCTACATTATTGAGAAGACCTTCGGCTTCACGTCGAACATCACGCTGATTGAGCTCAGCGACATGAACAAAGACTTGCTGCGACGTATGAGCGAGGTCGCGCCTGGCACCTTCCAGCACTCCATTCAGGTGGGCAACTTAGCTGCTGAGATAGCCAATAAGATTGGAGCAAAGAGCCAGCTCGTCAGAACTGGCGCCCTCTACCATGACATCGGCAAGATTATGAACCCCATCTATTTTACCGAGAACCAATCGGGCTACAACCCGCACGACGGACTGACCTACGTTGAGAGTGCACAGATGATTATCAGCCACGTAACCGAGGGTATCAAACTGGCAGAAAAGTATAATCTGCCAAACGTCATACGCGACTTCATCTGTACGCACCACGGACTAGGCAAAGCCAAATATTTTTACGTAAAACAGATGAACGAGTTCCCCGAAGAGCATGCTGACGACCTGCTCTTCACCTACCCTGGTCCTAACCCGACCACAAAGGAGCAAGCTATCCTGATGATGGCCGACTCGGTAGAAGCTGCTTCACGCTCTCTGACCGAATATACAGAGAAAAGCATCCGCGAGCTGGTGGATCACATCATTGACGCACAAGTGAACGAAGGCTACTTCCGCGACTGCCCCATCACTTTCCGCGACATCCAGTATGCAAAAACCGTGCTCATCGAGAAACTGAAAACAACATACCATACGCGCATCAGTTACCCTGAACTGAAGAAATAACCAGACTGTCTCAAAGGGAAGAAACGTAAAAAACTTGCACACTTACACCCTGTTTTGTGTAATTTTCTGCACAAAATTGCACAAGTGTGCATATTTGTGTGCAATTTTCGTTAATCTTCGTTAACAATGTGGGCGCAAACACCCCACTTCTGAACAATTGGCTTACCTTTGCAGCCAATTTCAACAAACCAAGTTTTTAGGACATGAAAGTACAAGCAATTCTGGCCAGCTTCCTGCTGACCGCCACAACCACCGCAACGGCTGGTGGAATCTTAACCAACACAAATCAGAGCATTGACTTCCTTCGTAACCCCGCCCGCGATGCAGCCATCGGCCTGGACGGCGTTTATAGTAATCCTGCCGGTGTAGCATTTCTGCCCGAAGGATTTCACTTGGGTTTCAACTGGCAATATGCACACCAGACGCGTACCATTAAGTCAACAAGTCCCTTCTTCGCATTAGGCCGCAAGAACAACGGACAGACAACAAAGACCTTCGAGGGTGTGGCCGATGCCCCTTGTATTCCCTCTATTCAGGCTGCCTACAATACGGGAAACTGGTCGTGGCAGTTTAACTTCTCTGTACCTGGCGGCGGCGGCAAGTGCGAATTTGCTGACGGTCTGGGTTCTTTCGAGAGCGTTGTCGGCAACATCGCCAACCAACTGAAGCCTCTGGGTGCTCAGGGCTACGACATGGACGGCTACATGCAGGGCCGCCAGTACTATTTCGGTTTTCAATTAGGTACAGCCTACAAGGTGACAGACAACTTTTCCGTTTATGGCGGTCTGCGTCTGCTCTACGGCACAGCTACCTACAAGGCAAAAATCAGCAATATTATGGTGAACACCGGCGACGACCGCTACGTCAACTTCGGCAGTTTCTTAAGCTCGTCAACCGCTACTATCGACGGTGGACTGTCGCAGGTAGAGGCAGGACTGGCACAGGTGAATGCCGGTATCGCACAGTATGAACAGGCCGGTGCTGCCGTTCCAGCCACCCTCGCTGCACAAAAAGCACAATTGGAGACTACTCAGGCACAGCTGAAGGGCACACGCGGCAGTCTCGACGCTCTGCAGAAATACTCACAGGGTGTGAATCTGCTCTGTAACCAGTCGTCAGTAGGTATCGCCCCTGTGATTGGTGCCGACTACAAGGCTGGCCGTTTCAACTTTGCTGCAAAATATGAGTTCAAGACACAGATTCGTATGAAGAACGAATCAACCGTTTTCGAAGCCAGCGAGATTGGTGCTGTCAACAAGTTCCGCGATGGCGAAGAGGTCAACGAAGATGCTCCCGCACAGCTGTCTCTTGGTGCCCAGTGGAACCCAATTGACCCGATTCGCGTCAACGTGGGTTGGCATCATTTCTTTGACAAGGATGCCGAATGGTATAACAACTCCCAGGATTTGCTGGACCACGATAGCAACGAGTACCTGGCCGGCGTTGAATGGGACCTGAACGACCGTCTCACCATCTCCGGAGGATTCCAGCTGACACGCTACGGACTCTCCGACGAGTACATGAACGACATGTCATTCGTGGTGGACAGCTACAGTCTGGGCTTTGGCTTCAATTACAAGGCTACCGACAAACTGACGCTGAAGGCTGGTTATTTCCAGACCAACTACGACCACTACAAACGTGAAAATCAACCCGCGCAAGGTTTTTCCGACGACTTCACCCGTACCAACCGTGTTCTCGGCGTTGGTTGCGAGATTAGTTTGTAAGAAATTGTTCCATTTCGGCAGATTTATGTCCGACAATTCGGCTGCAAAGATATTTTTTTGTACCTTTGCAGCCGAATTTCATTTATAATAATCAATCGACATGATTAAAAAACTATTTCTGATGGCAGCTATAGCCTGGGCAACACAGGCCACTGCCGGCGGTCTGATGACCAACACCAATTATCACATTGCCTTCGACCGCATGATGGCACGCGGTGCATCCACCGAAATTGATGCTGCCTACTCGAACCCAGCCGGACTGGTATGGGGTTACGAGGGTTTCCAGATGTCGCTGGACTTCCAGAAGCCTTGGCAGAACCGCGATATCGAAGCACTCGGACAGAAATATCCCGGCAAGGCTTCGGCTCCCATCGTACCTGCGCTGTTTGCCAGTTATAAGAAAGATCGCGTGGCCTTATCAACGATGATTGGCATCGTGGGAAGCGGTGGTTTTGTGAAATACGACAAAGGTGTACCCATGTTCAATGTCATGATGGCCGGACTGCTCAGCCAGAACGGCATCACCCCCGACCAGTACGCCATCGACTCCAAGATGGAGGGCAAGCAATACATCTTTGGAGGACAGCTGAACCTTACATATAAGATTATCGATTGTCTTTCGGCAGCCATCGGTCTGCGTGCCAACTACTACGACGGTTTCTACCGCGGGCACGTCATTGCCGACAACCATCCCATGCTGGGCAAACTCGCAGCTCTCGAGCTTGATGTCGACCAGAAGGGTTGGGGCTTTGCTCCCATCGTTGGCCTCAACTTCCATGAGGGACCACTCACCGTGGCAGCACGCTATGAGTTCCGTACAAAGATTGAGACCGAGAACACGACCAACCTCCTCAGTGCCGACCTGGGCACCAGCCTCAAGCAAATGATGGCAACAACACCTGAGGGACAAGCCAAACTGCAGGCTATCGGCCAGACTATGGGTACCTACACTGCGCCTTACCAAGATGGTGTCAAGACTCGCTACGACATGCCGGCTCTGCTGTCACTCGCCATTGGTTACGAGATTACCCCGAGACTTCGTGCCACAGCCGAATACCACTTCTTCGACGACAAGAACGCCAAGATGTCGGGCGACCGTCAGGAGCAGCTCGAAGGTGGAACGAACGAATTCCTGCTCGGTGCCGAGTACGACATCAACGATAAGTTCACCGTCAGCCTGGGTGGACAGCGCACCGACTATGGCCTCAGCGACGGCTACCAGCAAGATACATCCTTTGCCTGCGACAGCTATAGCGTTGGTCTCGGCGGAGCTTGGAATGTTACAGATAAGATACGCCTTAACGCTGGCTACTTCGTCACCATCTACAGCGACTACACAAAGAAAACCACCTACGGCGAGGAAACATTTAGTCGCACCAACAACGTCATTGGACTCGGTGTTGACTTCAAGTTCTAAGTCGTTGTCTCAGCGTCTCGCCGTTTTCTGTCCTTGCCCGACAACGATGCCCTGGAAACCGTCAGCAGCTAGAGTGCCCGCAAGCGTATAGGCACGGGCAGTCTCCGTAGCAGTCGGGTGGACAACAGGGATATCAGTGGCTGCGGCATCTTCGATAGCCTCATACTCCGCCATCGCCTCGTCCATACGGGAGTCAAGGTCAGCCAAACGGTAGAGACCGTCGTCGTTGGCAATCAACCCCTCTACAGTGACAGGCAGTACCACAGGCGGCACCTCGAGTGAGAGCAGCGTATGCTGCTGCAACTCACCAACCGACTGGTACACCAAGTTAATGGCAACAAATTCCTCCTTACCGTCACTCCATTTCTCGAACACCAGTTTCGAGCCGATGGGCGTGTGTAGCTCCAAAGCCTGCTCAGTCTCCGGGTACACAAAGCGGAGGGCAGCTCCTATGCTGGCCAAGTTGCAGTCGTGACCACAGAGGAAAGTGAACTTACGTCCCTCGTGGTGCAGCTCCTCGCGGATGCGGCTCACCAGCGGATAAGCCAGGTTCACGGCAGCGCTGTGGGCGGTGAAGAGCAGACCGTCGTACACCTCCTTGATGCCACAGATGGCCCGCCACTGCTCCAAGCTCAGCTCATGACCGAAGACCGCCATGCTCTCACTCTCATAGCACTGCAGCACCAGCGCGTCAGCCACACTGTTGGCCAGCTTGTAGCCACCCGTCATCTTCGGTTCGTCACCCTTCTCTATCTTAAACTGCGTGTCGTCAAACCAGAAGTGCGTCGTGTCGTTCTCGGCAGCAGGCGAGTGTGCCATATCGATGACCTGCTCCACCAGGGTCAGCGCAGGCTGCACAGACTGCATCCACGCCTGAGGTCCGCCATGCATGGCGTTCATCTCAGCCAGAACCTGCTGCCGGTATCCATCGTTCATCTTCGTAAACTGCGCCGTGAACACAGGGTCCATCTTGTCTTCCTCGTACTTATGCAGAATCTCCACGTTGGCAAAAGGCAGGAAACCTGCGGAGAAATACTTCGCCGTAGCAAATGTGCGCTGGCGCGAGTTGGCATAGAACAACACCTCGTCGCCCTCCGGACGGTAGTTATCAGGCAGCAGACCCTCGCTGACGACCCATTTGCGAAAGAACTGTCCCATCTCCGTCTCCAACACACCGCCACGTAACGACAGCTGACTGCCTGGCGATGACCACGTGAACCATTGGTGTGGCGTCACCCTTGTGTGGACAGCGCCCCCCGATGCCAACGGCGAACGGATATTATGGCGGCTCATCACCACCACCTCCTTCAGTTCATACTTCGCCCGAAAGTCATCCGAGCGTTTTGTCTGGGCCTGAAGCCCTTTGCCGCACAGCAGGATAGCGGCTAGCATACATAGCAGATTCTTTTTCATAGTAACAATTCTTGGGGGACAAAGATAGTGCAAACTGAGCGAAATACCAAAGAAAAGACTGTTTTTCTTTGTATCTCCCCACGACCGTTATCATTACTACGTAATCGTATCACATGGAGATACAACAGAAAAGTCGGCGAATACTATATCACAAGGGATCTACATCAAAATAGACCTGAAGCGAAGCATAGCGTTTGTCTTGCAGCAGCTGCCGCTGGGCAAGCGTTAGATATTTACGGACTTCAGCCATATGAAGAGTAGGTTCCAATTTGAGCATCAGTTTCCGGATAGAAAGTGTCTTGACAACAGAAACAGCGGGTTTGTCGGGGCCAAGCACACGGGCACCGAACCACTGGCGCAGCCAACTGCCGAGCATCAAGGAGGCTCCCTCAACAACATTTTCCTGACGGTGTTTCAGATAGACATAGACCAGGCGACAGAAAGGGGGATAGCGGAAGGCGAGGCGCTCGTCACAGAGGTCGTGATAGAGGCCGGCATAGTCGTTGTGGACAACCTGGCGGACAAGGGGCAACTGTGGCTGGCGCGTCTGCAGGACAACAAGGCCACGCTTGCCGCGACGACCGGCACGACCACTGACCTGTGCCATCATCATAAAGGCATGCTCATAGGCACGGAAGTCAGGCTGGTTAATCATACTGTCAGCGTCTAAGATACCAACGACACTGACACGTTCAAAGTCGAGACCCTTGGAAATCATCTGCGTACCAATAAGGAGGTTAGTACGGCCTGAACCGAAGTCACTGATGATGCGTTCATAGGCATTACGCGAACGGGTGGTATCAAGGTCCATGCGGCTGATGCGTGCCTCGGGGAAGATGTCGCGCACCTCTGCCTCAATCTTCTCGGTACCATACCCCCGGGTGCGCAGTTCGGCACTACCACAACAGGGACAGACAGACGGCACCTGATAGACGGCGCCACAATAGTGGCACGTCAACTGACTCATAGAACGATGGAGCGTCAATGACACATCGCAATGCTCGCAGCGTGGAACCCAACCACACTGTTTACACTCAAGCATCGGTGCATAGCCGCGGCGGTTCTGAAACAGAATGGCTTGCTCTCCACGCGCTAAGGCTTCACGCACACGGGCCAGCAACAGCGGCGAGAAAGGACCGCTCATCATTTTGCGGTGTCGGAGGTCCTGGATGTCCACAACCTCTACGGCGGGCAGTTCAATTCCCTGATGACGCTCTTTCAGCTCCACTAAACCGTACTTACCCGTCTTAGCATGATGGTAGCTTTCGAGCGAGGGCGTTGCTGTGCCTAGAAGAACTTTGGGAAGATTGTGGGTATCTGGCGCAGTACCAGGACTATCCGCACTCTTCGACAATTGAGCCATCATGATGGCAGCACTCCTGGCATGATAGCGGGGCGCAGGGTCCTGCTGCTTATAACTGGTCTCATGCTCCTCGTCAACAATGACAAGACCGAGGTTCTGAAAAGGTAGGAATACGGCACTACGGGCACCAAGGATGACATCATAAGGATGTCCGGAGAGCTGTTTCTGCCAAATTTCTACACGTTCGGCATCGCTGTACTTGGAGTGGTAGATACCCAGACGATTGCCGAAAACACGCCTCAGGCGATCCATCATCTGGACTGTCAGAGCAATCTCCGGCAACAGGTAGAGCACCTGACGGTGCTGCTCCACTTCGCGCTGAATAAGGTGTATGTATATTTCGGTCTTACCGCTAGAGGTAACGCCATGAAGCAGCGTCACCTGATGCTTCATCATGGAAAGCAGGCACGCATTATAAGCCTGCTCCTGCGGTGGCGTGAGTTGCTTGATTTGCTCTGGATGAGGTTCGCCACCATGATTCAGTCGTCCCACCTCAACTTCATAGGTCTCCAGGAGCCCACGCTTCACAATCTGACTGAGAATGGGCCATGTATGGCCTTGGTTCATCAGCTCATCGCGGGTAATTTCTGCTGCTGATGGCAAAACACCGCTATCCGTCATAGCACTGTCGGCCGATAGCTGATCCCAACCTGACAAGGCCAGGTAGTCCAAGAAACAACTCTGCTGTTTGGGGGCACGCGCCAACATATCGATAGCAATGTGTAGGGACTGCTCCGAACGGAACGGCGCTGCCAGACGCACATACATCTCAGTCTTGGGTTTATAACCTTCCTCGGCCTTCAAACCAGCAGGAAGGGCGGCTTTATATACATCGCCAATAGGCGACATATAATAGTCAGCTATCCACTGCCACAACTTCATTTGAGTTGGCAGCAGAATGGGCTCGCGGTCCAGTACCTGCAGAATATCCTTCACCTGATAACCCTCCGGTTTTGTATTGTGTATGCGAGCCACCAGCCCGACATAGGTCTTGCTGCGTCCAAATGGTACCATCACCCTGCCCCCCATACGACACAACCCAGCCAATGAGCTGGGCACGGCATAAGTAAAATAACCATCGAGCGGAAGTGGGAGAATAATGTCTGCGTACACGAGAAGCGATTATTTATGACAGATGCTACGAGAAGCTAACAAATGTAATATCAGAAGAAATAGGTCAGAGCGATGTGCCAAGCATTGATTCTGGACTTGGCACGCCGCCACGTCTCGTTCTTCAACTCCGTACCCAAACGGTCCCAAGTAAAGTCTGCCGTCTTACCCAACGGCACATTATAATAAATAGTAGCCTCCAAATTGGGACCGATATCAACTCCGCCGCCAAAGTTCATGCTGAGCAGGGTGTTCTGAAGACTGTACTGATTATTATTGCTTTCCTCATCACGCCAGTAGAAAATATCGTCGCCGATGTTAAAACTGAGCTGAGGACCAGCACAAAGAAAAATGCCCAACACATTTCCGATGTTTGCACCATAGCGTATATGAGCAGGAATGAGCAGACTCTGCTGAGTAAGATTCTCGTGCTCAACCTTCACGTTACGGCGATTATAGAGGGCAGCCACATCTATGCCGAGGCCAACGACGGGCAACTGGAATTTCACTTGTGGGCCGACATAGAACCCAGCACGATTTGACTCGCGCAGCGCAGCGCTGCTGAACTCCATCTGTGTGAGTTCCAATCCACCCTTTACGCCAATGCGCACCTGAGCAGACACCTCGCTTACAGAGAGATGGCAGACGACACATGACAGCACCATCATCTTCATCCACCGCTTCATGGTCAGCAAATCGATTGTTCTCATACCGTCATCTATCAGTTTTTATCAATTAAGAGTCTACAAACACGCGGTTCAAGGAAATCTGCCTTCACCCCACAGGCAGCTTAATGGCGCTGGCGACGCACGCTGACACGAGCGGCTGGCGAAGCTGCCGACGAAGCGGAGCTGCTACGGTTTGCCTTCTCCTTCTTAGCCTTTGGCACCTTAGCTGTAGCCGTCTTTTTGGCCTTGGCAGCTGCCTTCAGATTCTGCGGATGGTTATTGGCAATGCTATCGAGTGAGTCGCGCTTGGCCTTATCGCCAAAGATATTATTTTTGAAGGCCTCCAACTCTGCTTCGATACGCTTTTGCTCAGCCGACAAAATCTCCGGATCGTCACTATTAACCAACTGCTTAAGCGTCTTGCCAAGCATATTATTGGTCTTATATATTGTTCCCTGATATTTATTCAGCGTAAAATAGTCGTCAAGAGACATGACGGCAGCGTTATTGACATTTGATGTCATGATGGACTGCCGACTCAGGAACGGTTCCAAATCGGAATACTTCACCCAGAACAACGGCTCTGGACCAAAGTCTTTATCAATCATAATAGGACAGAGAGCCAGCACCTTGATGTGGAACGACGAGTTAGCCTGGTCATAATAGGCACTCTCCTTCAGATAGTACTTAGTCACGTCCTGTGAGGGAATGTCACTGTTGTCAACCTGCAGTTTACCATCTTTCTCCGTGAAATAGATATGGTGGTCGGTGAGTACCGTCTTCAGTGGTACTTTAGCCGACTCTGAGAAATCGTCTTGACCATCATTGGCCGTAGAATACTCATATACAGAAATATAGCCTCCCTGCGCAAGTTTGAAGATATAGGTAAACAAATTCATCTGCTTGTCAATAGGCTGCACAGGATAATACAAACCAGAGTTAGCCTCAACATTTAGGTCAATCTCGCGATAAATATCACGACGCCACACAACATCCTCAGGCACATCCAAGGCGACAGGATAGCTAATCTGCATACGGCGCGACATTGACGACGAGCTGCCCTGCTTCTTAGACTGAGTCTGCTGGGCCTGCTGCACAGTTGCCTGCACTCGACTCCTCTTTGGCTGAGCAGTCATTGCACCAGCCAACATTGTTATCATCAACAAGAACAATAGTCTCTTCATATCTTCACATTTTACTACTTACTCCTTTTACTACTTCTATCCTTTCTCCTACTTGACAATCACCTCCATCGAGGTCTTCAGCGTACGCTGGATGCCATCAGGACCGACAACCACGACCTCCGAGATATAGAAACGGCGGTTACGCGTCAGCTTACGGAAGTTCTCCTTCTGTCGGGCTGAGAAGTGGGCGCCGTCGCTGGCAATAGGCACTGCATTACCTAGATTGTCGTAGAAGACGACCTTGAATGATACAACCCTGAAACTGATATCAAGGATACCGTCGTCAATGGCGGCACCAATGCTTTCAGCCGACATCAGTTCCTGCTTTGACATATTACCGCCTTTGAAGCGGTCGCTATTACCCTGCTCGTCCTTAACAGGGATATAAGCCGTCGGGTCAGGCAACTTACGTACACGGAAAGAGAATTGGCCCATCTGCTGCGGACGTCCTGTATTGGTAGAGGTAACGGTGATGGTCACATTCTGACCGACCTGCGACGGACGGGCAATGTATCGGCCGGGGCCGACGGGCTGCAACGTACCGGAACTCATCGAGGCCGAAATCTTATTAAGAGGAACACCCGGTACACTGATGCTCAAAGGGTTGTTATAACCTGCATAGAGCACATTCATGAGGTCGGCACTGACGGTAGCTGAGGGGTCCACAACGGTGTACTTCTGTGAGAAGTCTCGACGAATCTTATCGCCACTGCCATTGACGGTCTCGATATGTCCAGCCAGCGTAAAGTCACCAGTAGTACCACAGATACGCTCATAGAGATTATCGCGCAGCGTCATCTTCTGATTACCAATATAAATGTCGGGTATCTGGGTAGTATCGACAGCAGCCATCACAATATGTGCCGAGAACTTATCACCACGAACGATGGTCTGCGAATTAGGGATAACAAACGCTTCCAAAGCGTTCACGCGGATATCCTTGACGTCAATATTCTGTACCAGCGTATGCAACACCTCGCCCTCGGCATAACGTACGTCGCTCTGCAACTTCGACAACAAAGTGACGGCAGCAGCGGCGGGCATCGACTCAAACATATACTCCTGCCAGTTCTTGCCCATCGTATGGGCGTTCTTTGGAATCTCCGTCGTCAGATTGCTGGCAATAATCTTGCGCTGCTTCTCATCAGGAACCATCCGCAGCATACGCTCACGGAAGGAGTTGATAGCATTGAAGAGGTATTGCCCGCGACCAGTTCCGGGAGCCAGCATGACATGATTGGCAGGTTCCTGATCTTCCTTATTTCGTATATTCTTCACATCGCCATCCTTGCCATCAGCCTCCTGAACAATCGCAAGTTTCAAGTCGGCAGCGAGATTATACAACGAATCACTCATCTGCTTTACCTGAAGGGCCTTGTCATACCACTCCTTGGTCTTGTTGGGATTGGCCTTCATCTGTGCCTCAAAGTCCTCATAGATGGCCTCGTTCTCCTTGATGGAGTTACCCGTCGTACGATTCAGGCTCTCCTCGACAATCGAGAAACCATTGAGCACCTCGTTCGAGACGTTCAATGCCAGCATCGCCATCAACACGACGTACATCAGGTTGATCATCTTCTGGCGGGGAGAGACAGGTCTTTTCTTAATTGCCATTTCTTATTGTCTTTCTAGGTTTTCTAGTATATCTAGATTCTTTAGGACTGTGGTCCCACCTTCGGCATATTCACAGTCATGGCCTCAATCATACGAGCATATATCTGGTTCAGCTCAGCAATCTGGTCGGCCATGCGCTTGGTCTGTTCGTTAATCTCGTCGATGGTACCAATCTGCTGTGAAGCACCCTTGAGCTGCATCTCATAGATTTTGCAGATACCGGTAAGCGTACGGTTGAGATTCTCCATCTCTTCGCTATCACGCGACAAACGCTCGCTCTGCTCCGACACCTTATGCAACATCTCTGTAAGGTTCTTCAGCTCGTCAACATAGTTGCTCGTAGCCTCCTCCAGCTCGGGATTCACAGGTACTGGTGGTGTCACAATGCCGCCAGCAACAGTGGTCACCGATGATGACACAGCAGCAATAGCCTCAGTATCAACAGTAGCCTGTTCTGCACCTTCCGTCAGTGCAGCAGCCTGTCCACCACCGCCACCTATAATAACGGTACCGCCACCGCCAATAACAGTGGGACCTCCGCCAATGACAGCAGGACCATGATAGTCCGTGCCTTCTACTCCCTCAGGTAGCTCAGCGCTGCCTGCAACAGTTCCAACAGACTGTACGCCAGTCACATTACCCTTTTCTATGTGTGTCGGCAGATCCATACCGTCGGCAGACTTGTCAAAGGGACGGTCAAAGGCAGAGATAAAGAACACGAATACCTCCGTTCCCATACCTAAGAACAGGAAGAAATCGGCACCATCCATGTGAGTCAGTTTAAAGAGTGTACCTAGAATCACAATAGAGGCACCCCAGCTATATGCATAGTTCAAGAAGGTCTGTCCGGGCACGCTATCCATCCACTTCTGCAGACGATAGACGACGTTGTATTTACTATACTGTGTCATACGATATTACGTTTTACGTTATTACGGCATTATTATTTCTTTCCCGTGTTCAGTTTCAGCTTCTCACTGGTAGTGTTAGCCAGACTGCGCACACAGCGGAAACCAATGTAAGAACGGGGCTGGTTCTGGAACTCGCTGCTTCGCCAGGCCGAACGAATATAGCTCTCAGGATCTTTCCATGAGCCGCCTCGAACGGACTTCTTCTTCAGACGATAAGGGTCTTCCTTAGCAGCATTGTACTTCAACTGCGGGTTCACATCGTTCATGGCATCAACGCCAGCCTCAGTAAAGATGGTAGAGGTCCATTCTGCCACATTGCCAGCCATATCAAAGAGACCGTTAGTGTTGGCATTATAGATACCTACCTTTGACGTAATCAGGTTACCATCTTTGGTATAATTTCCATCATCGGGCTTGAAGTTGGCAAAGAAACAGCCCTTGCCCGTTGCCACATCTTCATTCTCCCACGGAAATTCCGTACCATCCTTACCGCGGGCAGCATATTCCCATTCGGCCTCAGTCGGCAGACGGTAGCGCTGAACATAGCGTGCTGCGGGACCAAGTCCCTTCAGCAGATACTCGGTACGCCAGGCACAGAATGCATTGGCCTGTTCCCATGTCACGCCTACCACGGGATAGTCATTGTAGGCAGGGTTGGAGAAATAATTGCGCATATATACCTCGTTGTCGGCATTGGGAAAATCATTGACCCAGCAGGTCGTGTCAGGGTATATATTAACAATGTATGTGTTCAGGAAATCCCAGGGACCAGTCAGCTCGCGATTGATGGTCTCACGCACGATTTTACCCTCATCGTCGATATAGGCTGTATCCTTCGATATCCATACCTTTTCGTTAGGGTCAACGGTCACATCTGTGTTCAGGTTACGCTCTTCTGGATTCAAGCGATTGCGACGTAGGGCAGCCGTCGTATAGTCGTACACCTCGTAACGATAGTTCATCTGCGAGGCATCGAGCATTTTCTCACCCGTCACAGGGTTGGTAACATAAAGACTCTCTATGGCACGCAGCTCGTCTTCGTTGGGTTTACGTGGCAGCGCCTTCTTCCAATTCAGATGGGGCGTAACGGGGTCTCCGTTCTTGTCTTCCTCAATCTTGTAAGACTCATCGCCACCATAGTTGGGGTCTGCCAAACGCTCACGCAGGATACTGTCGCGAACATAGTTCACAAACTGCTTGTACTCCGAGTTTGTAATCTCGGTATCGTCCATCCAGAAACCGTCAACCGAGATATCACGAACAGGAGTCTCCTTGCCCCACAGGGAGTCTTGGTTCTCAATACCCATACGCAGATGACCACGCTTGACAAGCACCATACCATAGGGTGCTGGTTCGGAGAAAGCTTTGCCACCCGAACCTGTCACTTCGCCACCTTGCTGCGATGCCAACTTACCCCCGAAGCAGCTCGTCAGCAACAGCAGTGCAGTAGCACAAAGTCCTATCGTCAGTTTTTTCATATTTCTATAATCACTTTTCGTTATTTATTCTTCATGAGCGAAGTGTTACAGTATTCTCACACTTTGGTGTTTATTACGGCCTTTCTTGAAGAGGTTCAACTCTGTCTGATACCCCACGAACAACTCATGACTGCCATTACCAATGTTGATAGCTGTCGTGTAGGCCTCGTAGCTGTAGCCCAACGTGACGCCGTGAAAATTGCCGCCGAGCAGCAGCGTCACGGAGTTCGAAGGGCTATAAGACACACCTGCATACATCATCTTTTCATCGTGAGTGTACTTCAAACGTCCCGTCAGTTGCCCTTTGTAGGCCACGCCATCGCTAACGCCGAAGACAGATGTGTGTATTGTTAGAAACGGATTTCTTAACTTAATATTGTATCCTCCCGTAAAATAATATGAACGCGAGATGGCTAATTCATTAGTTTCACCCAGTTCGACGGTAGGTGCCGTCAGGTGCAAAGCAGAAACGCCAACATACCAATCACTATTTGTGTAATAGAGACCTGCACCAAGGTCGATACCTGTACCCGTAGCCTGACCAGTTGCAAAGGCAAGGTCGCCGTTCTCCTCAAGATCCAAGTCAGATCCATCGAACTGCTCACTAAGCAAACCGCCCTGCACACCAACACTGAGCGTTCCGCCCAGAAGCTTCTGCTTATAAGCATACTGCAGGGCCAACTTCTTGTGCGAAAACAAGCCGATAGCATCGTTCAAAATCTGCACGCCTACACCATGATAGGTACCGAAAGCATAAAACGGCATGTCACTGCCCACATACATCGTTTTCGGGTTACGCTTGAAACCTGCCATCGTCATATTGTAAGCAGCAGACACATTCAACAGCGACGATTTGCCTGCTGCTGCCGGATTATACGACGTCTCCATCGCCCAATAGTGACTGAACGACGGATCATACTGTGCTTTTATGCAGACAAAAGGCATCAGCAACAGTACGGCAAGAAACAGTTTTCGACTTAACACATTTATTATAACGTGAAGTCCACAAGATTTATTGTATATTTCTAACGACTCTGAATGAAAACCGTTTTTAAAGATTTCCGGCATTATACTTTGAAAAACCAAAGTTTTTTGGTAATTTTGCAAGCCAATTGCATATTATTGAAGAAATAACGGAAATAAGACAAATTTAATCATACGAAAAAAAGGAATGAAGAAACTATTTACAGCAGCCCTCGTGGCTCTCGCATTGACAGTCAATGCACAAGAAAAGTCAGCCAAGTGGTATGACAACATTAAATTCAGCGGCTATGGTATGGTACAGTATCAGGCCAGCGACAAGGACGGAGCAGAGAGCAACGCTTTCAACCTGCGTCTGGTGCGTATGGCACTGGAAGGCCGTGCTCACGAGGATTTCTACTGGAAGGTTCAGATGCAGATCAATGGTAACACCTACGATCCCGACAAGAGTTCAACCGACATCCGCCTTGTAGACCTCTTCGGAGAGTGGCAGAAGTACGAATTCTTCAAGGTGAAGGCCGGTCAGTTCAAGCGTCCCTTCACGTTCGAGAACCCCATGCACCCCATCACGCAGGGTTTCATGAGCTACTCACAGAATGTCAGCAAGCTGGCAGGATTCTCTGACCGTAGCGGTGGCAACGCCTCTAATGGCCGCGATATCGGTGTGCAGATTCAAGGTGACTTTCTGAAGAACAGCAACGGCCGCAATCTGGTGCATTATCAAGTAGGTGCTTTCAATGGTGAAGGTATCAACCAGAAGGATAAGGACAATCGCAAGGACATCATCGGCGGCGTATGGGTAATGCCTGTCAAGGGTATGCGCATCGGTGCCTTCGGATGGACGGGCACTCGTGCCGCTGTAGGCGAGAAGAACCGCTATGCTATCTCTGGCGAATACACAGCCAACGATTGGACCTTCCGCACAGAGTACATCCACAATCAGGGATGGAACGCCGCTCACACCAGCGACAAGGCCGACGGTATCTATGCCCTCTGCATCGCTCCCGTCCAGAAGAACAAGATGCATGTAAAGGCCCGCTACGACCTGTATCGTGAGGCTAAGGAATGGGGACAGTCGAAGACCATGTACGAAGTTGGTGCCGACTATATCTTCACCAAGAACCTGCAGATTAATCTGGAGTATGCCCGCGTTAACGACCGTACTATCGCTAACCCCGACAAGCACAATTACAACATGTTTGACGTCGAGCTCGACTTCCGTTTCTAACGGACACAAAACACTTAACGAAGAGGGCGATGCCGCAATAGCTGCATCGCCCTCTTTATTATACAGAAACGGCGATTGTAAGCCTAAAACTGTTGCAGTGAAACAATGAAACTATTTTGATTCAGCGTTTTTAGGGAATAACACTATGTTCAGTGAGATCACATATTTTGGAAAAAAGACGTGAACAAGAGCAATGCACTTATCTTAACGACTCGTTAATTCTATACTATTAAAGTTAAATAGTATTCATTTTTCGGATAATCATTGTAAATATTAGGCAAATACCACTACATTTGCAGCCGTTTAATGAAATGTCACCAATTTATCAGAACTGAAGACAGGCAAAGCCAAATGAAATGGAATCTTTTCGCAGCAATTTTGTTTGCTATCTTTACAGAAGTATTGCCGGTAAAGGCTCAGACCACAGTTAAAGGTCGCGTTGTGAACGAACGTGGTGCTGGAATTGAATACGTTAGCATCGGGATAGAAGAAGACGGCGAGGACCAGTCATCCAGCGTAGGTGTCATCTCTGATGCACAAGGAAACTTTACTTTGACTATTCCCAAAGGACGCAAAGACAAACTGAGTTTCAGTCATGTTTCCTATCAGACAGTAAGTATACCTTATCGGATGTACGCCAGCGGCGAAGAACTGACGATAACACTTCCGGACAAAGTCATAGAACTGGCTGAGGTGGTAGTAGGAAAGAAAAACAAGCCCCATACGCTCTCTGGAAAATCGTGGGTTAGGGCGAGTAAAACGGGGTTTGTGGGTACCCATAAAGGTGATGTGGAATGGGGTCCGATATTCAAGAATGGAAAAGACTATCTGCTAACCGATATGATAATTTCCATAGCCTCGTGTAAATATGACGAATGCTTATTGAGTTTCAACTGCTATGAGATTCGCGGGAAGAAACTGGTGAATGTCTTAAATAAACCCATTTACAAACGTGTTACTCCTGCTGACAACGGCAAACAACTCAGCGTCAGTCTGTCAGAGTCTGTTATTCTGAAAGGCAAGAAGAAATACTGCGTAACAGCCTGTGTGGTAGATATGAAAGGTAAAGGCGGCCTTTATTTCCCCGCCAACTTCAAGAGTAGCTACGCCCGAAACAAGAGAAAGGGAAAGATGAGAAAGTTACCTGCCTGTCCAATGATTATCGTGAAAGGATATGAGGTTGAAAAACACCAGCGAGACTAACATATTACTTTCGGGTAAAAAAGGTACAATACTTTAGTTTTTATAAGCGGTTCTTTCGGCGATTTTGCAACAATTTGCTGATGCGGCAGCAGGAATATCTGTACCATTGCACTCAAAAATCTTGGTCAAAACAAGAAAAAAAGAAAATAGTTAGCGTTTCCGTAAAAAACGATGGCTCTGAAGTGTCCTATATATAGAAGTATTTCTAAAGCGGGGTGCATATATGAATAGACTGATATGCTTGAACAGAGAATACTTGAGGAGCTTTTCCGCCAGAACTACGGCGAGTTGATTCATCTGGCCAGTATCTTGCTGGGCGATGACAGAGAGGCTGAAGACGTGGTGCGCTAGCTCTCAGTCTCACCATCAACGACCTCTTTAACACCAACCTTGAAAAAGTGGCAGATGCGTACACACAGCGTCGAGACCAGCAAGGACTGCAACGACCACAACACGACACGCGGCATCACACTACAAATGACTTACAACCTCAATACCACCCGAAGCAAGTACAAGGGAACAGGTGCGGGTAATGCAGAAAGAAACGCCTGTAACCCTCTCTCGCACGCTGAGATACGGCCTTTGAGTTATTTTTCGTCGAGCAAAACAGTGTAATCGACGAACGGCGTTGTTAAAAAACTCAAAAACGTGGAGAGCCTGCAATATTCTCGCTTGACAAGTCGTATATATAAGCAGGAAGTGTTATCTTTGCACTGACAATAATAACCTAAACCTACATATCAATAATGAGAATATTATTATCAGCCATGCTGCTTACCCTCGTCACGCTGACTGCAGCAGCCAAGAAGCAGGTCGTTTGGGAGAACCCCTCGGCCTTCATGGGAGCGTACAACACTGAGTTCAAAATCACCAAGGTGGAACTGAAGCAGACAGAGACCGTGCTGCACGTCACGGCCAACTACCCGCCTCACAACTGGATTCGCTTCGCCAAGAACTCGTATCTGCAGACACCCGATGGCAAAAAATACACGATTACAAGTGGTCTGAAAACCAACGAGCAGGAGACGGACCTAACACCCGACTCACTCTTCTGGATGCCCGAGAGCGGAACGGCTCGTCTGGCACTCCACTTCCAGCCGGTACCTATGGACACGAAGAAGATAGACTTCTTGGAGAGCGAAGCAGAGCAGGATTTTAAGTTCTGGAACATCTGTGACGGCAAGACACAGGAGAAACTGGTGCTTCCCGCCGAGTGGCAAAACGTAAAATATGCCAAGGACGAGACGCTGCCCGCCGCTAAAATCAATAAAGGTGTGGCTACTATCAAG